>JBJKSH010000182.1:0-19355 GCA_046704255.1 Ignavibacteriaceae bacterium | reverse complement strand
AACTACAATTATCAAAATAATTAATAATATTTTTCCAAAGCTTAAATCTTCAAGCATTTAATTACCTAAATAAATTAAAAACAAACTTACAATTTAGCAGTAAGTTTAAGCTTGTTTATCGTTGTTTTTCTTATCGGAGTCGTTAATAGATACTTTAATATCGTCTTCCACGTCTCTAATTGCTTTTTTAAATTCTCTTATACCTTTGCCGAGTCCCTGAGCAAGATCCGGAATTTTTTTCGATCCGAATAAAACGAGGATAACCAGCATTATTACAAGAATCTCGCCGAAACCAATTTGGTCGAACATTTTTTCACCTATAGAGAAAAGTGTTATTTACTATGGTATAATTTAATCAATTAAAATTAAAAAAGAAGTGTCTAAATTCAAATATACAAATTACTTTTTAGCCTTTGTGTCTTTGTTGTTTTTCGAATTAGCCGTTTCTTCTTCATCTTCATTAACTGCTTTTTTGAATTCTTTTAATCCTTTACCTATGCCTTGCACAAGTTCGGGTATTTTTTTACCGCCGAATAAAACCAAAATTATAATAACAATAAGTATAATTTCACCGGCACCTAAGTGACTAAACATTTCAACTCCCAATTTAATTTAAAACATTATTTATTATCGAATAAAAAATCGATTGCCCGTCGGTTTTACCTAATACCGGGTCGCATGCCCTTTCAGGGTGAGGCATCATACCAAGTACATTTCCTTTTTTATTTATTATACCGGCAATGTTCAACGTAGAACCGTTTGGGTTAAAATCATCCTTTACGGTTCCGTTTCCGGAAGAATATTTAAACACTATTTGATTATTGTCTTTCAGCGACTTAAGCGTTTTATCGTCGGCAAAATAATTACCCTCGCCGTGGGCAACCGGTACTTTTAATATTTTATCAGGTTCAATATTTTTTGTAAAAACCGTATTTCTATTTACCGTATTTAAGTAAATATCTTTACAAACAAATTGCAATGATTTATTCCTAATCATTACGCCCGGCAGTAATCCTGCCTCCAATAAAATTTGAAAACCATTGCATATTCCAATAACATATCCGTCGTTTTCCGCAAACCGTATAACGGAATTCATAATAGGGGAGAACCTTGCAATTGCGCCCGTGCGTAAATAATCACCGTAAGAAAATCCGCCCGGCAGAATAATTACATCGCTGTTTTGCAAATCCGTATCCTTATGCCATAAAAAGGCAACTTCCATGTTAAGAATTTTTTTTAAGGCATAATAAGCATCGTGGTCGCAATTGGAACCGGGAAAAACAACAACTCCGAATTTCGGTTTCATACTACTTCTCATTATTACTGTCTGCACTTTCAAGAGTAAATTCGTAATCTTCCATAATAGGGTTGGAAAGAAGTTTACGGCAATAATCATTCACTTCTTTTTCCGCAGAGCTTTTATCTTTTGTATCTACCATAAACTCAATAAATTTTCCTATTCTTGTACCTTTAATATTTGTTAATCCCAGGTGAACAGCGCCTTGTTCTACTGCTTTACCCTGCGGGTCTAAAATTGAAGGTTTTCGCTTTACCAATACTTTTGCTTTATACAAAATTAAAATCCTTGATTACTTATTATTGTTAGTTTGATGATTTGAAAAATACTATTAGAACTTTTTAGAAAGTAAAAAAAATATATGCCTAAAAATACCAAATAGGATAATTAAAATAAATATATAGAAAAGTGCCTTACCGGAAGTTAATATAAGAACAATTATAGACAGGATAACAAAAATAAATTGTACCGGTTTTTCCTTAATCCCTTTTTTGTTGAACTTAGGAAGAGTATCGTATTTTATAGTGCTTATCATAAGGAAAGATGTTAAAAGAACAAGCGGTATAATAAAAGACGCATACGGCTCCCGGAAGCCGGCATCTTTGTTAAAGTAAACCAAAATAAAACCTGCAATTGTAATAGCAGAACTTGGTATAGGCAGGCCTTTGAAATATGATTTGTCAAAGCCGACAAGCTGCACATTAAACCTTGCAAGCCTAAAGCCGCCGGCAATTAATAATAACGAGCTTATAATTACACCGAGTGAATTAAAATCTTTCAAATAAATTTGATAAATAAGAAATGCAGGCGCGGCGCCAAAGCTTACAAGATCGGATAAGGAATCCAGTTCAACACCCATTTCGCTGCTGGAATGGGTTAAACGTGCCATTACCCCGTCGAGTGCATCAAACAAAGCGGCAATAACAATTAGCCATGCCGCATAGTTGTATTTTTCCTGCGCCGTATTAATAATAGATAAGTAGCCGCAAAACATATTCATTGCGGTAAACAGATTAGGTATAACGGAAGGAGTTATTCTTAATCTGCTCATATTTGCTTTACATACTCAAAAAGAATTGACTTACCTGCTAAAACTTTATCTCCCATCTTTACCTTTACCTGCCAATTTTCCGGTACAACAACATCTACTCTGCTTCCAAACTTAATCATTCCGAATCTATTTCCCATAACCACATTATCACCTAATTTAATATTATATATAATTCTTCTTGCTATAAAGCCTGCAACCTGTGTAAACAGAACTTTGCCGTAATCATTCTCAATACCAAATATTGCCCGTTCATTTCTTTCCGATGCTTTATCTTCAAATGCAGCAATATACTCCCCTTTAAAATATTTTAAATAGTTAACAATACCGCTGACGGGTATTCTGTTTACGTGTACATTAAGAGGGGACATAAAAATTGAAACCTGTCTGCCTCTTCCCTTTAAATATTCTTCATCCAACACATCTTTAATTAAAATAATTTTGCCGTCGGCAGGAGACAAAACAACATTTTCTTTATCCGGTGGAGTTCTATCTGGATCCCGGAAGAAATATAAAGAAAATAGCAGAAAAAATAACGGCAGTATAACTATAACATTTTTTATTAAATAATTTTGAATAAAAAGGCCGGTTAAAATTAAAGCCAGCGTAACTACGGCAATAATACTAAGAGTGGAATATCCGTATTTAGTAAACATTTTTTAAGTACTCATCATATTAAACAAGTGATCGGTATAATGCCTTATCTCTGTCGAAGTACTGAATTTATACGGGTTTATTTCTTTTCCAACTTTATTTAAAGGAATTATTTTTAGGCTTTGAGGTGTAAAATCATCAACAAGATAAATTTTATCTTCGGATTTACCAAAGCTGCAGGAAACTTCTGCCATGTAAAAGCCGCGCCGTTCAAAATAAGATTTTAAGACTGCATTTACCTTGGAACAAATTCTGTATATTATTTTTATATCTTCGTAGGTGCAAAGATCAAAAACAATAAGGTGGCTTTCCGAAATTAATGAATCTTTACTATGCCCGAAATGGATTTCGAAAACAGGCAGGCTTAAAAAATCATGTTCTTTCTTGTCAAAAATTTCTGCCGTTTTTTTATTCACAACGTTTAATATCTTTATAAGAAACGGAAATCGTTTGTGTTTTATAAACTTAAGAGAAGTTTTATCACGTAGTTTAACAAAGCCGGCCGGTATGTTATATTCTTTTAAATAATCTAAAAAAAAAGAATTTATAGAAGCAAATTTTTCTCCCAGGTCTTTTACTTTTACTTTTTTGCTTCCGTTGTTGGTAAAAAAATCAAAGTACTCTACCACAAAATAATCCTGCTTATCTAAAGGCAGGTCCCTTTTAGGCGGTTCATCGTCCGGTTGATGATTATTTTGTAACTTATTTTGGTTCAAAGCTTTCTTTATATTTTTTAACGATAGAAATTATAAAAATTAGGTATAAAAAGTCAATTGTTTATATTATATTTGCACGAAAATTAAAAAAATAGATTTAAAAAGTGTAGAATAAATTATACAGGAGGAAGTTAATGAAGGGCGGAATGCAAGGAATGTTAAAGCAGGTGCAGAAAATGCAGGAAGAGATGCAGAAGGTTCAGAGTCAGCTTGGAAATTTAACAGTTAGTGAAGAAGCAGGCGGAGGAATGATAAAAGCTACCGCAAACGGAAATAAGGAATTAATATCCGTTGAGATTGACCCGCAGGTCATAAAAGCGGATGAAAAAGAGATACTTGAAGATCTTGTTGTTGCAGCTGTAAATAAAGCATTACAGGCTGCAAACAAGCTGGCAGAAGATGAATTGGCAAAGGTAACCAAAGGTATGCTTCCGCCGGGAATGAATATACCGGGATTTTAAATTGCAGATAGCAGAGCCTTTACAAGCAGCAATTGAAGAGCTAAGCAAATTACCGGGTATTGGAAAAAAAACCGCTCAGAGATTAGCTCTTCATATTTTAAAGAATGATGATGAATATGTTGATAATCTTGTTAAAGCTTTAAAGGACTTAAAAACCCGCCTTAAGTTTTGTTCAAGATGTTTTAATTATGCTGAAGAAGAACTTTGCGAAATATGTAAGAACCCTAAACGGGATAATTCGATTGTTTGTGTTATTGAAGAAGCAAGCGATGTTCTGGCAATTGAAAAAACAAATGAATACAACGGACTTTACCATGTGCTCGGCGGTGTGCTTTCTCCGCTTACCGGTATCGGTGCCGACTCTTTAAAAATAAAAGAGCTGCTTCAAAGGTTTGAATTTGAAAATATTAGGGAAGTAATACTGGCCTTAAATCCCGATACGGAAGGGGAAACGACTACACTTTATATTGCGAAATTATTAAAGCCTTTCGGTACAAAAATTACACGAATTGCCCGGGGATTGCCGATTGGAGGTGATCTGGAGTTTGCCGATGAAGCAACAATAGGGAGAGCGGTTTTAGGAAGAATATTGATATAATGGCAGAATGGTTTAAAGAATGGTTCGACACTAAAGAATATTTAAATGTTTACCGGCATAGAAATAACGATGATGCCCGTAAACTTGTCGAATTAATTTTAAGTAACATTGAAATTGCAAAGGAAGAAAAAATACTGGATATGGCCTGCGGCAGCGGGCGCCATTCAATTTTATTTGCGGAAAAAGGTTTTCCGGTTACTGCAATTGATTTAAGCAGGAACCTGTTAAATGTTGCAAAGGAAACCGCAAAAAAAGAAAATCTTAATATTAATTTCATTCGTTCGGACTTAAGAGAATTTTCTATTTGTTCTGATTTTAAACTTGTTAATAATCTTTTTACTAGCTTCGGCTATTTTGAAGATGACTGCGATAATTATAAAATTTTCAAGGCTGCTTATAATCATCTTGTAAAGGACGGATATTTTGTTCTGGATTATTTTAATACAAGATACGTTGAAAAAAATCTTGTAAGCGAATCCGTTGAAGATTTCGGTAATGAAAAAATAATTCAAAGAAGAAGCATTAACGGCAACAGGGTAAATAAACAGATAATTATTAAATATAACGGCAGTCAAAAAAATTATCATGAATCGGTAAGAATGTACGGCAAGGATGAATTATTTGATGCGTTGCAATCGACTGGATTTACAATAAAAAAATACTTTGGAGATTCGAGTGGAAATTCTTTTGACTTAGAAACTTCGCATAGAATTATTATTATTGCCCGGAAATGAAACTGTGTCTTTTTATATTACTTGTATTTACATTCGGCGGCTGTGATCTTTTTACTACAAGGCCTGCACAAAAACCAAATCAGCCGCGGGCAGATTATCAGCAGGCTGTTACTCCGCAAATTCTTATTTCCAACCTTGTAAATTCTCTTAAAGATAAAAATGTTGAAAATTACGTTTCCTGTTTGTCGGATTATTCGTTTACACAAAAGACTTTTGTATTTTCGGCATCAAGCGGTGCGCTATCCCAGTTTCCGTCATTATCGGAAGATTGGGGAGTAAAAAACGAAGAGCAATATTTTACAAACATGGCGGCCAAGGTCAGCCAGGAACTTCCCATTACACTTTCTTTAACAAGTGAAAATTACAGCCCGCAGGGAGACAGTCTGGTGTATACTGCTTCCTATTCCTTGAATGTTCCGGCAAATGATCCTAACTTGCCGCAGAATTATCAGGGTGATTTAAGATTTAATATGATTAGAGATTCCAGGGAAATATGGAGCATTTATTATTGGCAGGATTCTAAAAACAGCAGCCTGCCGAGCTGGAGCGAACTGAAAGGTAGAACGTACTAAGGGATTTATGATTGATGATTGATGATTTATGATCTATGATTGATGAAGTATGATTTTAATTGATGAAATACGAATGATGATTTCTGACTTGAATAAATGCGAATTTTGAGATTTTATTCAACAATCATAAATCAACAATCCGAAGGGATTTTTGCCAACTTGATAAGAGCTGAAACCCGGCAAACTTGAATTTAATCATAAACTTGAACCTGAAATTGGACTTGAACTTAACCCGAGGCATAACTAATTAGGAAAAGACATCTTAAATATTTTTTATTGCTGCTTATTTTTACAGGATGTAAAAACCCGTTTGCGCCGGCACTGGATACAAGCACCGGAAATGCTTCCTCAATTATTTCCGATCAAAAAACTGTTGACGGTGTATTCCAGAATTTTCAATATGCCTATACTTTTAAAGATACTTCAATTTACGGGCAGCTAATTACCGGCGACTTTATTTTTACTTATCACGATTATGATCAGGGCGTTGATGTTTCGTGGGGAAGAGATGAAGAAATGAAAACCACGTACGGCTTATTCCAAAATGCACAGAACCTTTCGCTTATATGGAATAATATTGTTCTCGCTTCCACGGATTCTTCCACCGCTAATATAGTAAGAGGTTTTAATTTAACTATTACATTTAATCCGACAGATGTAATTCGGCTTGACGGCAGGGTGAACATGTCTTTAAGAAAAGATTCCGATACACAAAAGTGGATGATAACAAGGTGGATTGATGAATCTAACTTTTAATTGATTAAATTTGCAAAAGCGATATATAACTTTATATTTTTATGGTATTTTTCTGGTTCAGAGAATCATTTAAACTTATTGGAAGGGCAAAATCTTCTTTCTTTCTTTCCCTGGTTTCCACAGTAATATCAATTTGTTTAATAACTGCTTCTGTTATTACTATTCAGTTATCTGGTAATTTTCAAAGCATACTTAAAAAAAGTGTTAGCATAAATGTATTCCTAAAAGATTCACTCAGTCTTTCCGGTACAATTCAATTGCAGAAAAAATTGAAAAATAAATATTACATCAGCTCCGTAAGTTATATAGATAAAAAGCAGGCGGCAAAAAATTTTATTAAAGAAACGGGCGAAAACTTTCAAAAAGTGCTGGACTATAATCCGCTGCCAGCATCTTTTTTGATTAAGATTAAAGACAATTTTGTTGAAAAAGATTCTTTAAATAAAATAGTAAATTTAATTTCTCAAATGCCCGGCGTGGACGATGTTGTTTTCCAGCAGGAGTTTGTTTATAAACTTCTTAATACAATTAACAGGATAAAAAAATATATTTTTATTGTTACCGCAATACTTCTTTTAATATCGCTTTATATTGTTTACAGTACCGTAAAATTAATTACAACTTCAAAATATGAAGAGCTGGAGACGATGAAACTTGTCGGAGCAAAGCTATCAACTATTAAAATGCCTATAATTTTGAACAGCTTTTTTACCGGGCTGTTTGCCGGAATAATTTCTTTGGCAATATTTTCTTTCCTAATATATTATTTCGGAAGCCTGATCGATTTAAGGAGATTTTTAAATTTTAGAAACGGATTATATATCCTTATATTACTGTTTACCGGCCCGGTTATAGGAATAATTATAAGCATATTTTCTTTAAGGAAAATAACTTTAAAGATTTGAGGTGAGGGAATTATTTCATAATTTTTATTGAGCTATTTATTAGAATTTGTCAATCCTCTGCGAGGATTTAAGAATTTGTGATTTATTCTTTTTACAATAATATTTCATCTACGAGGAAAGAAAAATTGAAAAGTACTAAGATTTGTTCTACGGTAAATGTATCTGTAACGTAGTATATGCAAAAAAACATTTTAATTTTTCCTACCGTTGTACAAGGTATATTATTGTAAAGAAGGCTATTTAACTTAATCTAAGATCCTCGTAGAGGATCAACAAAAAATTGAAACCGACTAAATATTGACAACTACTTCTATTGCCGAAATAAATTATGTAGAATTATTTTATTTCAAAATAATTTTAAAAAATATTAAATCGTTGAATATTATATTTTACTTAATCATAATATTTTTATTTGCATTTCAAACATTGCACGCGCAGATGTTCCCCGATTACCAGGAAAGATCATTTACTGAAAAACAGGATTCTACTGCGGCACCGCAAAATTTCTATTTAACGGGCTCAGAAGGCAGTGTTGATCCTAACGAATATATTGTGGGACCCGGAGATAAATTATTTATTTCAATAAGCGGCATTCAGGATATCTCTCTTAATTTGTTTATCAACCAGCAGGATTATTTGTTTATACCAAAAGTCGGCGGTGTAAATCTTCAAAATGTTAATTTGATTAAAGCAAAACAGGATATTAAGGATGCAATAGATAAATATTATAAAAATGTTGATGTCTTTGTTTCACTGGTAGCTTTCAGGAAAATAAAAGTCTCTATTATTGGCGATGTTAAAAAGCCTGCATCTTATATTATGCCGGGTAATTCAAGGCTAATGGATTTGATAGGAAATTCATTCGGCCTGACAAAAACCTCCGATTACAGAGATATAAAAATTACAGGAAGGAATGGTGAATCAAAATATTATGATTTCCTAAAATTCTTAAGATTCGGCAATAAAACCGATAACCCTTTGCTTCAGGATGGTGATGTTGTTTACGTAGATAAAGTTGATAAAGTAATATCTATCCGGGGCGAAGTAAAATACCCCGGAATTTATGAGTTTGTTAAAAATGAAACCGTAACCGATTTTATAAAGCTTGCCGGCGGCTTGTTAAGCAAAGCAGAAAAAGATTCAATTGAAATAGTAAGATTCCAACCGAACGGTAAAACACAAAAAAGTTTTTACTACTCGTTTAAGCAGCTAGACGGTAATAAAATGATTCTGCATGATCAGGATATGGTAATAGTAAGAAAAATTCCTTTATATTTCATAGACCGTTACGTAGAGGTAACCGGTTGGGTAAAATATCCCGGGTATTATAAAATTACCGAAGGTAAAACAACTTTAGAAGATATAATAAAAGAATGCGGAGGATTTTTAAAAGGTGCTTCTTTGGAAGATGCAAGCATAACACGTTCTACGGGAAAAGTTAAATTTGATCCTGAATATGAAATGCTTAAAAATATGCAGCGGAAAGATATGAGCGATGATGAGTATGCTTATTATAAAGCAAAATCGATTCAGCAGGTTGGTAAAGTTGTTGTAAATTTCTCCGCACTTTTTAACAACCATGATAAAGCCGATGATATTATCCTAAGAAAGGGAGATATTATTAATGTTCCGGAAGCAAAAAATTATATAATAATGCTTGGGCAGGTAGTTAACCCCGGGAATATTATTTATCAGGATGGATTAACAGTTGACGACTATTTAAAACTAGCCGGCGGCTACGGATGGAGGGCGGAAAAAGATCATGTAAGAGTTATAAGAGCTGCCACCGGTGAATGGGTGGATGCAGGTAAAGTGGACTCTCTAAACCCCGGTGATACAATTTGGGTGCCGGAACAGCCGCCGCCGCCCAGATTTTGGGATGTCTTTACTACTGCTCTGCAAGTCGTGGGGCAATTTGCTTCTATAATAGCCGCAACAGTTGCAATAATAGTAGCTACAAGGAAATAAAAGGTGACTTATCACGATATATTAAATATTATAATTTTTAACAGGGCTAAGATTATAAAAGTAACAGTTCTGTCTACTGTTTTTATCTTTTTAATTTTATTTTTTATTTATCCGCGGACCTATAGTGCCGTTGTTACTGTTTTACCGCCCGAAGGCAGCCAGCATCTTAGCGGCTTTGCAAGCATTTTGGGAGGTCAGAACTTTTCCGATTTAATGATGGGAAGCAATACTAATGCAAACTCTCAATTGTACGAGGAAATTTTAAAGAGCCGGACTGCCGCAATTTACGTAGTTAAGAAAGATAACCTGCAAAAGTTTTACGGTAAAAAAAATATTTATAAAGCTGCGGGTGAATTAGACAAGAATTTAAATGTTAGTGTTTCCAAAGAAAGAATAATCTCATTGAGTGTTAATGTTTCTACTTCTCTTTTCCCTTTTTTTTCAAACCGGAATGATTCCATAAAAAAATTAGCCGCTTCGATTTCTAATAATTTTGTAGATGCTCTTGATAAAATAAACCGCGAGAAACTAACTTCCAAAGCAAAAGATACAAGGATATTTATAGGCAATCAATTGGAACAGACAAGAAGCAAACTGGATTCTGTTGAAAATGCTTTAATGATGTTTCAAAAGAAAAACAAAGCTGTTTCGCTTCCCGAACAAGTTAATGCTGCAATAGATGCTGCTGCAAAGTTAAAGTCCGAAATTATGAAAACCGAAATTGAAATCGGAATGGTAGAGCCGAACCTAAGAAGCGATAATAAATATTTATTAATGCTTAAAGAAAAGCTTAAGCAATTAAAAGATCAATATTCGAAAATGGAAATGGGCAGCAGGGATTATTTGATAACTTTTAATGAAGCACCGGAACTAGGCAAACAATTAGCCAATTTACTGCGTGAAGTAAAAATTCAAAACGAAGTTTATTCTATGCTTCAACAGGAATATTACAAAGAAAAAATTCAGGAAAGCAAAGACATACCTACAGTGCAGGTTCTTGATCCGGCAATACCGCCTTTAAGCCCGTCGTCTCCAAGAACAATTTTCTCATCCGTTATGGGCGGAGTTTTTGTATTCATCCTAATGTCTTTAATTTTTGTTGCAGGCGAACGAAATACTTATAATTATAAAAAAGAAGGAAAGGAAAATTAAAATTGTATAAACCGACATCTGTAGTTACGGGCGGAGCAGGATTTTTAGGCTCGCATTTATGTGACAGGCTTTTAAAAGAAGGATTTAAAGTAATCTGTGTTGATAATCTTATTACGGGGAATATAAATAACATTGCGCATCTTGCCGGCAACGAAGATTTTTCGTTTGTAAAGCATGATATAACAAATTATATTTTTCTGCCCGGCAGGATAGACTACATTCTGCATTTTGCCTCGCCGGCTAGTCCTATTGATTATTTAAAACTCCCCATTCAAACATTAAAAGTTGGTTCTTTAGGTACACATAAAGTACTTGGCCTTGCTAAAGAAAAAAAGGCAAGGGTACTGCTTGCATCAACATCCGAAGTATACGGCGATCCGGAAGTTCATCCGCAAACAGAAGATTACTGGGGATATGTTAACCCGATTGGCCCCCGCGGTGTTTATGATGAAGCAAAACGTTTTGCAGAAGCAATTACAATGGCATACCATCGTTACCACGGAGTTGATACACGTATCGTAAGAATTTTTAATACTTACGGACCGCGCATGCGGCTAGATGACGGAAGAGCTTTGCCTGCATTTGTAGGCCAGGCATTAAGAGGCGAAGATTTAACCGTGTTCGGCGACGGTTCCCAAACGCGCAGCTTCTGTTATGTATCCGATCTTGTTGATGGAATTTTTAAGCTGCTTATGTCGAATGAAACCGATCCTGTTAATATTGGTAATCCCGCTGAAATATCAATTAAAGAATTTGCGGAAGAAGTAATTAAAATTACCGGCACAAAAAGTAAAATAGTCTATAAAGATTTACCAGAAGATGATCCGAAAGTGCGTCAGCCGGATATAACCAAAGCAAGAAAAATTTTGGGCTGGGAACCGAAAGTTGAAAGGTCTGAAGGACTAGAAGTAACGCTGGAATATTTTAAAAGTGTAATTTCGTCTAACGGATAGAATAATTAAATTGAAAATGACCTTAAAACAATAATGAAGTAATGAATGAAGAAATTTACCCGGTTTGCTGAGGTGTAAAGATTAATTCAACAACAAGTTTTACGGTTGATTATAATACAGGAGTAGTAGTGGTTAGAAGCATGCCTGCTAAAGTTTGCATACAATGTGTTGAGGAGTGGATTGCAGATGAGATAGCATCCAAATTCGAAGTAATTGTTTCTGTTTCTAAAAAACAAAATCAAGAAATTTTTATTGCTAAATTCAATTGATATTCCTTTGCTTCATAATCTATTTTAAAGATTAGTGCTATGGTATTAACTAGTGAACATAGAGTACCGCCGCTTACTTTTCTTTACTTACTTTTGCTACACAGAGTTTCACTGAGGATTAATAAAGTCATAAAACTCTGTGTTACTCTGTGGCTACTCTGGGGAACTCTGTGAAATTAAAATCCCATCATTTTTAATAGGAAACGACTTTAAGACGAGGAAAAAGAAATGAAAGATGAAATTTTGCCTGTTTACAACACTGTAAAAATTTATTTATTAACAAGTTTTAACATTTAATGGCCGCAAAAAAATTCACCTCTACGGTAGCAGGGGCATCCATCTTAATTACTGCTGTGGGTTTTTTAGGAAAGGGACTGGGGTTAATAAGGGAAGTTGTGTTCGCCGGCTTTTTCGGACTGAATACGCAATACAACTTATACCTGGTTGGCGCAGTACTGCCTATAACTATTAATACTGTTATTTTATATCTCGGGCAAAATTATTTTGTCCCCAATTACAACAAAGCAAAAATTGAAGGCAGGGAAAACCCGCTCGTTTTTACTAATTCAACATTCTGGACTTTTACCGGTTTCGGTTTGTTGCTTGCGCTTATACTTTACCTGCTTTCCGGTTTCATTGTAAAGTTTTACCTGCAATCTGCATCTGCAGCGGAGTTTACCACGACGCTTAATGTTTTCAGAATTTTTCTGTTAACGATTCCTCTTAATTCGGCGTTTGCTGTTCTGGCAGCCTTTCTGCAGTCGGAATTTGAATTTAAATCCCCGGCGATTTCTCAGCTTTTTCTTAACATAGCAATCATTTTACTGGTTGTAGTTTTTTCAGACAAAATCGGAGTTTATACAATTCCCTTCGGATACACGGCGGGAACTTTTGCACAGCTTGTTTTTCTTATTGTAAAATCACTCAAAAAAATCAAGCTTAATTTGTTCGCTTTTGTAAAAGGAAGCAGAACGAGAAGTATAATTAATAATTCACTTGTCATAACTATTTTAATTGAAGCACTTGGCCAGATTTATTTACTCGCAGACAGGTATTTTTTCGGTTCGGTGCAGCAGGGAGGTATTGCATCCCTTAATTATGCAATGAACCTGTATCTGCTTCCCGTAGCAATTATTTCCGGTGCTGTATCGACGGCTATTTTCCCGAGCTTTTCGCAATCCATTATTTCCAACCTTAAAGAAGATGTGCAGAACAAACTGGATAATTTTTTCCGCGTCAATCTTTTCATGTTTATTCCCATAAGCATTGTCCTTTATTTTTACGGAGATGTTTTAATTAGAATATTATTCCAGCGCGGAGAATTCAACAACAACGCTACACAAATGACTTTTGAAGTTCTTAAGTTTTATTCAATGAGCCTTGTGTTTTATTCTACCTACGCTGTAATGAATAAAGTGTTATACGGTGCGAATTTAATTAAAATACTACTTGCAATTACAATTGCAGGCTGTGCAATAAAGGTAGCCGCAAACTTTCTGCTGGTTAAAGAATTTTTCCAAAACGGCCTTGCAATAAGTACTACTTTAAGTTTTGTATTCTTCTTTTTGGCAAGTATTCTAGTTATTGTGTATAAACTTAAATTAAAAATTGTATATTTTATTAAAGAATTTTCTTTCGATATAATTAACGGGCTTATTAGTTTTGTAATTTCAGTAGTTGTACTTCCGGAAAAATTATTCGGTTTTTTTGGATTAAACGGCTTTGTAAGGCTTGCGGTTTTTATTTTTATCTATATGTTAAATGCAAAACTAATAAACCATAGTGCCGTAAAGCTGTTTGAAAGAGCTTTCGGGACATTAAATCCGTTTAAGGAAAGAAGAAGTTAAGGTTTAAAACTTATATTATATCCTTTAAAACTAACAATAATCGATTTATATGGACGATAATAAATTAAAAGATAAAGATTTCCGTTTAAGACTCTATGAAAGTTATAATTCAAATTTTAAAAAATTTATTGGTAATGAAGATACTTCTAATATAATTTCAGATTATAGGGCATATAAAAAAAGATATTTACCTCTTTTAAAAAACTATAATTATGATTCAAGTATTTTAGAACTTGGTTGTGGTTCCGGTTATTTCCTGCAATTTCTAAAACTAGAAGGATTTAATAATCTATATGGAATAGATATTTCTGAACAACAAATAGAAAAAGCTAAACAAAAAGGATTGAATGTTGATGCTGAAAATGTTTTTGAATTCTTTAAAGAAGATAAAAAATATGATGTGGTTTTTGCTCTAGATTTTGTTGAGCATTTTGATAAAAATGAATTGCAAGATTTATTTGCCGGAATAAATAAAATTTTAAACCATAATGGCATTCTGATAGTGCGTACTCCGAATGGCCAAGGTATAAATCCTCAAAAAATAATTTATGGAGATCTAACTCATCTTACAATTTTAAATCCTAATTCATTAATTCAAATTTTAAGACTTGAGAATTTTCAGGAAATAAATTTTTATGAAACTTCTCCCGTCTCAGTAAACCTGCCGGGTTTTATTCGGGTTATATTATGGAAAATTATTAAGACTATATATAATTCTGTACGAATTATTGAATCAGGAGATAAAGAAAAAATACTTACGCAAAATTTAATTTGTACTGCTCGTAAACTTTAACATTTTTTATATTTTTTGATTGAACAATTAAGAATAAAAATAGTTTGACTAAGATTTTAATTTTATCGGATCCAAATTCACCGCATACTATAAAATGGGTAACAAGTCTTGCAAACGCAGGTTTTAATGTTTATCTATGCGGATTATCCGGTGTTAGCCATAAATCTTTTGAGTCATATAAGAACATTATTTATTCAACATTAAATATAAACATAAATAATAAAGAGGTTTCTTTAAGTACATTTTCCAAATTAAAATATTTACGAGGCATAAAACAATTAAAAATTATTATAAATAAATTTAAACCGGATATATTGCATGCTCATTATGCTTCCAGTTACGGGTTTTTAGCAGTGTTGTCAAAATTCCAACCATTAATTATTTCAGTATGGGGCAGTGATGTATTCGAGTTTCCGAAAGTTTCTTTTTTGCATAAAGCTTTGTTGAAATATATTTTGTCTAAGGCAAAAATGATTTTTTCTACAAGTTTTGTTATGGCAAGGGAATGCAGTAAATATACTTTAAAAGAAATTATTGTTACACCTTTTGGTATAGATATAAATCTATTTCAACCGATGGAAAAAAGAACAGAATTTAGCAAAGATGATTTTATCATAGGTACAGTAAAAAATTTAGAAAAGATATACGGCATAGATACTCTAATTAATGCTTTTAAGATATTAAAAGATAAATACCATGAACTACCCTTAAGGTTACTTATTGTTGGAAGCGGTACTTACGAACTGGATTTGAAGAGGCTGGTTAAATCCTTAAATTTAGAAAAAGATACAATTTTCCATGGTAGAATTGATAATAATGTAACACCGTTATATTATAATATGATGAATGTTGCTGTCTTTTTATCAAGAAGAGAAAGCTTTGGCGTATCTGCTATTGAGGCCGCAGCCTGTAATATCCCCGTTGTGGTTTCTAACAGCAGCGGATTTACAGAAATTTTTGAAAATGAAAAAACAGCACTAATTGTTATACCGGATAATCCTGAAAAAGCCGCTGAGGCAATAGAAAAAATTTTAATGAACAAAACTCTTTCGGCTTCTCTTGCTTTTGCCGGCAGACAGAAAGTAATTGAAAATTATAATTGGCATAATAATTTTAATCAAATAGTTTTGCTTTATAATAGATTAACGGAAAAACAGAAATCAATTTAAATAGATGAAGAGACTTTTATTTCAAATAAGCAAAATTATTTTTCCGTTTGTCAAAAATACTTTTAAGACAAAAAAGAAAAATGATAACAGAATTACCATAATTGCATTTAAATTATTGGGTGATACTGTATTTACAATACCTGCAATTGATTATATAAAAAGGCATTCGGGAAAAAAGGAAATTGAGATTTTTTGTTTTGAAGAAAGTAAGATTATTTATGAATTATACTTTAACAATATAAAGTATCAGACTTTTAAGAAACAAAAAGTAAAATTCAATACTCGAATTCCAAATTTTACTTTAATAAAAGAAATTCGAAAATCTAAACCGTTTATTTTATTCGATCTAACCTGCGAATATATCTCTGCAACAGCTTCTCTTTTTAGCGGTGCTAATAAACTAGTAGGTTTTAATACTTATTTCTTTGAAAATATTTTCGACACCTTTGCATTAAAAAATGAGAAACAGAATTTAATAGACATACATTTAAATCCGGTACTAAAATATTATAAAAGTAACGGTGAAGATGCGATAAAGGAATTTCCGGCAAACTTTGATAAGAATGCAAAGATTTTAATTCATCCCTTTGCAGGGTGGAAGGCTAAAGAATGGGGGCTACAAAAATTTATAAACCTTGCTAAAGATTTACATAAGATTTACGATGTTTCAATTATTTGTGAACGACGGCTTTTGAATAATGAAACAATTAAGGAGATTGAAGATAATGGCATCAAATTGATCTTTACAAAAACTATTAAAGAATTAATATATATTATAAAAGATTGTTCGGTAATGATTTCCAATGACACAGGTGTAATTTATATTGCTAATTTACTTGGCAAAGCAACCTTTACAATTTATGGACCGACAAATCCACAATTTTCATTACCCATTGGAAAAAATAACGGTTTTATCAGAAGGGTAATTAAATGTTCACCAAATGAAGATGAACAATATTTTTTTACATACGGAGGCAGATATTGTAAAACTTTTGAGTGTATGGAATTACTTGAATATTCTTTAGTTAAAAATGAAATTATTAAATTTTTAAAAACTTTAGAGATTGAAGCGAGCAAAAATAAAGGTTTTGTTAAAAATTAAATCTATTATGATTTCAAACTAGTTATAAAATAATTTTTGATGTTTAAACAAGCTTTAGATATTAATATTGACATAATACTTTTTTCTTTACTACTTGCAGTAGTTGCGGTTATTATTTCTCCTTACCAGCTATATCTTATAGGAATAATCTTAATTTTATTTTGTTTCTATAAATACAAAACTAAATTTTTATTGCCTTTTATTATTTTCACTTATGTAACAATTTCAAGCGACATCAATGATAATTTACGAATAGCATTAAATATATTTAATTTCATTGCACTTGTTTATTTATTTTTTATAGAATATGGAGTTGACTTTAATAACTTCCCAACCGTTCCGAAAGAAGTACAATGGTTCTTTATTCTCACATTTTTATCAATGTTGTTCTCTTCAATCTTTTCAAAACGATTTCTTATTGGTGGTAATGAAATCGGCAGGTCTGTTATTTTTGCTATAATAATTTACCTGCTTTATTCGTTTATAACCGGTAAGAATAAAATCTATTTATATTTTAATGCTATATTATTTTCCGGTCTTGTACTTTCTCTTTCCTTAATAATTGAATTTATCAAGTCCAATAAACTTATTTATTTATTAATAACATCCGGCTATGTAACCATTGGTGGTTTCTTTTCAAATAATGCCGCAGTCGGAGGATTTCTAGCGGTTGCAATTACAATTAACTTAATTTATCTGCTTAAAGGGAATAATGATAAGAGATGGTTAAAAATAATGTTGAGTTTACTATTGTTTTTGCAAACAACAGCTATATTACTAACAAATTCTCGTGCCGCCATATTTGCTGCTTTTGTAAGTGTTATCTTTATGTTATTTAATTTAAGAAAAAAGTTTTTAAAGAAGTTTATTTTAATTCTGGCAATAATATTTCTCATTCTATTTTTAATGCCTCAATTTAATTGGTTATTTGATCATTTTTTCCGAACTAACAGAATCTTACAGAATCCTCGTTACCCGCTTTGGTCTATGGCTTGGCAAATGATAATTCATCATCCTATATTTGGTGTCGGGCCGGGAATGTTCAGATATTACATGTATACCTATTTAACTGTTCCTATGGGTAGTTGGATAGAACAAGAAATTTATTTGCTTCAATTAATTGCGGCGGCACCTGCACATAATTTTTTCTTGATGAGAACTTCTGAGTTAGGTGTTTTCGGATTAATTGCTGCGGTAGGTTTGTTCGTCATATTTTTTAAATGGGGATTCAGCGTTATCAGGAAATCGAAATCTATTGATAATGAATATTATGTAATTTCAATTGGGATTGTTGGAATAGGGATTGGTCTTTTATTTCGTTCTTTTTTTGAATCAACAGGCATTTTTACAAACGGTTGGATTACCAGGGATTTACCTTTTTGGCTTTTATTTAGTATACTCATTTTTATTCGAAATAAAATTAATAATATTAGCACACCAAATAATATTTAATAGAATATAAAATTTTACAAATGAACATAGAAAAGTTTTTAAATTTATTGAATAAGGGAATTGTATTTATTAATCCCCGGGCTGCAAATTATTGGCATACTATAACTCCCTGTTATGTTAGCAGTAAGCCCGAAACACCGGGAAGGTATTATCTTGATTTTACAAGTAAAGCAAGTTATAAGCAGGCATTTGATGCAAACGGAATTCCGACTTTTAAGTATTCGGATGAAGTAAATTATACTTATCATCCTACTGTTATTTGTCAATATGCTTTAGGTCTATATGATTGTTTGTTTGAAGCGGAATTTAAGGATGAAGATTTAAAGAATAAATTTCTAAATCAGGCTGATTGGCTGGTTTCAAATAAAATGATCAAAAACAAAGCCGCAATTTGGATGTTTAATTACCCGGAAAAAAATTATAAGTTGTATCCTCCTTGGTATTCTGCTATGACGCAAGGTGAAGCTATTTCTGTACTTTGCAGAGCTTCTCAATTAAATAATGATAGAAAATTTTTAAATACTGCCGAAGTAGCATTAATACCATTTGAATTTCATGTTAGTGAAGGCGGAGTAGTCACCCAATTTAAAAATATATCTATTTACGAAGAATATCCTGCTGTAAACATAACCGGTGTTTTAAACGGGTTTATTTTTTCATTATTTGGTTTATTTGATTTGTCTTTATTAAGCGAAAGATCAAACGCAGAACACTTATTTGAAAAAGGAGTTGAAAGTATAATTATGCTATTAAAATATTACGATATTAAATATTGGTCACGCTATGATTTATTCAATTTCCCTAAAGAAAACCCTGCTTCTTATACTTATCATAATCTTCATATCGAACAATTAAAAGCCTTGTATATAATTACCGGAAGAATTGAACTTAAAGAATATTCCGACAAAT
>JBJKSH010000181.1:0-2513 GCA_046704255.1 Ignavibacteriaceae bacterium | reverse complement strand
ACTTAATTGAATATGTAAAAGACAGACCCGGCCATGATAGACGTTATGCAATTGATCCTTCGAAAATTAAAAACGAACTTGGCTGGAAACCGGAATACCAATTTGAAGAAGCCATAATTAGAACAATCGACTGGTATATCAAAAATAAAACCTGGTGGGAAAGGGTTATTTCCGGCGAATATGAAAAGTATTATGAATCCCAATATAAAAATAGATAAAGAATTATTGTTGAAATCTTAAAGGAATCAAATGAAAAAATATTTTTGTCTGTTACTTGTGTTTTCTTTAACTGTTTTAATTTTTCCGCAAACCTCAACTAATATAAAAAGTGAAACA
The DNA here is from genome assembly GCA_046704255.1 of Ignavibacteriaceae bacterium. Taxonomy (GTDB): domain Bacteria; phylum Bacteroidota; class Ignavibacteria; order Ignavibacteriales; family Ignavibacteriaceae; genus FEN-1297. Next base: position 2,177 of record JBJKSH010000181.1, on the reverse strand, counting down.
CAAGCTTTGCTTCAAGCGAGTACAATAAGTGTAACAATAGGAGGCGATTTTATAATAACAGGTTCCTTTCCCGCATTTGTAGGAGAAAGAGTTGATCAGTTTGTTACAAGAATGTACAACCAGGCAAAGGAAACTGCATACGCCAGAATTACCGATCCAAAAGTTTTAATGCAAATAAAAGAAAAGATTGATAAATATCCGTTAAGAAATATTATACTTAAAAGTGCATCAGGTAAATCTGAAAAGATTGACTTATTAAGATTTCGTCTGTCCGGAAATTTTAAAGATGATCCGTATCTAAAAAACGATGATGTAATAATCTTTCCTTATGTTGATTTGACAAGGAATTTTTTTACTGTTTATGGTGCGGTTAATAATCCGGGTAAGTTTCAATTTGTTCAAGGGGATAGACTTTCTGATGCGTTATTTTTTGCCCGGGGAATAGATAGTGCTTTTGAAAATGTTACCAAAGTAGAAATTAACAGGCTTAGCAACAATGGTAATACAATGACATCTGATACGCTAAGCATAAATAGCAATATACCATTACATAGGGGCGATAATATTGTTGTACTTGCTAAAGAAAACAATAGAAAAGCTTACAGTGTACTAGTAGTTGGAGAAGTTAATTCACCGGGCTATATTCCTATAACTAAAGACAATACCACCATAAAGGATGTAATGGAAAAAGCAGGTGGTTTTAGAAAAGATGCTTCGCTTCGCCGTTCTAGAATTCTATCCGGAAACAGCTTATCAACCATTTTGGAAAAAGAATACGGAATTAAATTAAAAGAAAATCCCAACATGTTAACTCCGGAAATAAGTAATGCACTTGTGAAATTGGAAAATTTGTTAATGTATCGAATGTCTAATGTTAACGAAGAAGATACGGCATATTTCTTTCTTGAAAATGAATTAAGGGTGTTGGATTCTCAAGCATCTGTAAATTTTTCGGAAATATTTAACGATACTTCTATGGCTTCAAAATATATTGTAAAAAACGGGGATGTAATTATTGTCCCGGTAAAGGATAACTCCATTTATGTTTACGGCCAGGTAGCACATCCAGGTAAAGTTCCTTTTGTTAAAGATGCAGATTATAAATACTATTTGAGGCAGGCAGGTGGAGTTGGCCAATATGCAAGAAAGGATGTGATGATAATTAAAGCCGTTTCACGGGAATGGGTACACGCTGATAAAGAAAACTTTAAAATAGAACCGGGAGATTATATCTTCGTTCCCCGGCATACGGCTTTGTCGTTTGATTACTATGTTGCAAGGATTGGTTCATATTTAAGTATTGTTGCCAGTGCAGCTACAATTATATTGCTGCTGATTAAACTTTAGTAGTTAAAAAATTCTTTATTAGATAATGAAGATTAAGTTAGACATTCAACTAAAAAGATAGAAAATTTAACAGGTAGTTATAATTAAAAAAACTAATGATGTCTATTAGAATATCTATTAGAAAATCCTTTAACCCATTTTAAATGATATTTTAAGATCAAAACAAAATTTCAAATAAAAATTTTTACAAAATCTTGACAATTAAATAAAATCATATATTTTTGAAAGGCTAAATTAATTTTAGAATTAATGTTCTTTATTTAATTAAAAATATCTACGAAACGCAATAAAAAAAGATTAAGTTTGCTTGACATTAAATAAGATAACGATTAAATTTGAAGCCCTTCTAAAATGAAGGTTTGAAAAGTTCTTTGATAGAGTGAGTGCATTTAACCAGTCAGTTAAATGGTTTCAACTTAGCGTCTAACGCCAAGATTACACAAAATTAAAACTCTACTACGGAGAGTTTGATCCTGGCTCAGGACGAACGCTGGCGGCGTGCTTAACACATGCAAGTCTACGAGAAAGAAGTAGCAATATTTTTAGTAAAGTGGCGCACGGGTGAGTAACACGTAAGCAATCTACCTTTAGGTTCGGAATAACTTCGAGAAATCGAGGCTAATACCGGATAATGCAGCGGCACCGCATGGTGATGTTGTTAAAGTTCTTGTAACGCCTATTGATGAGCTTGCGTCTGATTAGTTAGTTGGTGAGGTAACGGCTCACCAAGGCAACGATCAGTAGCTGGTCTGAGAGGATGATCAGCCACACTGGAACTGAGACACGGTCCAGACTCCTACGGGAGGCAGCAGTGAGGAATATTGGGCAAT
>JBJKSH010000180.1:0-24757 GCA_046704255.1 Ignavibacteriaceae bacterium | reverse complement strand
AATGTTAGGAAAGTAATTGGACTTATCTATAATCATAGTTAATTATAATGTAAAAGAATTTATTCAAAACCTGCTGCATTCAATAGCAAAAGCAGCAAGGAACATTCAATATGAAACCATAATTGTAGACAATGCTTCAAACGACGGCAGTGTTGAATTTTTAAAAGAAAAATATCCCGAAGTAAAACTTATTGCCAATAAAGAAAATTTGGGATTCAGTAAAGCCAATAACCTTGGATTAAAAATTGCCAAAGGTAAATACTTCCTACTGCTAAATCCGGATACTTTATTAAGAGAAGACACGCTGCAAAAAATGATAGAATTTTTTAAAACTGTTCCGGATGCAGGCATGGCCGGATGTAAAATCCTTAATCCCGATGGGTCTCTTCAACTTGCTTGCAGGCGCAGTTTTCCCGGGCCATGGACTTCGTTTTGTAAAGTTACCGGATTAAGCACTCTTTTTCCTAAAAGCAAAATATTTGCACGTTACAATCTTACTTATTTAGATGAAAATCAAACTTACGAGGTAGACGCAATCTCCGGTTCTTTTATGATGTTGAAGAAAGAAGTGTTTGATAATATAGGCGGACTTGATGAGGATTTTTTTATGTACGGTGAAGACCTCGACCTTTGCTACAGGGTTCAAAAATCGGGGTATAAAGTTTACTATGTACATTCAACTCAAATAATACATTACAAAGGTGAGAGTACAAAACGAAGCAGCATTGACGAAACGAAAATTTTTTATGATGCGATGAATCTTTTTGTAAAAAAGCATCTGTCCGGTTCCTTCCTTGTTGAAATAATTCTTCATTCCGCTATAACATTTAGAAAATTTTTTGCTTTCTTAGGCAGAAGGAAGTTAATATTTATTTCCCTAGTTCTGGATTTTTTGTTCTTTGATGCAGCTTTATTTTTTGCAAATATTATATACGGGTTATTTAGTAAATGGCACGGGTTTCCTGTTGAAAGTTACTATATAATTTATACTATTCCTGCAATTATTCATATTACAGTTGCAGGCGTTTCCGGTGTTTACAGGAAAGATTCACTTTCTATACTAAGAAATTTTTTAGCAGTAATTATAAGCTTTATTATAATCTCCGCATTAACATTTTTCTTTAAACAGTATGCATACAGCCGGGCAGCGTTATTAATAACTTATTTTATATTGTTCTTTTTGCTTGCCTTTTGGCGCATTATATTAAAGGTTGTTTTTAAAACAGGAATTAAAACCAACGAGTTTGCTCATAGGCGGACTTTAATTGTCGGCATAAACGAACCGGCTGTTAAAATTGCCGGCAAACTTAAAGCTAAACATACAGATTTTCATATTATAGAGGGATTGATCGGTTTTACTAATAAGGAAGTCGGGAATGTAATTAACGGCTTTGAAGTGGTTGGAACCATTGAAAATATAAGAAGGGTAATTAATGAAAAGAAAATTGAGGAAGTAATTTTTTCATCCGAGGAGCTATCTTATAATCAAATGATGGCAATGGTTTCTGCCTGTCAAAGTGAAAACGTAGAATTTAAAATAATAGGCGGCAGCCTGGATTTTTTAGTCGGAAAAACTTCTGTCTCGGTTTTGGATGACATTCCTTTAATTGAAATAAGCTATAATATCTCCAAGCCGCTTTTAAGATTTCTAAAATCATCTTTTGATTATGCGCTGGCCTTACCGGTTTTGTTTTTTATTTATCCTTTCATATATTTGATTACTATGGTCACCGGTAAGCAAACGGAATTTAAAAAATTCATCTTACAGGTCCCGCTGATTGTTTCCGGTAAAGCGAGTTTTGTAGGGCCAAAATATCCCAAAGGCTCCGGTAATTTATTTTTGGGAAAAAGGGGTTTAACCGGTTTATGGTATATTGAAGATGAACAGGAAACAGGAAATGAAAAACTTGATATACTTTATGCAAAAAATCAAAACATGTGGCTGGACCTGGAAATTATCGGAAAAACTTTAACTAGGATGTGGGAAAAAAGATTGTAACATGGCAAAAACAATATTGGATTTTGAAAAACCTATCGCCGAACTGGAAGCCAAACTGGAAGAAATGAAAAGGCTTTCGGATAAAATGGACATAGAAAATGAAATTAAAAAAATTGAAGAGAAGGTAAGACAATTGAAAGAAGGAATATATAAAGATCTTACCAGGTGGCAGCGTGTGCAGCTTGCACGGCACCCCGAAAGGCCGTATACTCTTGATTATATATACCTGATGACTAATAATTTTATTGAACTCCACGGTGATAGAAATTATAAAGATGATAAAGCTATCGTTGGAGGATTTGCGCTTATTGATGATTACAAAGTTATGATTATCGGGCATCAAAAAGGAAGAGATACAAAAACTAACGTTTATAGAAACTTTGGTATGGCCAACCCGGAGGGTTACAGAAAAGCACTGCGCCTGATGAAACTGGCAGAAAAATTTAACAAGCCGGTTATTACTATGATTGATACGCCTGGTGCCTACCCCGGACTTGAAGCTGAGGAAAGAGGACAGGCAGAAGCAATTGCAAGAAATCTTTTCGAAATGAGCAGGCTTAAGGTTCCCATCATTGTTGTTATTATCGGCGAAGGTGCCAGCGGCGGCGCACTTGGAATTGGTGTAGGCGATAGAGTATTGATGCTTGAGAATTGCTGGTATTCTGTTATTAGCCCGGAGTCATGTTCAAGCATACTATGGCGAAGCTGGGATTTTAAAGAACAGGCAGCGGAAGCATTAAGATTGACTGCAAGTGATTTATTCGAGCAGAAAATTATTGATAGAATTATTCCCGAGCCGATGGGAGGCGCTCATAAAGACCACAGGGAAGCTGCCGATATATTAAAGAAAGCTTTAAAGGAAGAACTTGAACAATTAGTAAAAATAAAACCCGAAAAGCTTATCGAAAACCGTCTTGATAAATTCGGAAAGATGGGTGCGTTCGCGGAGTAGAATTTAAATTTACTAGTGGAAGAAAAAGTTTAATATGCTTACACATTATATTAAAAAGGCAATGGGTCGTGCTAATTATGTAATATTAAATGATGACCATTCATATTATGGAGAAATAAAAGAATGCCCCGGCGTATATGCAAATGCCGAATCATTGGAAAAGTGCAGAGATGAATTAGAAGAAGTATTGGAGGAATGGATTTTATTTCGTATTTATAAAAATCTTCCGGTTCCTTCAATTGATGGTATCGAAATTAAGATTAAAAAAGTAGATGCAGCTTAATGCCGCCGTTTGGTCCAATTAAACAAAAAGATTTAGTGAAGTATTTAAGAATACTCGGTTTTGATGGTCCCTTTTCTGGCGGGAAACATCCATTCATGATAAAAAAAAGCTTGACTATCACTATTCCAAATCCACACAAGGTCGATATAGGAAAAGAACTACTTTTTAAAATCTTGAAACAGGCAAAGATCTCCAAAAAGGATTGGGAAAGATTATAATAGTAACCTAAATTAAAATTGCTAATATTTAAAAATGTTAAGTTATGAAACCGAAATACGTGTTCGTTATGCCGATACCGACCAGATGCAGTTTGTTTATAACGGTAAGTACTTTGAATATTTTGAAGTCTGCAGAACGGAAATGCTTAGAGAAATCGGCTTGCCTTACAGTATGATTGAAAAAGAAGGATGTCAACTGCCGGTTCTGGAAACTTATGCAAAGTTTATTTTGCCGGCTTTTTATGATGATATTTTAAGAGTTGAATGCGTTGTAAAAAAGTATCCTTTATTAAAAATTCATATTGACTATATGGTTTTTAGAAAAGAGAATAATGTGCTGGTTGTAGAAGGTTTTACCGAACATGCATTTATAAAGAAAGATACTAAAAGACCGACGCGCCCGCCGGAATTTTTTGTTAAAACAATGAAAAAATTTTTTAAAGATAAAGTTTGAAGAAAATGGATAAAGAAATATTACAACCAATAATTAAGAACGCACTTTCTGAGGATATAAACAGCGGAGATATAACAACAAACGCAATAGTTCCTATAAGTCTAAAAGGACGGGCTGAATTTCTCGTTAAGCAAGACGGTATAATTGCAGGATTCGAAATTCTTCAAACGCTTTTTAACATCTTTGATCCCTTTTTAAAATTCACACAAAATACTACCGACGGAGAAAAAGTTTTCAACGGTCAGGTTGCGGCAGTAATTGAAGGAAGTGTTGCATCTATTCTTACAGTAGAAAGAACGGCACTTAATTTTTTACAGAGAATGAGCGGTATTGCAACTTATACAAATAAGTTTGTTGAGAAGATTAAACATACAAATGCAAAAATTCTGGATACAAGAAAAACCGCACCCGGAATTCGTTACCTGGATAAACTTGCCGTAAAAATCGGTGGAGGTCAAAACCACCGGTTTGGTTTATACGATATGTTTTTAATTAAAGACAACCATATTGCTGCTGCCGGTTCCATAACCAGTGCAGTAAATGCCTGCAGAGTTTTCCAAAAGGGAAATAAAACGGATTTTAAAATTGAAGTTGAAACAAAAAATCTTATCGAAGTAACGGAAGCTCTTAACTGCAAAGTGGATCTTATAATGCTTGATAACTTTAATTTAGAAGAAATGAAAGAAGGTATTGATTTAATCGGCGGCAAATGTATAACAGAAGCTTCCGGCGGAATAGACCTTGATACTATCCAGCAGATTGCCGAAACGGGAATTGATTTTATTTCTATCGGAGCACTTACACATAGTGTTAAAGCTCTAGATATTTCTCTAAACATAATTTAGAAATGTTTGATAAACTAAAACAGCTTACAAAAGATACGGCCATATACGGAGTTAGTACAATAGTAGGTAGGTTTCTCGGCTTTCTGCTTGTACCTTTATATACAAATGTGTTTACCACAAGCGATTTCGGGGTTTATTCAAATCTGTATATTTTTATGGCGGTTTTTAATGTGGTTTTATTGTACGGGATGGATTCCGCCTTTTTAAAGTTTGCGGCAATGCCGGTTATGGGAGATGAGAAAGATAATTTTTCAACTCCTTACTTGTCTGTTTTATGTGTTTCATTTTTACTAAGCGGATCTATTATATTGTTTAAAGCACCTATTTACAGCGTGCTGGATGTTCCGCCGGATTTTTATTATTTAATTTATCTTGTTGGGCCCATTCTTTTTCTTGATGCAATAGGCGTTATACCCTTTATCAAATTACGGCTTGAGCATAAAGCAAAAAAATTCGCTGCATTTAAGATGATCAATATTCTCGTAAATGTTTCTTTAAATCTTTATTTAATATTAAAACTTAAATGGGGAATTGAAGCAATCTTTTTCAGCAATCTTGCAGCTTCGCTTGCTTCATTTCTTCTTTTATTTCCTTCGGTAATTAAAAGTTTAAGGATTAAAATACACACACAACTTCTTAAAAGACTTCTTAAATTCGGATTGCCTTATTTTCCCGCAGGTTTAGCTGCCATGCTAATTCAGGGTGTAGACAGACCGATACTTACACATCTTACCGATTTAGGCACTACAGGATTATACGCTGCAAATTATAAGCTGGGAATTTTTATGATGCTTTTCGTAAGCATGTTTCAATATGCATGGCAGCCGTTTTTTCTACAGAATGCAAAGGAAACAAATGCCAAGGAAATTTTCTCCAAAGTGCTTACATATTTTACCGTGGCTGCTGCTTTAATATTTATTGTTCTGTCTTTATTTATTTCCGATATTGCTAAAATAAGTTTTTACGGGCATTCTATTATTGGTAAAGAATATTTAAGCGGATTAAATATTGTACCGGTGATTCTTTTTGCTTACATCTTTAACGGTATATATTATATTTTGATGGCAGGAATTTATATTGAAGAAAAAAGTATTTACGTTCCTATGATGACGGGGACAGGCGCGGTTGTTAATATTGCTTTGTGTTTTATTTTGATTCCTGTTTGGGGAATTATGGGTGCGGCATTGGCTACACTGGCAAGCTACTTAATTATGGCTGTCGGCTATTTTGTAATTACTCAAAAATTTTATAAAGTAAATTATGAGTATGCAAAAATCGGAAAACTTTTTATATCCATAGCAATTGTAGCAGGAATTTATTATTCACAATTAGCGGTTAATGCACTTACCCTTGTGAACAAATTTTTAATGCTCCTGTTGTTTTTAATATTGCTTGGGATATTTAATATTGGCAAGGAAGAATTAATCTTTTTAAAGAATAGATTACTTACACAAAAATTAAAACCCTAAAAATTGCTTTATTGCTAAATTAATTTATTGAGATCTTATGCCGGATAAAGTAACATTAAAGATTAAACGATTAAGTGATAAATTTAATGATATACCACTGCCTTCGTATGCAACAAAAGGAAGTTCCGGAATGGATATTCGCGCTGCCGTTGAGGATAAATTAATTGTTGAACCCGGCGGAGTTGTATTAGTACCAACCAACTTATCTTTTGAGATTGCTTTTGGTTATGAAGTCCAGGTGAGACCAAGGAGCGGGTTGGCTGTAAAGCATGGAATAGGAATATTAAACTCACCCGGCACAATCGATTCCGATTACCGCGGTGAAGTAAAAATTATTTTGATTAATTTCAGCAAAGATAAATTTGAAATTTTAAGGGGAGATAGAATTGCACAGTTGGTCCTGTCTAAGGTTTACACTGCGGATGTTGTTGAAACTAATACTCTAAATGAAAGCAAACGCGGAAAAGGCGGGTTTGGCCATACCGGACATAAATAAAAAATATTTTTAACTGTCAATCTGTTTTTTCGTTTATTAATTCAGTAATATTGAAACAATAATTAGTTCTTTTTACCTGACGTAAAACATAGCTCACCAAAATATTTTGTATAAAAATGTCTGACTTTATTCACTTACATAATCATACGCATTACAGCTTGCAGGATGGTGCCTGTACGGTTGATGATCTCATCAATGCTGCAAAAAAGAATAATATGAAATCTGTTGCTTTAACCGACCACGGAGTTATGTACGGCATTGCAGAGTTTTATAAAAAGGCCAAGAAAGAAGGAATAAAACCTATTGTCGGAATGGAGGCTTATGTTGTTGCTAAAGGCAGCAGGTTCGATAAAGGTAAAAGTGAAGATAACGGAAGTAAGAAAAGGGCCAAACATTATAATCACTTAATTTTATTAGCAAAGAATAAGCAGGGTTATAAAAATTTATCTAAACTATCCACTTTAGGTCATACCGAAGGATTTTATTATAAGCCGCGCATCGACTTAGAATTAATTAGAAAGTACAGGGAAGGGCTTATTTGTACTTCCGCATGCGCCGGCGGAGTTATTGCCGTTCATCTTAAAAATAATGATTATGATAGCGCACGCGAAACCGCAAAAACTTACAAAGATATTTTTGGAGATGATTTTTACCTGGAGATCCAGGATCATAATATGGAAGTAGAGAAAGCGGTGCTTGATGGTATGCCCAGGCTTTCCCGTGAGCTTGAGATTAAATTGGTTGCTACAAACGACTGCCACTATATTGAACCCGACCACGCAATACCGCACAATATCCTTTTATTGCTTTCAGATAAAAACGGCGCTGACTATACAAAGCTGCGATACGGTACCGACCAGGTCTACTTCAAATCTTCGGAGGAAATGATTAAGCTTTTTAAAAATTACAAAGGCGCAGTTGAACATACTCTTGAAATTGATGAGAAGATAGACTTAAGCCTGGATTTTGAAGGACATCTTTTCCCGGTCTTTCCTATTCCCGAAGATTCGCCGGCAAATAATTTGGATGAATATTTTGAGCTTTTAGCCGTTGAAGGGCTGCATAAAAGATTCGACAAAATTACTCCCGAAATAGAAGATCGATTTAAATACGAAGTTGATACAATAAAACAGATGGGATTTGCAGGCTATTTTTTAATTGTTCAGGATTTTATTAATTCATCTAAAAAGATGAACATACCTGTAGGGCCGGGCAGAGGAAGTGCGGCAGGAAGCCTTGTTGCTTATGCATTAAGAATAACAAACATAAATCCATTAAATTATAATCTTCTTTTCGAGCGCTTTCTGAATCCTGCGCGTAAATCTATGCCTGATATTGATGTTGACTTTGCCGATGATAAGCGCGGCGAAGTAATAGATTATGTAAGAGGAAAATACGGTTCGGAATGCGTAAGCCAGATAATTACTTTTAACAGGCTCTCGTCAAAAGCTGTAATTAGAGATGTAGCACGAGTACTAAAAATTCCTATTCCCACTGTAAATAAAATAACAAAGTACATTCCTTCAAAATTCGGGAAAGTATATTCCATTGATCAGGCGTTGGAAGAAGTACCGGAGCTTAAATGGGTAAAGGAATCCGATGATCCCGAAATTCAAAACTTAATTAAGTATGCAAAAGTTTTGGAAGGAATGAACCGCAATGCATCTAAGCATGCTGCCGGTGTTGTAATTACACCGGATGATGTAAGCAATTATGTACCGCTTGCAAATGCAGTATCCCAAACAGATATAGTAACTCAATTTAATATGAAAGAGATTGAAAGTGCGGGGCTTCTTAAAATGGATTTTCTCGGGCTACGTACTTTAACAATAATTAGAGATACACTTACTTTAATTAAAAAGAATCATGGAATTGATATTGATATAGATGCTATTCCTCTTGATGATGAAAAGACATTCCAGCTTTTTGCAAAGGGGCAAACAACCGGCGTGTTCCAGTTTGAATCCGGCCCGATGAGAGAGTATTTGAAAAAACTAAAGCCTACCAGTTTAAGTGATCTTTCTGCTATGAATGCACTTTACCGCCCAGGTCCAATGGAATTTATCGATGATTTCATTGATAGGAAATTCGGCATAAAAGCTGTTGAATATTTGCATCCTGTACTGGAACCTATTCTAAAAGAAACTTATGGAATTATAGTTTACCAGGAACAGGTAATTCAAATTGCAAATAGAGCCGGCGGAATGACTCTAGCCGAAGCGGACATACTCCGCAGAGCAATGGGTAAGAAGGACCTTAAATCAATGGCTGAACAAAAAGTTAAATTTATTGATGGTGCCGTGAGAAACGGAATATCTAAAAAAACCGCTGCTGAAATTTTTGAAGCCATAGATAAATTTGCAAACTACGGTTTTAATAAAAGCCATTCCGTTGCATACAGCTATGTTGCCTATCAAACAGCATATTTAAAAGCATATTATACGGCAGAATTTTTAGCTTCCAACCTTACTAATGAATTCGGCAACACTAATAAGGTAGCAAGCTTTTTGGATGAATGCAGGAAATTAAAAATCGAAATTCTTCCGCCGGATGTAAATAGTCCTTCGGTACATTTTAACGTGGAAGAAGGTAAAATCAGATTCGGAATGTCTGCAATAAAGAATGTTGGAGTTTCTGCTGTTGAAGAAATAATTAAGAACAGAAATTCGCTTGGACGGGATTTTACAAGCATTTTTAATTTTTGCGCAAATGTAGATACAAGGATTGTTAACAAACGGTCTGTAGAAGGGCTGGTGCTTGCCGGCGCTTTTGATTCAATAAATAAAAACCGTGCTAGCCTGTTTGCTGCTGTTGAAGAGGCCCTCGAGTTCGGACATAAATCTCAAAGCTCCAAGCTTGATGCAGGCAACAGCCTTTTTGGTGAAATTGAAGATGAAGTAAAAATTGTCGAACCTAAACTTCAATATGTTAAACCCTGGACTAAAGAAGAAATTTTAGCCAGGGAAAGAGAAGTAATCGGGTTTTATATTTCGGGTCATCCTTTAAGTAAATTCGATCTTGAATATAAAAACTTTGCCACAATCCATCTTGGCGAAACAGAAGAAATAGATGAAACCGAATCAGGAGTTGTAAAAGCTTGCGGGGTTATTACTTCGCTAAAAACCAAAATTGATAAGTCCGGAAGAAAGATGGCATTTTTAACTCTGGATGATTTTTCCGGCTCTTGCGAAGCTTTAATGTTTTCCAAAGTTTATGAAACATGCAGTTCTTTTTTAGACGAGGAAAAATGTGTTTTTATAATAGGCCGTACGGAAAGCAGCGGCGATGCAATAAAACTTCATATAGAGGAATTGTTTCCCCTTGAAGATGTGAGAGACAGAATGGTTCAAAGTGTAAAAATAAAATTAAACAAGGTGCAGCACGAAGCAGAAAAAATACCCGAGCTGAAAAACATCTTGGAACAAAGTAAAGGAAACATTCCGGTGTATTTGCATCTTGCGTCCAATGGTTCGGTGCTGCGTGTATTTTTTCTAAACGGTTTTAAAGTAAATTTATCCAACAAGTTTATCGAATCTATAAATGAATTATTGGGTGAAGATTCCGTGAGTTTTAATAAAAAATAATACGGCTCGGGAGTAAATCATATTTTTATTCTTGACAACGTAAACATAATTATTTAATTTTCCGGTGCCACTGCTTAAAAGCGGTGGCAATTTTTTTTAAATCTCTGTAAATAAAGTAGGATTAGTATTATGTCTGAAGCAAACTTTGTTTATTTAACAAAAGAAAGGCTGGTAGAGCTAGAAAAAGAGCTGCAGGATATGAAATCCAACGGCAGAAAACAAATTGCCGCAAAAATAGCCGAGGCGCGGGCTCACGGCGACCTTTCGGAAAATGCGGAGTACGACGCCGCAAAAGAGGAACAGGGATTGTTTGAACTTAGAATAAGCAAGTTGGAAAGTGTACTTTCCCGTGCACGTGTTATAGACCCTTCTCAGCTGCCAGACGGCGAAGTTCATATTTTATCTACTGTTACTATTAAAAATTTAAAAAATAATAAGACGTTTGTATATACACTTGTTTCACCGGAGGAAGCCGATTTTCAGGCAGGAAAAATTTCTATAACCTCACCTGTCGGCCAGGGACTTATGGGTAAAAAAGATGGTGAGAAGGTTAATGTAAAGGCTCCTGCAGGTTTGCTTGAATTTGAAATTTTATCAATTAAATAAAAATTATTATTCTTATTGAATGATGAATCTTACATAAGACTTGCAATTGAGATTGCAAAAAAGGGAAAAGGCAATGTAAGCCCTAATCCTTTAGTGGGATGCGTAATTGTAAAAAACGAAAAAATTATTGGAGCCGGTTTTCACGAAGAATACGGTAAAAACCATGCAGAAATAAATGCAATAAATTCGTCATCCGGCAGTGTAGAAGGTGCAACACTTTACGTTAACCTGGAACCCTGCAGCCATTACGGCAAAACTCCGCCGTGTACGGATAAAATAATTGAAAGTAAAATTAAAAGAGTTGTAATAGGAACGCTTGATGTAAATCCTCTTGTTAGCGGCAGCGGAATTAAAGCGTTGAAAAAAGCAGGAATAGAAGTTAAAGCCGGCCTGTTGGAACAGGAGTGCATAAACCTGAATAAATTCTTTTTCAAATTTATTACAAAAAAAATTCCTTACGTTACTCTTAAAACCGCACAAACAATAGACGGTAAAATTGCAGATGTAAATGGAGATTCAAAATGGTTATCGTCAATCGCCTCCAGGCGGTACGTGCACATGCTTCGCTCCCAATACGATGCTGTTTTAATCGGTGCCGGAACTGTTTTGAAAGACGATCCGAACCTTACAGTAAGGCTTACCGAAGGAAGAAATCCTAAAAGAATTATTCTGGATTCTTCTCTAAGTTTAAGCTCAAACAACAGGCTGTTTAGAAATAACGGCGATAAAAATTCTATTGTTCTAACCTCATTAAAAAGTGTAAAGAAAAGAAATAAAATAAGCAAACTATCATCTCTGGGCGTTGATATAATTTACGTTAAAGAAACTAAGAAAAGTGAGCTGGATATAAAAGATGCGTTAAAAAAAATTGCAAAGTTAAATATTACTTCCATAATTGTGGAAGGCGGCAGCAGAGTCTTTACTTCTTTTATAAGTAAAAATTTGTTTGATGATTTGCTTGTATTTGTTACTCCTAAATTTCTTGGAGAAGGACTGCCTGTTGTAGGAAACCTTGGCATAACAAATATTAAAAAAGCTTTAAGGATTAAAGTAAACAAAGTTGAAACCGTTGGAGATGATGTTTTAATTGAGCTTGTTAAATGAAATCTTTAATCTTACTCTTGAATTTAAAATTGAAGGATATTAAATGTTTACGGGAATTGTAGAAGAAACCGGCAGCCTGGCAGGTAAAACTGCTGCAGGCGAAAGCTACCAGCTTGAAATATACGCTAATGTTGTTATGCAAGACCTTGTAATTGGCAGCAGTGTAGCCGTAAACGGAGTTTGCCTGACTGTTGTAAAGAAAATTTCCGCTTCATTTCTTGTTGATGTTATTGAAGAAACTCTAAAGAAGACCAATCTAAGCAGTTTAAGTATTGGCGACAAAGTTAATCTCGAAAGACCGTTGAAAGCTGATGCCAGGCTGGGAGGCCATTTTGTACTTGGGCATGTGGATACAACCGGTAAGATTGAAGATATAAAGGAATTATCCGGCAGCCACTTTGTTAAAATTTCTTACCCGGAAAAGTTTAATAAATATTTAATTTATGTGGGCTCCGTTGCAATAGACGGAGTAAGTATGACGGTTGCAGAATTGGATAGGAGTTCCTTTTCTGTTGGGGTTATTCCACATACCTGGGAAGAGACTATTTTTAGGTATAAAAAAACCGGAAGTACCGTTAACCTGGAGTTTGATGTTCTTGGAAAGTATGTTGAAAAAATTATGGAAGGCAAAGCGGACTGAAGCGCTCCAAGATTATACTTTTAATAATTTGTGATTTTAATAATTTTAGAAGAGAGTTTGTTTGCAAGTTTTTCCGTACTAAGAACCCATGGTTGTATGGAAAGACGAATATTCAATCTTTTGGAAATTCGTTGTTTTTTTAGAAGCTGCGCTGCACCGTGAAATATTAAATTAAATTATTATGAAAAATAATATAAATTCTCTTAAACGTATCGAACAGAAAGTTATATCTTTTATTAGCAATAATAATTTAATTAATAAAAACGATAAAATTTTAACCGCCTTAAGCGGAGGCCCGGATTCCGTTTTCCTTTTGTATTTTCTGCAAAAATATAAAAAAAAATACGGAATTGAAATCGGTGCGATCCACATCAACCATATGCTTAGAGGCAGAGATGCGGATGAAGATCAAAATTTTTGCAGGAAACTTTCCTTAAGTTTGGGCATCAAATTTTATACTGTAAAAAAAAATGTAAAACTATTTGCTAAAAGGAATAAATTATCTGTTGAAGAGGCCGGCCGTATTTTAAGATATAAAGAATTTTATAAGGCTTTAAAAATATCCGGGTATAATAAGGTTGCTACGGCACATAATTCTTCGGATAATGCTGAGACAGTTTTGCTGAATTTAATTAAAGGCGCCGGACTTAAAGGGCTATCCGGTATTCCCGCTAAAAGGGATAATTTAATTAGGCCTGTTCTTTGTTTAACTAAAGATGAAATATTGAGCTGCCTTAATTTTTATAAAACCGGTTACAAAACCGATTTAACAAATTTGAACAATGATTATGAAAGGAGCTTTTTAAGGAACAGTGTTATTCCTTTAATTAAAGAAAAGCTAAATCCTGATTTTGAAAATACCGCTCTTAACGAATCGGACATTTTTAAGAATATTTTTTCTTATGTTGAAAACAAAACAAAAGATATTTTTAAAAATACTTATAATGTTAAAGAAGGCAGGTTAGTAATTTCAACTGCCCGGTTAAAACAAATTGAACCCGAATTGGAAGGGTATTTTTTTAAGTCGGTTTTTTATGAAGTGTTCGGTTTACAGATAACTTATTCCGGGTACAAAAGTCTAAAGTCTTTAATAAATTCGGAACCGGGAAAAGAAGTTAATATTTCCGGTAAATATAAAGCATTTAGAGATAGAGAATTTATTATTATCTTTAAAGAAAAATTTGTTAATATTATAAAGCCTGTTTATCTTAAAACCGGCGATACCTTAAAATTGAGCGGAAAAACTTTGTCAATTGAAAATGTAAATAAATTACCGGAAAAATACTCCGGCAGCAAATTAATGGAATACATATCGGCAGATAATCTGAACGGCATTTTTGTTTTACGGGCCTGGCAAACGGGCGATAGATTTTTTCCTTTAGGGATGAAAAGCACAAAAAAAGTTTCGGATTTTCTTGTTGAGCAAAAAATATCTTCTTTAAAAAAAAAGGAACAGCTTGTTTTAACAAATAAAGATCGCATAGTTTGGGTTTTGGGGCTCAGGCTGGATGATCGGTTTAAAATTTTACAAAATACGGAAAAGGTAATCAAACTATGCCTGAAATAAACAATGAAGAACGGGAAGAAATAATAATTGGAACAGAAGTATTTATCCCTTTGTTAAAGGAGGAAGTAATTCAAAATAAAGTTAAAGAACTGGGTAAAAAAATATCGGAAGATTATAAAGGAAAAATACCGGTTCTTATAGGAGTGTTAAACGGTGCATTCTTGTTCCTTGCGGATTTATTAAGGAATATTAATATTGACTGCGAAGTTGACTTCTTTAAACTTTCCAGCTATGGAGATGAAAAAATTTCTTCCGGCAAAGTTAAACTGCTTAAAGAATTAAACTGCGATATTAAGGAAAGGGATATAATAATTGTGGAAGATATTGTAGATTCCGGATTATCAATAAAATTTATGAAAGATCTTATTTCGCCGCATAATCCTGCCAGCATGAGGGTTGTTTCACTCTTAACAAAGCCGAATAGCCTTCGATATAATGTAAAAATTGATTATATTGGCTTCGATATTCCCAGCAAGTTTGTGATAGGATACGGTTTGGATTATGCTCAGAAATATAGAAATTTGAGATCTATATATGTATTAAGTGAATGACGGAGAATAAATTAACAAATGAATTTTAACAGAACCAAATTTTTTATGGCCGATAATAATAACGGGAATAACCAATTTCCCAAAAACCAAAGAGGCTCCGGAGGACCAAATAAGCCTGATGATAATTTCGATTGGTCTAAAATAATAAGAATGGTTTTCGGCTGGGGTGCGGTTATTGTTGCTGCCGTAATTATTATGCAGTTATTCAAAACAGGATCTAATAATTACGTGGATATTCCCTACCCCCAATACTTAAAATTATTAAACAACGATGAAATAGCCAGCGCTACAATTACTAAGACAGGCGATAATGATTTTTATTTTAAGGGTACATTAAAATCTCAGCAGAATGTTACTTTAGATAACAAAGAAGTACCGGTAAAATATATTTCGGTTTATATGCCGGAATTAGTTGTAAAAAACCAGGAAGATATTTGGAAAGCAAAAAATATTGTTTACACTTACCAAAAAGAATCCAATGAATGGATGAATATTCTTATTGGATTTCTACCATGGATTTTAATTATAGCCGTCTGGATTATTATTATGAGGAGGATGCAGGGAGCAGGTGGCGGTACCAGAGGCATCTTTTCTTTTGGTAAAAGCAAAGCAAAGCTTGTTCCGCAGTCCGCTCAAAAAATTACTTTTAGAGATGTCGCCGGTGCCGATGAAGCTAAGCTTGAACTACACGAAATTATAGAGTTTTTAAAGGAACCGACAAAATTCCAAAAACTAGGCGGTAAAATTCCAAGAGGAGTCTTGCTGCTAGGCCCTCCCGGAACCGGTAAAACTTTACTGGCACGTGCTGTTGCAGGAGAAGCCGGTGTTCCGTTCTTTTCAATTAGCGGTGCAGACTTTGTTGAAATGTTTGTTGGTGTTGGCGCTAGCCGTGTAAGAGATTTGTTTGAACAAGGTAAAAAAAATGCACCCTGCATTATTTTTATTGATGAAATTGATGCGGTTGGAAGGCATCGCGGTGCCGGTCTGGGCGGCGGGCATGATGAAAGAGAACAGACTCTTAACCAGTTGCTTGTTGAGATGGACGGCTTTGAACAGAACAGCGGCGTAATAATTATTGCAGCCACAAACAGGCCGGATGTTCTAGACCCCGCATTATTACGGCCCGGCAGATTTGACAGGCAGGTTGTTGTAGACAGGCCGGATGTTAAAGGACGAGAAGGAATTCTTAAAGTTCATACACGCAATATACCTTTATCGGAAAGTGTAAACCTAGAGGTCTTAGCAAAAGGAACCCCCGGTTTGGCGGGAGCAGAACTTGCTAACCTTGTTAATGAAGCAGCGCTTCTTGCAGCTAGAAAAAACAAGAAGAAAGTTGAAATGATAGACTTTGAAGAAGCCAAAGATAAAGTTATGATGGGTATGGAACGGAAGAGTATGATAATTTCCGAGGAAGAAAAGAAAACAACTGCTTACCATGAGATAGGCCATGTTCTTGTTGCCAGGATGATACCGGAAGCAGACCCGGTTCATAAAGTTACAATAATCCCAAGAGGCAGAGCACTGGGTGTTACCAGCTACCTCCCTATAGATGAAAAACATACTTACTCCAAGGAATATCTGGAAGCGGTAATAACCTATGCATTGGGAGGACGTGCCGCCGAAAAACTAATTTTCAACCATTTTACTACCGGTGCCGGAAACGATATAGAAAAGGCAACAAATATTGCACGTAAAATGGTTTGCGAATGGGGTATGAGCGATAAACTTGGCCCGCTTAGTTATGGTGCCAAAGAAGAAGAAATCTTTCTAGGGCGGGAAATTCAGCGTCATAGAGATTACAGCGAAAGAACCGCAATTGAAATTGACGATGAAGTAAGAAGTATTGTTAATACGGCAATGGGGCATGCCGAAAAAATTTTGACGGATAATATTGATATACTTCATAAGCTTTCAAAAGAACTTCTGGAAAGAGAAATTCTTGATTCGGAAGAAATTGATAAATTAATACGCGGCGAAGAATTGCCTCCGTTTTCGAAAACAGAAAATCCTGTACCTGCAGCCAAAGAGGAAATGCCGGAACATGTTAAAAAGCTTATGGAGCAAAGAAAACCGAAAGAATCTATTCCTAAAGATGACTCAAATTGACAATGGGACTATTAATTACAGAGATGAATTGGTTAGAAAACTGATTCATCTCTGCTCTTTATCAATTCCCATCATTTATTATTTTATTCCCCGTAATAATGCAATTATTATCCTTTCTGCTTTTACTCTGTTTGCAATTATTTTGGATTTATCCAGGTATTTTTTCCCCGGTGTTGGAAAAATATTCTATAAAATATTCGGATTTCTGTTAAGACAGCACGAAGTTGATCATAAAAAAAAGAACCTGAACGGGGCAACCTATGTTTTTATATCCGCACTTATTTGCGTAATAATTTTTCCAAAAGTATTTTTTATTACTGCATTTTCTATTTTAATTATAAGTGATTCTTCCGCTGCTTTAATCGGCAGAAAGTACGGCAGGCACAAATTATTTGCCAAAAGTTTAGAGGGAACTTTAGCATTTTTTGTAAGTGCAAGCATTGTTGTTTTATTTACACCTAAAATTGAATATGCGGCTTTGGAATATTTAATAGGATTTGTTGCCGCTGCCGTAGGTGCAATTGTTGAGAATATTTCTTTCGGTTTTGCCGATGATAACTTATCAATTCCTATTTCTGTTAGTTTAACAATGTGGGGATTATATTTGCTGCTTTTACCAAATTTGCAGCTAATATTACCAAACGTACCGAGGTAGTAATGCGAAAAATTGTTTTTACATTTTTTATTATTTTAATATTAATTGCCTTAAGCTCCTGCGGCTATTTTCAAAAGCCGGCTATAGGAACGGAAGACAATATTATTGTTGTCGCGGATTCCGCAGAATACCAGGCCCTTTCGCCTGCACTCGATTCTACTTTTGAAAAAATTATTTACACTCCTCAGCCCGAGAAACTGTTTAACTTACAACAAGTTCCCGGCAGCCAATTGAACAGATATGAAGACAGGAAAAATATTATAATTATTGCTCCGTTTAATTCTAATTCTAATACGGCAAAATTTGTCCGCGCTTCAGTTGATACTTCGGTTAGAAAAGCTATTTTATCCGATAGTGCTTTTGAAATTACAAGGTATAATCTTTGGGCAAAAGGCCAGTTGGTAATGCTTCTTACCGCTCCCACTATGAGGCAGCTAAAAGCTCATATAATGAAAGACAAAGACAACCTTTTATATGCATTTCAAAAAATTTCCGATAAAAGATTATTTGCAAGCCTTTATAATTCAGAGTTCGAAAGAAAAAATATCGAAGGTAAATTATTAAAGCAGTATGGCTGGGTTATTTATGTTGAAGCCGATTACCAGCTGGCCCGCAATGTACCTAAAGATAATTTTGTTTGGCTTAGAAGAGGCGCCAACACGGATATGGAAAGATGGATTTTTGTTCACTGGATAAATAATGCTTCTCCTGCTTATTTGAATGCGGATTCTATCCGTGCTATTAGAAACCGGATGACAAAAAAATATTACCGCACAACGGACGAAAGCTCTTATGTAGTAATTGCCGGGCAGTACTATACAACTGCGGATGTAAATTTCCAGGGAAGATATGCCCTGCTGACTCAAGGATTGTGGGAATTGAATATTAAAGGCATGGGCGGGCCGTTTATTAATTACACTTTTTATGATCCGAAAACACACAGAGTTTATATGCTTGACGGTTCAATTTATGCACCTAGATATTATAAACGAAATTTAATTCAGCAATTGGATGTTATGCTGCAGTCCTTCAAAACCGAATCCCAGCTTAGCAAGAATAGGAAAAAGACTTTGCTCTCTGCGGCTAAGTAGGTTTAAGCAAAACTCACTTTAATATGTAAAATTCTAAATTCGTTATTTCCGTTCCGGGCGGGTTCCTCATTATTAATTTCTTAATAGTGAATTCCGAACATTTGAATTTAGAATAAAGAACAACTCAACGAATTTTTTTATAATTCCTATCCAATCCGTAAGTCTTACCTTTCCAAAACCTGCTCAAGACCGGGCGGCAGTTTATATTCCGGGAAACCGCTTTTAATTTTGTTAATATAAAGCTTCGCTCTGTCTATCCTATCAAACTGCATTTCGTACAATGCTCTTCTTGCAAGCATAGAAGCAACAGAGTTTTCAATAAAGTTAATGTATGCATTTCGTTTTTTAGGGAACCTAATTGAAAAATCCGGATTTGCTGCCGGTACATATTTATTCCCCTTTACAACTTTGAATAATAATAAATCAGGCACAAGATAATATCCTTTAGGTAATGTAAACTCTCCTTTTTGCATTTCATTTTCAAAAAGCTCAGGTGCAACATAAAACGGATGCTTATTAATGTTAGTTGCAACAAGGTCGGTCATAATTCTTCTATATAAAATTTCAAGCAGATTGGAATCATAATTATCCCCGCTTTCAAAGGGTGCTACTGCTTTTAGGAATGCATCAACATCCGGTTCCATTTTGCTAAGCAGTTTCGGATGATCGTAGTTCAGTTCGTGATAATACCATGAACGCCTTAATAGCTCTTTATCCACTACAATAACATCGGGCCGGTAATGTTCCACATATTGAAAATAATATGAGGGCGATACAAGGTAATCCCATTCATAAGTAAATACGATTGCATTTTTATCGCAGAATTTTAAAATGTTTTTGGTATAATCTCTAAAGGTATAAACATCACTTTGGTTAACATTATTGTAGTTAATAAATCCCTGCAATAAAATAAAAGCGCCTATTAAAGCAACGGATATTATGTATGGGTGCTTTTTTAATTTTAAAATTGAAAGCAGCCACACTATACCGAATACTGCAAAGAATGCCAAAGAAATGTAAGCCAAAAGAAAATAGGAATCGATATCGTGAATATCATAATTTATTGCATAAGCAACCGTAAATAAAAATGTAATCAATCCGAAGATAAAAAATTTACGAGCTTTGAAGAATGAATAAATAAGTCCTACAAAGCAAATGAACAAGCTTATTAAAAATTCGGAAGGTATGTTGGATATAAAATAACTTAACTGTTTGGCTGCTGCCGCTGTTGATTTAAAGAGCCATACATGATACTGATCTCCTTCTACATGCCTCATAAATCTTGCATAGGTTGAAGGATTTCCCCAGTCCAAAATCGGATTTTGAGCTGCCCTAACCGGCAGGTATAAATATATTAAAATAAGTACCGGTATAAAAATTGCAAGCATGTATGCAATTCTGTAAATGCTTGTTTTATTCAATTTATATTTTTCAAAATACAGGTAAGCAATTCCCGGCAGTATAAAAAGCGTAGTCATGTGATTTGAAAAACCGAGTGCAAGAAACAAAGCAAATAAAAGCCATGGATTTTTAAACCTAATGTTTTGCTTATCATCTTTATAAATGTATGCCTTTACCAATGAAAAAATAATCACCATAAATAAAAATACCTGAAGGGAATAAACTTCAACTGATGTTCCCTGAAACCAGTATGTTTTATCGAATGCCAGTATTAAGCCGCCGGCAACGGCAGCTATGTATTTCTTTATTTCAGGAATTGTATGTCTTGTCTGTACCGGCTGAGCTTGAATATGTTTTCCTTTTTTATCCTTTGCCTTAGCTTTCTTTTGAGGTAATATTTTATTAATTGAAAATAAATCGACATTGTCCAAAACCAGTTTTGAAGTGTATACAAAAAATCCTACGCCCAGGCTGCACCATATTGCAGTAAGTAAATTAAGCTGATAAATTTTACTAAACGGCAGCGGGATTAAAGAAAAAAGATGACCGATAATTGTAAACAAAGGGTAACCGGTAGGATGTGCAATTCCCAAAGTAGCCTGCACTGTTGCCAGTTCACCGGAATCAATTTCCACTACAGAAGGTGCAAGTGTTGTTAAATAAATTAAGAATACAAATAAACCTGTTAAAACCGCATAATATTTTTTTAAGAACTTCAAATTTTTCCCTACAATAAATATTTATCAAATACAGTTTGGTTTGAATTTATAACATCATTCAGCTTGTCTTTAAATTTATCCGGACTATCGAATCCTAAAAGATAAGAAACAATTGAAATTTTATCATCATTTAAAGACAACAAAGAAATACTCTTGTTAAATGCTGCCTGAATAGTCAAAGTCAGATTATTTAGAAATAAAAAGTTTGATCTCCACAGGTTAAAAACATCGGGGACTTGCATAAGTTTTTCTAAAGTGTGGAAAATCTTCGGTAAATTCTTTCCTCTGCATTTTGAAAAAAGATTTTCACCGGTAAGAATTAAATACTGAACCGCAAATTCAATATCCGTTAGTCCGCCTCTGCTTTTTTTTACATTAAAAGATTTTGCTACCGAATTTATGGCCTGCGGATAAAGTTTTTTACGCATTTCATAAATTTCTTTTTTAACATTCAATTTATCTTCTGCTTTAATGCGTTGGTTAATTGCATACGATAAACTACTTATGATTTTTTTATTACCGGAAGCATAACGCAGTTTGCAGAATGCCTGAAGCTCCCAAACCCTTGTACGTTTTAAAACATAGTTTTTATAACTATTCAAATCCCAGACCAAAATGCTGCTTTTACCTTCCGGCCTAAGCCGGCAGTCAACATCAAACGGATTCAGCAATGTTTTTAATCTTAAAAGAAGTTCCTGAAAATCTTTTTGAATTTCCGGGTATGAATTTAAATTATTCACTATAAAAATTAAATCTATATCCGAGGCAAAAGACATTTCGCCGGCCCCGCAGCTTCCCATTACTCCGATTGTAAATTCATTTTCATATTTTTTTAATTGTAAAGAGTTGCAGGCCTCTTTTTTAATTGAAAAAATAGCAAATTCGGAAAGTACTTCCGAAACGCGTAATGACGGTATTATATTTAAACCAAATTGAACTGTTAAAGTAAAAAGAATCTTTTTTGTATTGAATGTATGAATGTTAGCCGCTATAATTCTTTCAAATACCTTTCTTGTAATAAAAAATTCGCGGAGCTCATCGTCTTCCGCAAAAAGATCTATTGCCTTTTGGGAATATTCACACAAATATAAAAACTTTTTGAAGAAGGCTTTATCCTTAAATTCCCGGTACCAAATTGAAGGCAGGGAAATAGATTTTACTACTCTTACAAAATTCTGCAAAACAAGATCCGGCTGCTTTGAATTTGCAAGATATTCATCTAAGTCGTTTTCAATTTCCCGGAATAAATTTATGGAAGCCGAATCGAACTGCCTGTTACCCAGCAATCCTTTGCCTTCGCTTAAATATTGAAGGTTTTTTTTTGCAAGTTTTTGGTTATTAAAAGGAACATTTGTTTGAGCTTGTCTGGATTCAAATGAATTTAAATTCAAAACGGAATCTGATATTTTTTTTACTTCCCTTCTGTTGAAATTTACAAACTTTTTAAATTCAATACTATTTTTAAATCCGAGGAACGAACTTAATTTTTCAAGCAGTTCGCCTCCGGCCGGAATAGTATGGGTTTGGATATCATTCATTAGCTGCAAATAATGTTCTATACAGCGGTAAAGTATATAAGCCTTGTTAAGAGTTTCGGATTCTTTAACAGATAGTAAGCCGGCGCTGGTTAGTTTTTTTACGGCGCCCAAAGTATTGCCCGTTCTCAATTCCGGGTTCTTCCCGCCGTTTAAAAGCTGAAGAGCCTGAACAGCAAATTCAATATCTCTAATTCCGCCTGGCAGCAGCTTTATATCTTCTTCTTCATTTAATCTTTTCTCTATATTTTGTTTTAATTTTTTAATTTGATCCGTAGGGGAAGAAGTAAATGAAACCGGGTAAATGAAAGGCTGTAAATAATTGATAAATGAATCATAAAGATTTTTACTGCCGGAAACAAAACCGGCTTTTATAAGCATTTGCCTTTCCCAATCTTCGCCCCGGCTTTCGTAGTAGTTAAGATATTCTGTAATACTTCGGCAAAGCGGTGAGTTCCTGCCGTCCGGGCGCAGCCTGAAATCTACCCTGTATAAAAAACCGTTTTCGGTTATTGAAGATGAACTCTTAATAAACAGGTAAATTGTTTCCGTAAGAAGTTCATTGAAATATAAATTATTATTTTCGATTGAATTCTTATCATAAAAAATTATCAGGTCTATATCGGAACTGTAGTTTAATTCCCCTCCGCCTAATTTACCCAGAGCTGCTAAACAATAAGTTCTTTTCGGTTTTTTAATTCCATGCTTCAATAAAATTTCATTATAACAGATTGTAAAAAGTTCCGAAGCAATTGTTACGGCTATAATAGATAATTCCCCTGTAATTTCATTTAAATCTGCTTTTGCCCAAATGTCTTTTACGCCTATTCTTAAAATTTCTTTTCTTTTTAATGCCCTTAGTGCGTTTACTTTTGAGTTAAAAGATTTATAAACAGAAAGTGTTTGCCGTATGGATAAAAGGAATTTCTCTTTTTCCGTTTTCATTTCAATTACGGAAGGATTAACTATTGAATAAAAATATTCCGGGTTTCTTACAAGGATATCGGTAAGATAATTGCTGTTTATTGAAATGGAAATTAATATTTCCACATAATGGTGGTATTGAATACACTCCTTTAATAAAGCAGGCTTATCGTACATTGCCTGAATAATTCTTAATAAATTTGATTCTGCGCTGAAGCTGAAATATTGCCTGGAAATTTCCGATTCGAATGCTTGAATTACTTTATCAAAAGTATCGGGAGATAAATATCCGGCCGAATAATCTACCAATTTTGCAACAAACTCGCTTGAAAAATTTTTGTAACTCTTATTATTTCTCATAAGTATTAGAGAATAATTGAAAGGTTGTATGGTTGAATGCCCGAATAGCAGTAAAGGAAAATCACTCAATCATTCATTCGGCAATTCAATTATTCGTTTTGATTGCAAGATTTACCTAGCTATGATTATTATAAAAAATTAAATAAATTATTTAAAGTAATTAAAAGTAATAAAATATTAATGGAATTTCCGTAATGAAATTTTTTATTCCCATAATTTTTGTTATATCGATTTTTACTTTTTATTCGTGTTACCCTGAAGCTTCGGAAAGTATAAACAGCAGAAATGTAAAATCAAAGGCAAGAGAACAAGCAAGCTATCCTGCACATATTGCAGAAAATCAATCAACTGTTACTGCGGAAGTTGAAGGTGTTTACGTTAAAGATAAAACAGATTTTTTTATTAAAGCAAGAATTTTAAATATGAAAAACGATCCTGCATATTTAAGCCTTGCAATAAAAGGCGCAAGTTATATACTTGTCCCGGGTTTCCAAATGGATAATAATAAAGTTAAAGATACCGATGTAAATAAAGGGTTGGAAAGTTTAACTAAGTTTAAAGTCGGAGATACATTCAAAGCAATAATTTATTATCAACAGTACTACGGTTGGTATATAGAAAAGGTATTGTAATTTCCTATTATCCATTGCCGCTGACTTTAGTAAACTGACAAAGATAACAAAAATAAGCTTTAGCCACCTTAGAAGAGTATAATGCGGCTAAAACCATCGATAGCCTAATATTTTTCTTTCCGTTCTATAAACCGAATGGAATTGATGATATTTTTTTTGAATTCATCATTCTACATGTTCCATATTCCATTCTACATGTTCCATCTTTCTAATCACTCTTCCTAGTTTTTCTAGGAATTCTTCCTAGTTTTTTCTAATCACTTTTCCTAGTATAAAATCAGTAGAACTACTGATTTTTTTTTATTATAAATAGTATAAATTGCTGGGGGAATTTGAGAAAAATGCACTGATTTAACTTTATGTTAAGAAACCAACGGGGGTTAAAATGAAAAAAATACATGTTTTGCTCTTTATATTAGCAGCTATAATTACCGGTTGTTCTTCAGTCTATACTCTGAAAGATTATCCGTCCAAGCAAAAGTTTTACGAAGACTTTAACAACTTTGTTAAATATAAGAATGTAAAAATTACGCTGAACAACGGCAGTTCATTTTCCACCCAAGAAG
>JBJKSH010000179.1:0-4880 GCA_046704255.1 Ignavibacteriaceae bacterium | reverse complement strand
TTTTGAGATTTGTAATCATAAATTTTTATTGAAGAATTTTTTCCAAAGCCGTCGTCAAAAATCAACAGACCGTTATCAATATAAAAATTTTTAATTCCGCCCCCACCCCATTCTTTCAGTATTTTTTCCCCGGTTAAAGAATATAAAAATATTTGTGAAGTGTTTGGATTCTTCTTATACAAGGTCTCATTTCGCGGAGTAATATTTATAGTAGATAAAATAAGATACTTGCCGTTTTGAGTCCATTCAATATTGTTAAGCTTTTGGCTGCCTTTTGTAATTAATACTTTGCTTCCGGTTTTTATATATTTCAGATAAATTGTTGTATCGGCAGAATCCGGTGTAAAAATTGAGTATTTACCGTTAGGAGAATTTTTTAATATAGGTATTACCGGTTGCCCCGGGTAACCTTCTTTAACTACATTAAAAGCTTTTGTTTCATTTACTAAAATTTTCCCGAACTGGCTGAATATTAAAGTATGCTGGTTTATATAATCCGCAACGGTAGTATCAAAAGAATTTAAAGCTATTTTAAATGAGTTGTCTGTTGTCCACGATGTAAAAACTTGTATACCGCTTCCAATGTAAGCAATAAAAGTTACTTTTGAAGAATCCGGATTTAAATGATATAATTTTATATTATTAATAAACGGAAAAACTCCGTTCTTCCCGTAATCGGTTGATGTTAAAAAAAATATTGAACTTTTGTTTGGGGAATTAGACAGGTCAACAACCTTTTGGCTGTCTGCAGTCCAAAATTCTTTATAATTATTTCCGGAGGAAATAAATTTATAAATGCCCGGATTTTCCCCAATCATCCCAACAAAAAAAAAGCCTTTAAAACTTTGATGACTTTTATTCTCTCCCGCAGGCAGTGAATTATTCTTTGTATTGCGGCCGCAATCGAAAGCTATTAACAATAAAAAGAAAATCAAAATATAGCTGTATTTAAACATGAAATATAACCGCTGTTTTGATGAATAGGCCTAATATAAAATTAATTATTTCCATAAAGTAAGACCATAACGGGCTGTAAATAAAAATAAGTAAAATAATAGAACCGTATAAACCTAAATTTAATAATCTGGCGGTAATTTTATTGGGAAAGATGTCAAACAAAATATGTGAACCATCCAGCGGAGGAACCGGCAGTAAATTAAATGCAAAAAGAAAGATGTTAAAAAACACGCCGTACCAAAAAATATTTAACAGGTAATGCTCATACTTTAAGCCGAGGTTGTGAATAATTAAAAAACAAACGAATGATAAAACAGCAAGTACAAAATTGGAGAAGGGCCCGGCAAAAGATACAATTGCATCATCACGAAGGTGGTTTTTAAAATTTGCCCGGTTAACCGGTACGGGTTTGGCCCAGCCTATTAAAGCAAAACCAGACGCAAAGGATGCAAGCGGCATAATATAAGTTCCTACAAGGTCTGCATGTTTAAACGGATTTATAGTAAGCCTGCCCATATTTTTGGCGGTATCGTCACCAAGCTTCCATGCCGATAGTGCATGAGCAAATTCGTGAATGCCTATTGATATAAAAAATATGGGTAAGAATGTAATAAAAGAAATTAATTTTTCGCTTACGTGAAATCCCGACACAGTTAGTCCTTTTTGTTTAAAATACTTTTTGTGAATAAATTTATATAAATTAAATCAGGCATTCAATAGTTTTTATCCTCTTGGATGAAATTCTTTATGAACTTGCTTAATATAGTCGCGATCTATATGCGTGTAAATTTGAGTTGTAGAAATATCCGCATGGCCCAGCATTTCCTGCACTGCTCTTAAATCGGCGCCGCCTTCCAGTAAATGAGTTGCAAAGGAATGCCTGAAAGTATGCGGGTGAATTTCTCTTTCTATACCGGCATCTTTAACATATCTCATAACCAACTTCCAAATACCCATGCGGGAAAATCTCGAACCTCTTATATTCAGAAATAAAAAATTTTGACTTTTCAATTTTTTCTCCAGAAGCGGCCTGCTGTTTATCAGGTACTTATTTATCCATTTAATTGCACTTCTTCCAATAGGTACAATTCTTTCCTTGGAACCTTTACCGAAAACTCTTATTATTTCTTCGTCGAAGAATAAATCGGACAGCTTTAAATTGATTAGTTCCGAAACACGCAGCCCGCATGCGTAAAAAGTTTCAAGCACGGCTTTATCTCTCAGGCCAAGCTTTTCTTCGGCATTCGGTTCGGTTAATATTTTTTCCACTTCATTAATAGATAAGACCTGCGGAAGGTTCTTTGCAAGCTTAGGAGGCGGAACTTTTTCTATGGGGTTTTCCGTTATATACTTATTTGTAAGAAGGTAGTTAAAGAAACCTTTAATTGATGAATAATACCTTGCCGCCGTACTGCTGTTTAAGCCGGCGTTTTTTAAAGCTTTAAAAAATGCAAGCAGGTGATTGTACTTAATTTCCGAGGGATCCTCTATTTTAAATTCTTCAAGATAACGAAACAGAGACGAGATATCATTTTTATAGGATTCGATTGTATTATCGGAACGGTTTTTTTCAAGCTTTAATACGTTTAAGTATTCTTTAATAAAGATATTCATTTATCTTTTTAATTTTCTTCCGTTCCTTTTTCCATTTCATCCTGTTTGGGGTATCTAATCCGCCTATGATGCTGGCCTACCAGAATATTAATAAAAGATTCCTTAATTATATTTAAATCGCTGAATGTAATTGGCGATTCATCCAGCTGGCCGTCATTAACTTTGGATTGAATAATTTTATCAATTAGGTTTTCAACCTTTACGGGGTCGGCATCTTCAATAGACCTTACGGCGGATTCGCAGCTGTCCGCAAGCATTACGATTGCCGTTTCCTTTGTATTGGGTTTAGGGCCGGGGTATTTGTAGTCATCCACATTAACTTTTTCCTCGCCGTAAAGTTTTATTGCCTTGTCCAGAAAGTAAGAAATTGTTGTTGTTCCGTGATGCATGGGAATAAAGTCGATAATTTCCTGCGGAAGATTGTTTTCCTCCGCAAGGGCAATGCCTTCCCTTACATGTTTTATAATTAAGCTAACGCTTTCTTCGGGAGTTAAATTTTCGTGAATGTTCTGGTTGTTGAGCTGATTCTCTACAAAATTTTGAGGAGTAATTGTTTTACCGATATCGTGGTAATAAGCGCCAACCCTTGCTAAAAGCGGATTAGCAAGAATGTTCTCTGCGGCCGCTTCTGCAAGTGTTCCCATAGTCATTGAATGATTAAAGGTACCCGGCGCTCTTCTGGCCAGCTCTTTAAGAAGAGGGCGATCGAAGTTCGAAAGTTCCAGTAAAGTAAGATCCGTAGTAATATTGAAAAATCTTTCGAAGAAGATTAGCAAACCGTAAGTAAGCACAGGGCTTATAAGTGCGTTGGAACCGGCAAAGGCGGATTCAACTAAAATTGATTCGACTGATGCAAAGCGCTCAAAACCGAATGCAAGGATTGTAACAATGTATCCGATTAAAATGAAAAGGAAAGATCTGAAAATTTGCGAGCGGTTCTTTATATCCCGCACCGTGTAAACGGATAGTGCACCTGCAAATAAATTCATTGCCGCAAAAGTATAATCGTTGCTTCTTAAAGCTCCTATTATAAGTACAACAATCACGGTGCAGTAAAAACCGACGCGGGAATCGAATATAATTGTAAGCAGCATTGAAGTAACAGGAACAAAAATTAAAAACTGAACCGGCGCATTTACGGTAATGTGATTGATTAAAAATGTAATGAAAGATATAAAAACAATATTAATTGAAATAAGAAGCAGTTTTTGATTATCATAAAATATTTTCTTTCTGAAAAGGAAAAGATAAATTGTAAGAAGAGTTATTAGGAAAGCTATGTGAAAGAGCTTGCCTATAAATTGCAGCAGGTTACCTTCTCCGCCTACTTGTTCGCCTTTGGCAAGCTTGTATGAATCTATTTTTAATTTGTCTTCTTTAGTTATTCTGTCATGTTTTGCTATTATCCGTTCATTTTCGTTTACAATACCGCTATATTTGGAAACATTGCTTTCTGCCTGGTTCACTTCTTCTTTGGTAAGTTTTGGGCTGAATACAATATTAGGAAAAATAAAATGAGATGCGTATTCTATTACAGCCTGTTTCAGGTTTTCGTTAAAATTCATTCCGGAAATTTCATCCGATATTTGATTCTGTGCATCTTTAATACTTAACAAACTGCTCAGCCTGACAATTCTATCGACATGCCCGATTCTTATGGAAATACTGTCCCGGCCATTACTTAATGTATCTTCATTAATAATTCCGTTCCTGTATATGCTGCTAATCAAGTTTTTTGTTATTAAAAATATTCTTTTGAAGTTGGTGCTTTTCCCAATAATCATACCTCTTTCCTGCTTGCGCAGTAATTTAAATGCGTTAAAAGAAGAACTTGTTAAAAATGTAGGATTAAAATTTTTCAGTGTATCAACAGCCAGCGCACTGTCTATCATTTTTAATAAAAAAACATTATAAGACTCAAGAGAATCCAGGGAAAGATTTTTTTCATCCTCCCTGCGTACAAAAACAGGGAATACACTTTTAGCGGCAGCTTTTAACTGCGCCTTATAAACATCCGGGTCTTTTAATACAGGAAAGCTAAAAGGAGCGATTAAATCGTTATGCACCCAAATTGAGCCTACGGAAACTTCCGATTCAATTGATTCTCCCTTTGGAAACATAGAAGCAATTAGTATAACCGAAACCAGTCCGATTAATACCCTTATCCGTAAGCTGCTTTTAAATTTGGATTCCTTCTTTTTACCCATCGGTCAATTTCAAATTTTAATAAATAATAAAAATTGTCAGCAATTATTTTTCAATGGTATTGAAAAATAAACAATAAATAAAATAATTTCTAATGGAATAAT
>JBJKSH010000178.1:0-97675 GCA_046704255.1 Ignavibacteriaceae bacterium | reverse complement strand
ATCTTGACAATTTAGCTGAAGAATATTATTTTAGCACTCGCTTTTAACGAGTGCTAACAAATTTTATTATTTATAAAAAACAATCTCGGAGGTTAAGATATGTCAAAATTAAATTTAAAGCCGTTGGCTGACAGGGTTATTGTAAAGCCAAGTGAAGCTGAAGAAAAAACAAAAGGCGGTATAATTTTGCCGGATACCGCAAAAGAAAAACCGATTGAAGGTACTATAGTTGCTGTAGGCCCTGGAAAAGTATCTGATGACGGTAATCTTGTTAAAATGGAAGTAAAGGTCGGAGATAAAATTTTATACGGAAAATACAGCGGAACAGAAGTAACCGTTGAAGGTGTGGAATATTTAATAATGCGTGAGAGCGATATATTCGCTATCATTGCTTAATTAAGAATTTGTAAACTAATAAAAATCAGGAGGTATAAAAATGGCTTCAAAATTAATTGAATATAACAGCGAAGCACGTTCAAAACTAAAGGCAGGTGTTGATAAACTTGCAAATGCTGTTAAAGTTACGCTGGGCCCTAAAGGACGCAACGTAGTTTTGGAAAAAAAATTCGGTGCGCCTACAGTTACTAAAGACGGCGTATCCGTTGCAAAAGAAATTGAACTTGAGGATGCGGTAGAAAATATGGGTGCTCAAATGGTTCGAGAAGTTGCATCCAAAACCAGCGATGTTGCCGGTGACGGTACAACTACAGCTACCGTTTTAGCACAGGCTATTTACAGGGAAGGATTGAAAAATGTTACAGCCGGGGCTAACCCGATGGACTTGAAAAGAGGAATTGATATTGCAGTTGAAAAAGTTGTTGAGAACCTGAAAAAAGTAAGCCGCGATGTTGAAGGAAGAAATGAAATTGCTCAGGTTGGTGCTATTTCCGCTAACAACGATAAATCAATCGGTGAGTTAATTGCAGATGCTATGGAAAAAGTCGGTAAAGACGGCGTAATTACTGTTGAAGAAGCAAAAGGTACGGAAACCGGATTGGACGTTGTTGAAGGTATGCAGTTCGACCGCGGATATCTTTCCCCTTACTTTGTAACCAGCACGGAAACAATGGAAACTATCCTTGAGGATCCTTACATACTTATTCATGATAAAAAAATCTCTGCAATGAAAGATTTGCTTCCAATTCTTGAAAAAGTTGCACAGCAGGGAAAAGCAATGTTGATTATAGCGGAAGACCTTGAAGGCGAAGCTTTGGCAACATTGGTAGTTAATAAAATTCGCGGTACATTAAGGGTTGCTGCAGTTAAGGCTCCCGGGTTTGGCGATAGAAGAAAAGCAATGCTTGAGGATATTGCTGTGTTAACAGGCGGTACGGTTATTTCCGAGGAACGCGGCTTTAAACTTGAAAATGCTACTGTTTCTTATTTGGGTACTGCAAAGAAAGTTGTTATTGACAAAGATAATACAACTATAGTTGAAGGCGCCGGTAAGACAGACGACATTAAAAAGAGAATTAACGAAATAAAAGCTCAGATTGATAAGACAACTTCGGATTACGACAAAGAAAAATTACAGGAAAGATTAGCTAAGTTATCCGGCGGTGTTGCAGTATTAAAAATAGGCGCATCAACAGAAGTTGAAATGAAAGAAAAGAAAGCCCGCGTTGAAGATGCATTACATGCTACACGTGCAGCAGTAGAAGAAGGCATAGTTGCCGGAGGCGGTGTTGCATTAGTAAGAGCAACTTCCGTACTTGAAAAATTAAAAGGCCAAAATGCAGATGAAACAACGGGAATAAGAATTATTGAAAAATCTCTTGAAGAGCCTTTAAGACAAATAGTAAATAATGCCGGACTTGAAGGTTCCGTTGTTTTACAAAAAGTAAAGGAAGGCAAAGATGATTACGGTTTTAATGCGGCAACAGAAACCTATGAGAACCTTATTAAAGCCGGCGTTATCGATCCTACTAAAGTTACAAGAACAGCTCTGGAAAACGCTGCTTCGGTAGCTTCATTGTTGATTACAACCGAGGCGGTTGTTTATGAGAAGAAAGAAAAAGAGCCGCCTATGCCCGCAATGCCTCCGGGAGGCGGAATGGGCGACATGTATTAAAAAAAGTTCAAGTTTAAGAACAAGAACGGTACGCACTTTTCACTAGGCGGAAGTAACATTCCGCCTTTTTTATTGCCGTTGCATCCGAAAGTTAAAGCTGACTGCAATTAATAAATTTCACTTTTTCAATTTTCAAGCTATAAATTAAAAATCACGCTGAATTGCTCTAAAGCTGACAAACAAAGAAATAATTGCGATAAGAATGGAAACACCTCCGATAATCAAATTAGAATCAAACCATAATCCCTGCAAATATATTCCTCCTTGATTACGGATGTTAAAAAATTTATATACCGGAACGAACAAAACTACAATTAAGAATACCAGGTAAATAAATGTAAGTAGAAAGGTAATTGCCGCTCCTTGCGATGATGCAATTCTAATAGGGTTTTTTTCTTTGAAGTTTGAAAAAAAACTACCCATTCCGAAGTTTAACGAGACCAAGGCAAGAGTTATAAATGCTGTATTAATAATTGACATATTTGCTAATCCATCCGGGAACTTAAGCTGCGAAAAAAAATTAATTATCTGTCCTACTATAAAAATTGTAAAAAAGCTTAACAAGAATTTAAATACTACTAATTTGGAATATTTAACCGGAGCACTTTTTATTTTCCAGAAAGCCTCGCCTTCCGTACTTATTATGGGAAAAACAAAACGCAGCGCCAGCGATGATATTAAAAACACATTAAACAAAAATACAACTAAATATGCCGATGTTTCCAGAGTTACATTTGACGAAGTAAGAGAATGTATGTTGATTCCATTTAAACTTATTAAAAAGATAACTATCAACAGAAGCAGTACACTTGCATGAATCAATTGGCTAGATTCTCTAAAGAACTGCCTGAATTCCTTTACTATTAATGATTCTGTTTGAGGTTTAAAAAAATATTTTAAGTAAGAATAATTTGAATTCTTTTTTTTCACCGAATATTTATTTTTCTTAAATGAAAAAGTTAAGGAATGCTTCCAGGTTTGGTAATACCATTTTGAAGCTAATAATATTGAGGCAGCGAACAGAAAAATTGAAGTTAACAATTGCAAAAGTATATCGGGCACAGCGCTTAAATAACTTCCGGATGACATCCTGTATAACGCATCCGAAGCCCAAAAGTTAGGCAGTAATTTGAATACCGGATTATCTAGAAAACTAAAATTGCCGCCTGTATTAGGATAGTAAGCCATAACTTTTGCAACAATATGTACGGGGCTGCTGAGGTTGAAAAATAAAATAAGCGAAACTATATATACGGTAAAAAACAATATTAGAATATTCCTTGCTCCTAACCTTGAAGAAAGCTTCATAATAATCAACAAGAAAATTACACCAAGAGAAGCAGCGGAAAACATAAACGGCAGTACAATAAAAAATAATGTAAGCGGGTAGAAGACCGCTCCCATATTAAAATATACTCCATAGCCCGAAAGTACTGCGCATACAATTAATAAAAGGGTTGCGGAGCTGTAAAAAAAATTATCCAGAAATTTTATTATAAATATTTTAGAATACGAAACCGGTTTTGCAAACAGGAAATTTACTTCCGTTGACTTATACAAAGTTGCGTATGATACAACAATATTTCCGACATTTACTGCGAGGGAAAAAATATATAAAATTATAAAAATGAACCGGTGAAGAAGGTATGAACCGATGTGAATTGTGTTTAATAAATAATTTAAAATACCTTTTGTAAAAACAAAAGCACCAAAGGCAAATCCGGCATATACAATAAATGATCCGGCATTCTTTATTAAATTTTTTGCGGTTAAGCTTGTATTTATTTTTAAGAAAATCAGAAGCTTATATTTTAAGATATATACTATAACCTTCATAACCGGGAAAATTTACTTTGTCAGTTCCAAAAAGAAGGATTCAAAATTCTGTTTGTATTTTTCTTTGAATTCATCTACGGATTCTTTGTTGTCATCAAATATAATTTGGCCCTCTTTTATTATTGCAATTTTATTGCATACTTCCTCTGCCACGGAAAGACTATGTGTAGACAATAATATTGCAGCACCTTTTTCCGCTTTTTGTTTTAAAATATTTTTTACAAGCACCGCGCTCCGCGGATCCAATCCCACCATGGGTTCGTCGACTAAAATTAATTTAGGTGAATGCAAAAAGGCAGATGCAAAAGTAATCCTTTGCCTCATTCCCTGGGAATATTCTTCGGTCCTTTTATCAATCCATTCACCAATGTTTAATTCATTTATGGTTTTATTTATTATTTCATCAAGATAATTTTTTCCCAGCTTATACAAACCGCCGCTAAAGTTAAGGAATTCCCTGCCAGTAAGCTTATCATATAAGAAAGGCTGGTCAGGAATGTAACCGGTAACTGATTTTGTTTTAATAGGAAATTTTTGATTATTAAAACCGTTAATCAAAACTTCGCCAGAGGTTGGCGAATAAAGCCCGGCAATTATTTTTATTGTTGTTGTTTTACCGGCTCCGTTTGGGCCAAGAAAACCGTATATATCTCCCGGTTCAACTTTAAGGTTTATGTTGTTAACGGCTGTAAAAGCACCGAACTTTTTTAATAGATTTTTTATTTTAAGCATTATAATCCGCTATATTCCGAAGTCTCCCAGCTCTATCTTATTCACATCTTCAAAAGTTATGGCAATCAAATCGTTATCGTCGGGTTCGTAAAGATCGATTATTCTTTCCTCCTGGTTGCTTATTGCTTTATACAAAATATTTTTTACGGTTCTTGCATTGCCAAAGTTGTTATCTCTTTCATTATACAGCCTTGTAAAAATTTCCAGAAGTAACTGCCATGCACCTTCATCCAACTTGTACCCGTTCTTTTCACTTATGACCAGTGCAATTTCCAGCATTTGTCTCGGAGTATAATCTTCAAACATAAAAATATTTGGAAACCTTGACTGCATACCGGGGTTCGATTCCAAAAATTCTTTCATTTCATCTGTATAACCGGCAGCAATTACAATAAAATTATCATGCTCATCTTCCATTCTTTTAAGTAAAGTATCAATTGCTTCCAGGCCGAAATCGCTGCCTCCTCTGGCAAGCATATATGCTTCGTCAATAAAAAGTGTTCCGCCTATGGCATTATTTATAACTTCATTTGTTTTCGCTGCAGTTTGACCCTGGTATCCTGCAACCAGCGCAGAGCGGTCAACTTCAATAAGGTTTCCTTTTTCAAGAATTCCCATTTCTTTATAAATTTTGCTTAACAGCCTGGCAACTGTAGTTTTGCCGGTTCCGGGGTTTCCCATAAAAACAGAATTAAGATTTTTAGGAATTACTTTAAGCCCTCTTTCCCTTCTTAATTTTGCAACCTTTAAACTGCTTACCAATTTACCAACCGATTTCTTAACAGATTCCAGGCCTGATAAACTTTCAAGTTCTTTTAAATATTTATCAAGCAGCTCCGGATCGCCTTCAACTTTAACTTTCAGCTTTTCTTTTTTACCGGGGATAAGATCGGTAATATCTTCCGGCATAATAAATTTTATTACCTCCTGGTGTCTTTCTTCGGGGGGAATATCCGCAATTCTAAGCAGTTGATTTTTTGAAGCACTTTCCACAAAGTCTCTAACAAACCTGCCGTTGCCGAAGGTTCTGTTTCGCTCCCGATAAACTTTATTAAAATATTTTTTTAACGGTGCACGTGCTTCATCATCAATATGTAGTTCCTTGTTTTCAAGCATCTTATTAGTTATCTGCATTAATTCTTCGGGGGAGTAATCTTCAAATACAATTTTTTTATTGAAACGCGACTGCAGACCGGGATTGCTGTTTAAAAACTTTTCCATCTCGTCTGTGTATCCGGCAGCAATAACAACAAACCTACCCCTGTCATCCTCCATTCTTTTTAACAAAGTATCAATTGCTTCTTTGCCAAAATCGGAGCCGCTGCCTTCTCCGTGTTTTACAAGTGAATATGCTTCATCGATAAATAATGTACCGCCAATAGCCCGGTCAATTGCTTCTTTTGTTTTTGCCGCTGTTTGCCCAACAAAGCCAGCAACAAGCCCCTGCCTGTCAATTTCAACAAGATGGCCTTTAGGTAAAATACCAAGAGCAGAATAAATTTCACTAAACAACCTTGCCACGGTTGTCTTACCGGTGCCCGGGTTACCTAAAAAAACAAGATGCGATGAAAACTTATCGTGTATATTTTCTCCCTGCTCTATGTAATATCTTGCAAGTTTAACAATGTCCGTAATTTCTTTTTTTACGGATTTTAATCCTACAAGTTTGTTTAATTCGTCCAAAGACTTTTTTAGAACTTCTTCATCAATACCAAACTTAACCTGTTTTAATAATGTATTGCTTATAATATCCTGAATATCTTCGGGAAAAATTGTAGTCATTGCCTCTTTGGTTCTTTGCTCCTGCGGCATATTTAAATAACGTTTGCTTAAATGAATTTTAGCTTCGTTAAAATAATTTCTAACAAGCCTTGCGTTGCCGAATGTTTTATCTCTTTTCCTGTAAAGGCCGGTAAATTGTTTTCTTAATAGTTCAAGCGCCTCATCATTAATTGTATATTCTTCTCTTGAAGAAATTAATTTGAATATTTCCACTAGTTCGTCGGGCGTATAATCATCAAAATTAAAGAAGTGAGTAAAGCGGGATTTTAATCCCGGATTTGAATGAATAAAAGAATTCATTTCCGCAGGGTAGCCGGCAGCAATAACAACAAACTCACTCTCTTTTTCGTCCATCCTTCTAATTAAAACTTCAATTGCTTCCTGTCCAAAATCCTGCTGGTTCCCTTCTTTCTTTAATGAATAAGCCTCGTCAATAAACAGCAGCCCGCCTATTGCTTCATCAATTACCTTGTTGGTTTTCTGCGCTGTTTCTCCAATGTACTGCCCAACCAGACCGGAGCGGTCAACTTCTATTACATGGCCGTTTTTTAAGATTCCCATCGCCTTAAATATTTTGCCGAGAAGCCTTGCAACGGTGGTTTTACCGGTGCCGGGGTTGCCAAGAAAAACAGAATTTATCTGAATACCTTCCTGAGTTTTTAAACCAAGTTTTTTCCTTTCCTGCAGAAACTTTAAATAATTTACAAAGTCCCGCATAGATTGTTTTACACTTTGAAGCCCGACATATTCTTCAAGCTCAGTTAAAAGATCTTCTAGTGATTTTGTTTCCTGTGGCTTTGATGATACGGATTGCACCTCTGCAGGCTGATCGGTGTCCGGTTTTTCCAGCGGCTCTTTTGCATTTATCGGTTCGGTTTCTTCTTCAAAATTTACAACTTCCGACTGCCCGACTAAAAACCAGCGTGTACAAATTAAATTGTTATCCAGAAAAATTTCTACTTTGCCCTGCCCTTCTTTCCAAAAGCCCGGGTTATCGGTTCCCCAGCTTTGAACAAACTCCACAAGCTTCCAATCTTTTTCCATTGCAAGATTAAACTGATGCCGGCCGACTTCAACATTATCCAGGTACCAAACGGCAACGCCGTCTATAACCATCTTTTTGTTATTAAAAAAAGGATTATCCAGCACGACTTCAATACCTATGTAGCGTATTGTTTCGTCATTAAATTGAAGAAGGAAAGTCCTTTTTCCCGCACGAAGGTTTTCAATTAGATCGTAAGTTTTTGCATGATATACATGGAAGAATTTATTCTCGTAAATTTCAGAGTCGGTTCTTTTCTCATAGTTGCCAACACCGGCTTGTTCGGGAAATTCGGATTCGTTTTTAATAAGGGAATTTTCATCCGGGAAATATCTTAACACTTTCTGATAAATTTTTTGAAATTCCTGA
Source organism: Ignavibacteriaceae bacterium (assembly GCA_046704255.1). Taxonomy (GTDB): domain Bacteria; phylum Bacteroidota; class Ignavibacteria; order Ignavibacteriales; family Ignavibacteriaceae; genus FEN-1297. Next base: position 89,843 of record JBJKSH010000178.1, on the reverse strand, counting down.
TCGTCGTTAAATTCATTTTTTAACTGAAGAGCTTTTTCGTAAACGGTTCTCATTTGAAACATTGCAAATAAAGATTCAAGTTCAAGCAGATTAGCTTCTCTGTGTTCATCTTTAAGCGAAGGCGTATTTAATGTATCGGAAGCTACCCAGGCGGAAAACCAATATTCTTTTTCTTTAAATGCGTCCCTGCCTTCTTTCAAAAGAGATTTTTTCTTCGAAAATATTCCGCTGAAAAAACTTTCGTTGTAGCCCAAAGTTTTCCGGAACCATTCTCTTATTTTTAGCAGCTTTGGGTTAGAAGATTTATCTATTTCAATTGCTTTGTCTATTTCTTCCAGGCCTTCAAAAAACCTGCCTAAGCCGCCCAGAGCTCTTGCTTTGTTAAGGTGAGCCCACGAAAGCAAATCCGGTTTTTGCGCAATTGCAAAATTAAGATCGGAAATAGCACCTTCAAAAATGCTCATCCGCATTAATAGAAAGCCGCGGTATAACCTGGAGTTTACTTCATCGTTTCCTATTTTTACGGCTATGTTGGCAAGCTCAAGCGCCTGGGAAGGATTGCCGTTTTCCAGAAGCGCCCAGGCATAACACGATGCGGCATTAAAATCGTACGGCTTTTGGTTGTAAACCAGTTTGGCAGCGGTAAGAGCCATTCTATAGCGGCCCTGGCGTAAATGCTCAAATGCTTCTTTTAATTGGTCATCCAGTTCATCAGGCATTAAAGCTTTTTCTCCCTGTAAATTTTATTATTTAAAGTTTTTTAAGCGGCACATCTGTAATATAGTAATTTCTTAGTAAATGAATATAATCGGATATAATCTATTCATCTTTAAATCTTGCGCAAAATGGGAGGGGAATTTCTAAACAAAGCGAATTGAGTAGTGCGCAAAGCATCGCAATGCAGCCTACTAGGTCTTTTCCTTTTTAGGTCCGGTTGTGCCGTGGGTTATAGATATTGTAGCGGTATTTATCAAATTATCTGGAATTAAACAACGAAATGAAATAAAAAGATTATCAGTTTGCCAATAATCTGCAATTACAAAAATATGTATTCCCATTCATCATTAAATAATAAAGGCTGCAAACAGACTGCTGCAGCCATCTTCATTTTGATGTTCTTTATTTCAAAGTTTTTTATACTTAATTTAAAAATTAATTTCCGTTATCTCTTCTTTGTCTCATATGCCCTCTTCTCTCTTCCATCATCTTCTTATATTCTGCTTTTTGGTTGTCGGTTAAAATATTTTCAATTGCCGTATTTGTGTTGGTCATAATTTGCCGCATAGCTTTTCTTCTATTTTGAACAGTATCGGGAATAGAGCGAATAGAGTCCATTGAAGCTTTTAGGATTGAATCTACCTTAGCAGTTTGCACATCGGTTAAATTCAATCTTTCCTTAAGGTTTTCTACTCTGTCTTGTAAAGAAAAACGGCGGTTTTGTGCATTCGTTCCCAGAACAAATGCTAAAATAAAAACAGCAGCAAGCAATAATCTTTTCATACTTTACCTTTCAATTAATAAAAATTAAACTAACTGCTGTTTGACAGTAAAATTTAAAGCGGAGTTTAACAATAAATTTAATTCTCCGGAAATCCCGGAAGTAATAATAAATTATCCGGTTGTTCTCCGTCTTCTTCTGTTTTAAGATATTTATCTCCGGCATTACTTTGTGCAATAATAATGTCTAAAATTTTGCCGGGCTTTTTAAGAAAATATTCCCACGTACCGCTTTCCAAACCTATAATTGCCTGCTGTTGAGAAAGTTTCCAAACATTTCCCAAAGCATTTATTCCGCCAATATGAATTATGCGTTCATGGGGATTACTATTACTGCTTTTATCAACATACAACACTTCACGCCTTACACCCATTTCATTGCCTTTCTTTTATTAAAAAAGGATAAAACTTATAAGCAGCATTAACTTCTATATTGCCTAAAATCAGTCAAAGCAAACATCTTCATACAATAGTTTCAGTTTTTTCCAATCTTCAATTTGCTCATTTTTATTTCTGCCGTCAGAGCCGAATCTTGTTTTAAGGTTTGTAGAAAATAACGGAAACAAAAACCTGTCGAACCATTTTATTTCTTTAGCTACCGCCGAACGTAAATCAGTTATCCCGTGGTCTTCTATTTTTTTAATTGCATTTAAAGGAAGCATACCTAAAGTGCAAACTATTTTCGGTGAAATTTCAAGTATCATTCTTTTAAGATTAGGCGTACAATTAATAATTTGCTGTGCGCCAACTGGATATGCATTAGCTTTAAACTTGGGCAGGCATAAAACCGAATTTGTGTAACAAAAATCGCTCTCTTCAAATTCCATAATTTGTGTTAATAATTTAAATAAAAACCTTGCCGCCGGTTCGCTTCTGGAATTTATCGAAATAAACCTTTTACCGGTTTGAAAAGTATCACTAAAGGTTGGTGATTCACCGATAAAAAGTATGTCGGTTTTTCCTGGGTTTTGCCTGGTAAAAATCGGGAAGGAATCTTTTTCGGCAACTGAATTTGGCTCACCCTGGCAAATTCTGCAAGCACTTATCTCATTAACCAGCCTGTACCATTGTTTAACATTCATATATTTTCTCCCTTTTGTTAAATTAATATATTAAGCGGCATTACGGATAAATGATTTTATCCCCTTTTAAAAAGCTTAATATTTATTCACATACTACTAATAGGATTATAATGATTATTCCGAATCTCCCATTTACTAAAATTCTGCAGATATGTTGCTATTAATTTAATTCTTTTTTATTTAAAATTCATGAATTGAATATAAAAAGATTAATATTAAGAATTATTTTAAAACTTGCTGCAGCAATAATTTTTACTTAGCTACCGGGTAGCCTTTATCGCTCCAGTCGTTTCCAAAATCCTTTTTTAAGAATAATGCTTTTACATTGGTAAAGCCCAGATCTTTTAAAGTTTTGTATGCAGGTCTGATATTAGGGCAATGACCCCACGGGCAGCAACCGCAGTATATTACAATATTCGAATTCTTTTTTAAATTTTTAACTTCTTTCTTAATTGAATTTATACCTGATTTTTGAGATGCAGGCCCGACATATATTGCTCCTGGAATGTGGCCTGTGTTATATAAGAATTTAAACCCAACTTGAAGCAGTAAAGGTTTTTTTGAAACGGGATTTTTTAACTCCTTTTCCAATTCATCCGGTGTAATAATATGATTTATTGTCCAGGGGTCTCCCGGTTTTGTACTTTCCTGTTTTAATTTAAGATCTTCGGTTATTTTTTTTAAATGCTTTACCGAACTAAGCTGTGCCATAGCGCTGGCAGGGAAAAAAACGAATGTAAAAATTATTGTAGAAAAAACCGAAAGCCTGACAAAACTATTTTTTAATAAGAGCTTTTGCATATATTGTCCGTTTGTTTATAACAGTAATTTAACCCAAAACATAATTTAATTAACAAATAATATCAACGACTATTATAAGCATAAAGGACAATATTGATAATTATCACCCTGGAAAGATAATAATTAATTATTTCCTGTTACTCCTGTAGAACCAAGAAGATTTTCTATCCTCCTGCCGCCCATAAATCTTCTTGAATAGTAAGCGTCGTTTAGAGAAGAAATCGTTACACCATATTTTACACTTGCATGTGCAAAAAGATCATCCCCGATGTAAATACCAACATGGCCGGGCCTAACCCATCTTCTTGTATTAAAAAATACAAGATCACCGAATTTTAAGTTTGTCATATTTCTAATTACTTCCCCTTCGTTAAACTGCTGCCTGGCGCTTCTTTCCAAAGTTATAGAAAAAGCCTTTTCATAAATTGTTTGTGTAAATGCGGAACAATCAATTCCCTTTTTGGAATCCCCTCCGTATTTATAAGGTGTATTAAGATATTTTATTATTTCCATCAACATCTTTTCCCGTAAATTACTTTTGTCCGCATTAAATTCTTCCGTACCGCCGGACCCGGAATATTTTTTTAACAAGTTTGAAATATCCACGTTAGCATTATCGGGAGGAATATCGTCAGGATCAGAATCAATACCAGATGTATCGTTCGCAAAGTTTAAGGAATCCGAAACTTGAGAAGTATCAGCATTATTGTGCTGTTCTTTTTCGGAAGAAAACCTTATAACAGTATTTTCATTTTTACTGTTTCTTTGTTTTTCGTTGTACCTTATGGAATCCGACGATGAGGAACAGCCAGTATAAAGTATGCACACTGCGGAAGCCATGCAAATAAATAAAAAATTTTTTACAACATTAAAATCCTTCATAATCTTCAACCCAGGTACGACCTTAAATTTTTACTCCTTGATGCATGTCTTAATCGCCGGATTGCCTTTTCTTTTATTTGTCTTACCCGTTCCCTTGTAAGGTTAAATCTTTCACCTATTTCTTCAAGAGTTAAGGAATGATCTTTATTCAAGCCGTAATAAAGTTTTATTACTTCTGCTTCTCTTTCCGTAAGTGAAGCAAGTGCTCTATCTATTTCTTTTTTAAGAGATTCATTCATTAAAGCAAAATCCGGGTTGGGCTGCTGATCATTTTCAATTACGTCCAGCAGGCTGTTTTCTTCACCTTGAGCAAACGGAGCATCCATCGAAACATGCCTTCCGGAAATCTTTAATGCGTCGGCAACATCATTAATATCCATATCCAGTTCTTTTGCGAGTTCGGCTGCATTCGGTTCTCTTTCAAATTCCTGTTCAAGGTTGCTGTAGGCTTTACCTATTCTGTTTAACGCTCCCACCCGGTTTAACGGCAGCCTAACAATCCTGGATTGTTCCGCAAGCGCCTGAAGTATTGACTGCCGAATCCACCAGACGGCATAAGATATAAATTTAAATCCTCTTGTTTCATCAAAACGCTTGGCAGCCTTAATTAAGCCCAGGTTGCCTTCGTTAATTAAATCTCCCAGCGATAACCCCTGGTTCTGATACTGTTTTGCCACGCTAACAACAAACCTTAAGTTGGCTTTTGTTAAAATTTCCAGAGCTTTTTCATCTCCTTTTTTAATTTTAACAGCAAGGCTAATTTCCTGTTCGGGTGTAAGCAGATTCACTCTACCGATTTCCTGCAGATATTTATCTAGGGATAAACTTTCGCGGTTTGTAAATTGCTTTATTATTCTCACTGTTACACCTCGTTCAATTATTTAGCCGTATTTATAGAATCGACAATTCCGACAATTGATGCATCCACAGGAGCCATATCTACCGGAAGAGGGATTACTGCTTCGGATGCAGTAATGTAAAAAATAATTTCTCCGGGGCCAGAACCGACAGTATCCACTGCAACAATAGGCTCGCCGCAATTTTCTTGCTCTGCATTTATAGGCTGCACAAACATTAACCTAAAATTTTTCAGAGCATAATATTTATTTGTAGCCCAAACATTCCCTATAACTCTTCCCAGAAACAATAATTATTCCTTTTTATAAATCCAAATTTTTTAACAGGGGAATATCCAGTTTATCTACAATGGCCATAATAACGGCATCAACAGGCTTATTCTTGGTAAAATCGGTTTGCCTTGAAGAACTGCCGGTTGCAACAAGTACAACTTCACCTTCTCCGGCGCCAACGCTGTCTACTGCTACTACAAAATTTTCCTTCTCATTTAATTTAAGATCCAATTGCCTTACAATTAAAAATTTTGCACCTACAAGGTTTTCATCTTTTTTTGTAGACCAAACTGTTCCAATTACTTTACCTAAAAACAATCAACCCTCTTATTTTTATATTGAATGTTAATTCTACCTCTAATATAAATTACTTGATAAAAAGAAACAATCCTGAACTTTAACTTGCTTTAAAGAAAGCTCGTTCCTTTTAAATTATTTTTTATCTTGAAGTAATCAGCAGCCGTTTTGGCAACGTCGGAATAAGTAGCTCTTGTTCCCAAATTTTTACCGGGAACATTTTTTCTGTAGTATAAAAGCGGAACGTATTCTCTGCTGTGGTCTGTGCCCCTGGTTGTAGGATCGTTCCCATGATCGGCAGTTATTACAACACAATCGGATTCATCTAGCCTATCGGTAAACCCCGGTAAAAAATCATCAAATTCTTTTAACGCTTTGGCAAACCCCAACGGATCATCCCGGTGGCCGTAATAAACATCAAAGTCGACCAGGTTGGTAAATATCAAACTGTTCTTTACCTGGGAAGTATAATCTAAAATTTTGCTGCAGCCTTCGGAATTGGATTTGGTTTTCTCTTTTATTTTTATACCGCTGTAATTAAACAGGTCGTTAATCTTTCCGATTGCAACGGTTGTAATATTGTTATTAAATAACAAATTTAATATTGTATCGGAAGGAGGATCTAATGAAAAATCTTTACGGTTGGTAGTTCTTGAATAGTTACCTGATTTACCGATGAAAGGCCTAGCAATTACTCTTCCCACTATTAAAGGTGTGGTTAAAACTTTGTTACGGGTTATTTCACAAATTTCATATAATTTACTCAAAGGAATTACATCTTCGTGAGCCGCAATTTGAAATACGGAATCTGCCGACGTATAAACAATCGGAAAACCGGTTCTAACATGTTCATCGCCTAATTCCTTTATTATTTCAGTTCCGGAAGCAGGTTTATTCCCTAGAACCCCTTTGCAACCTGTAAGTGCTAAAAATTTTTCCATTACCTCGTCGGGAAAACCTTTGGGAAAATATGAAAAATCAGTATTGACGTATAAGCCGCCAATTTCCCAGTGACCGGTAGTAGAATCTTTTCCCTTTGATACTTCTTTCATTTTGCCGAATGAAGCCAGCGGTTTGTTAACCTTTTCCACTCCTAAAATTTTACCTATATTTCCCAGCCCCAGCTTTTGCATGTTTGGCAGATTTAAACCGTTTACAGCTTTGGAAATATTAAAAAGTGTGCTGCTTCCTTCGTCTCCGTAATCAGCCGCATCCGGCAGTTCCCCTATCCCCACACCATCGAGAACTATAATAAAAAAATTATTCATCAATTATTCTCCGCTTCGAAATCAAATCTTAATCCTTACTACTGCTCTTAATCTTACTACTACTCTTAATCCTTACTACTGCTCTTAATCCTGCTCCGTCTTACACTTAAATTTAAACTATACATAAGTTCCGGTGTAAGAAGTTTAAAGTTGAAAAGGAGCCTTAGTATTCAATTCAATTTATATTCCTAACCGAATTGCCGCCTTTTTCAAGAGCTTTTTGAAGCGCAAGATCAGCATTATAAATTACTTCTTCGGGATCAATTTTATTATTTGTAGAAGCTACACCAACCGAAACAGTAAAGGTTGTCTGTTTGGAGACAACAGTAATAGGCTTCCTTGCAATTTTAACACGCAGCTTCTCTGCCCAAATAAATACAGCCTTGGAAGTATAATTAAAGAAATATACACCCATTACTCTTTCGGAAAGTCGCCCAAATATATTCATCTCGTTTAGTTCCCCGGATATTGTTTCACAAACAGAAATTAATACTTTTGGAAAAGGATTACCGTCAAATAAAGATTCCTGTTCCAAAAAATCATCAATCCTAATTAAAGCAATTGCCCCAGGAATTTTTAACTTTTCCGCCTTAACAAGTTCGAACTTTAACCTTTCTTTAAAATTCTCGGAATTTAGTATTCTTGTTTCTATATCAATAGCAAGGTAGCTTTTAAGCAGGTTTTGTGTAGAAAAAGAATAAAGCATAAATGAAATTATATTTGCCGAACTTTTCAGGAATTGAATATCTGCGTTTGAATATGCATTTTTCTTAAGGCTTTCAAAACATAAAACGCCGTAATTGCGGTTGTCGTAAATCAGCGGAATAGCCATAAAAGAGCCCTCAAAGCTTACACTCTCTACTTTGGAAAATCTTTTAAAATCGCCTGACGAAGTATCGTCTATTTTTACCGGCATTCCTGTAACAATAGATTTACCTACCAACGTACCGTTTAATTCTATTTCCAGGTTTTCACCAACGTACTTAAGAGTTCTTTTATTAATTACTTTTAAAGTTTTAAATTTCTTTTCAACAGGATGGTAATAAACAAATGCAAACACATCCCAGTTTAAAAGATTGTCAACAATGTTTTGTAAGGAAGAAATAATATCTTCATCATTCTCTAATTTTTTATCCGGTGTTACCAGGTTTAATAATCCCTTTAATCTTTGTTGTGAAATTGTGTTTGAATATTTTTCTTCAAAGATTGTAATTATCATGGTAATAACACGTACAAACCTGCCCAAAGCATAAATGGTTTCAATGCCGAAGGCATCATCCACTTTGGAATCTACGGCAATAATTGCAATTAAAGATTTATCGTAAAACAGCGGAACGCCAACAAAACTTTTAATTCCCTGCGGAGAATCATAATACCGTATTACATCCGATTCTGCAGCGGAGGAAATATCGCTAAGTAATTCCGGCTCACCCTTCTGCACAATTTTACTAAGGATATCGTCTTCAATATCAAACTTTCTTACGGATACATCAGTTGAATTGCTGATGAACTTTTCAACCGTAAGTTTTTCCTTCTTTTTATTATACCAGAAAAAAATTGCTGTATTGGCAACAAAAGCCTCCTTAATTACTGCAAGCATTTTTTCTAGTGCAAAAGAAAATTGGCCGTCGTGTCCCACTTCGCCGGGCAGCGATTCGTTAGCTATTTCTTCAAATCTTTCTTTTAGATCGGGTGGTCTTAAGGTATGTTTTGGTACACGGAATTCGGGTGAATAATTTTCTGCAGTAATTACTTCAATGTTTTTGTTTTTAGAAACAATTTCAAATGAATCATCAAACCCATCGGTCGTTTTTTCGTCCAGGGGCATGCCGGGTTCTTCTTCACTTAATTCTTTGCTTACAAAAGGGCCCTCGAATTTTATTGAATCGCGCAGAAAAATAATAAAGGCAACATATATAATTATTAATCCGATTGTAATAACCCTTATTATTATTTCATCGGTAATAAACAGAACCGCAGCTAACAGCGGAACTACAAGAAATATTAAAATTCTTTTCCTTTGCCTTTGGTCCATTTACTTAATTATTATGGTAAAAAATAATATTTAATTTATACAAGTTAACCGCTAGTTCTTATTTTGTGTTGTTCAGCCACGAATTTTACGCCTGCGTGCCGAAACTCCAACAGTCTGAAGCACTTCGGTGTGCAGGCACGAATTAACCTAATTATTTAAAATACAATTCGTGAAAATTTGTGAAATTAGTGGCTATTCTTCATAAACCGTCATCTTGTATAATTTAAATTTACGATTTTTTAATAACAAATTAATAAAATAAAACAGATAGTCTTTTCGTTACTTCTTTCTTTCCGGTCTTGTTTATTGCAGAATAGAACAACAGGTTATCTCCGTAACTAAGTTCAGGGAAAGTTTTAACAATTTCTTTTTTGGCCTTGCTTAATTCCGATTGATTGAGCTTATCGGTTTTACTAAGCAAAACAACATAAGGTAAATCTTCGGCACGTAAAAAATTATTTAACTGAATATCCGATTCCATCGGATTATGTCTGCTGTCTATCAGATGAAACGCCAGAGAAATATTTCCGGATAACCGGATATAATCACCTATTGATTTTGCCCAGTGTTCTCTTTCCTTCTTACTTGTTTTTGCATATCCGAATCCCGGAAGATCTACCAGGTAAAATTTACCATCAATCAAATAATAATTTATAGATCTTGTTTTACCGGGAGTTGAGCTGGTCTTTGCCAGGTTTTTCCTGTTAAAAATAAAATTTATAAATGTAGATTTACCAACATTGGATCTTCCGCATAAAATTACTTCGGGCAGATTTGTCTTTGGCAAATCCTTAAGATTATAAACGGACTTTATGAATTCTTGTTTTTCAAACATAATAAAAAAAGAGTAACCGAAATTTAAGGTTACTCTTACATCACTCCAAAAAAAATTTTCAAATTCCGTATTGGCTATAATTGCAGCCGGTATCCCCTTGCCCAGGTTTATTCCATTCATTGTTGGATTTTGGGCAAAATAGATATGAACTACTGCAAAGAGTGTATAACGGCGCTTTGTGTTATGTTATAAGCACTATACTTAAATGTAAACTTCCCTGTTTAGATTTTCCCATATTCCTTACCTGGATAAAGTCATTTTAATTATTTTTGATTGATTCCCGTATACAAGCCTGCAAATATAAACACCGGATGCTGCCGGCCTTCCGTAAAGATTTTTGGAATCCCACATAACCGAGTAATATCCGGCCGATTTATATTTATTATCAATTAACATAGCTACTTCCCTGCCTACAATGTCATAAATTATTAAACTAATTTTACCGCCGACCGGTATTTCAAAACTTATTTTTGTTTCAGGGTTAAAAGGATTTGGAGTATTCTGATATAAATAATATTCTGAATTTATAATGTTCTGATTTTTATTGCCGGAAGGTTTTGCAGGATATTTCCAGATGCCGTCTCCGTTTGTTGCAATAAAAAGAGTGTATTTATCTCCTTGAACAATTCCCGCTAAAGAATTTATTCCTTTAACAACGCAATTACAATAATATTCAACGGGCATCCATGTAACTCCGCCGTCTATACTTTTATATAATGTAAATGCATTATCGTTTGATTTGCCGCCGGCAAATATTTCTCCGTATTTCAACGGGTCGGATGCAAAACATGTAAATACTACATTTTTAATATTGTCTAAACTTCTCTTCCAGGAATTACCTCCGTCTGTTGATTTCAAAATTTTTTCGTTCATACCTAAGAATAAAACATCGGAAGTTCCGGATAATACACATATTGAATAGCATGTATCTCCCGGACCAGACGGCAAATTTACGTTTTGCCATGATTTACCATAATCCGTAGACTTAATTAAAAGTGCCGTTCTACCTGCCGAGTTGTTATATCCCCCGGCCCAAACCGTAGAATCTTTTGCATATACAAAATTTAGCTCAGCAGTTTCCGGCCCGGACCAGGCCGTAGACCAGGTACTATCTTTATACACATAAACATTAGGATCATTCGTGCAGCAAAATACCTGTCCGGGATAATCAAAGCCCGAAATGGATTTTACTAATTTCACTTTGTTTTTATCAAGCCCGTAATCATCTTCTGGAATAGCCGATTGAACCGGTAAAATATTCGAATATATTAAAGTATTATCTATGGTTGAATCCGGTTTTAAAGCCATAAATAATTTTGTTAAGGAAGAAGACCTTCTTTGGGCATAAATGCAGGAAATAGATCTGTTAACAAAGCTAACTTGAGTCCAGGCAGAATCATCGCTTTTGAAATCATGGAAATACAAACCTTCGTTTTCAGTTCCGGCAATTACAAGGTTTTCATAACTATTTTCAGCTATGGTTAAAGAAGTGATCATTCCGTCTGCCAGCGCAGCAGGTTTAACCTGGCAAATAGAAGATGTCTGCCATAAAAACAAGAAGGATAAGATATATCTCGTTTTCATTTTTATTGCCCATTTGTTTTAATAAAATGTATAAAAAAGTATCTCAATTTTCAATTCACTTTTGGGCATAAAAAAACCCCGGTATTACCGGGGCTTGCTTAAAAAATTTAATTTGTTTTTTTATTTTTTCTCTTCGGTTTCCGAAACTACGTTTGCTTCTTCAACTTCATCTTCTTCTTTTTCTTTCTCGGCTTTTTCCTGCTTAGCTTTTACTCTGGCTTCTTTCTTTTCTTTATGTTCTTCAGCTTTTGCATTAGATATATCGTTGTAATCAACAAGCTCAAGAATAGCAACTTCTGCCGCATCACCCATTCTTGTGCCAAGCTTTACTATACGTGTATAACCGCCGGGGCGTTCGCCGATCTTCGGAATTATTTCGCCGAATATTTCTTTAACAATTTCTCTATCATGTATTACACTCATTATTTGTCTTTTTGAGTGAAGATCATTTTTTCTTGCTTTTGTAATTAATGAATCTACATATCTGCCTGCTTCTTTAGCTTTGGCAACGGTAGTTCTAATTCTTTTATGCTTAAACAAAGAAGCAGCCAGCGAATTTAACAATGCATCGCGGTGGCTTGATGTTCTTCCTAATTTTCTGCCTTTTACTCTATGTCTCATAAAATAAACCTTTACTAAAAATTATATGTTTTCGGTATCTTCTTTTAGATATTTGTCTACATCCATTCCGAATTCAAGTCCCAGGTTTTCTACAATTTCCATTAATTCCGCAAGAGATTTTCTTCCGAAATTTCTAAACTTCAACATATCGGATTCGTCTTTTCTTACAAGGTCTGAAAGATTTCTAATGTTGGCGGCTTTCAAACAATTATGAGATCTAACGCTCAACTCCAGGTCGTCAACATTGGTAAGTAATATTTTTCTTATTCTGTCCTTCTCACTGTCCTTTTGGCTTACAGCCTGTTCTTCTTCCTGTTCAATATCGAAATTAATAAACAATTGGATATGGTCCCTCATAATTTTAGCCGCCTGCGTCAGTGCATCGTCAGGTGTAATAGAACCGTCGGTTATAATTTCCAGTGTTAATTTTTCAAAATCGTTCTTATCTCCTATACGAACATTTTCAACATCGTATTTAACATTTTTAATAGGCGTAAAAATCGAGTCTATGGGAATAACACCAATTGTTTGTTCCGGTGTTACGTTTTCCGCGGCAGGTACATAGCCTTTTCCTCTGCCAACTCTAATTTCAATATCGAACTTAGCATTCTTATTTAGCGCAGCAATATGAAGCTCGGGGTTAAGGATTTCAACTTCGCTGCTGTTTTTCTGAATATCTGAAGCCGTAAATTCCGATTCTCCGTTAAAAGAGATATCAATTTTATTTGGCTTCTTATTTAGTAATTTAAGTCTTACTTGTTTTAAATTAAGTATAATTTCGGAAACATCTTCAACCACACCTTCAATAGTTGTAAACTCGTGCAGCACACCGCTGAATTTAACTGAAGTAATAGCAGCGCCGGTTAATGAAGATAGTAATACTCTTCTTAAAGAATTTCCAAGTGTTACTCCGTAACCTCTTTCAAGAGGCTGAAGAATAAACCTTCCAAATGTATTCGTATAACTTGTCTCATCTAGAACTACGGCTTCAGGCATCTTTAAATTTGATCCGCTCATTTAATAATCCTCTAAAATTAGTATAAAAAAATTGAATTTATTTGGAATAAAGCTCAACTACCAACTGCTCGTTAGCATTTAGAGGAACGTCAGCTCTTTCCGGAACCTGTAAAAATGTTCCCGATAACGAGGCTTTATCTATGGACAACCAGGAATAAGTACTGTCTTTAACTCTCCTAAGAGAATTATGTACGACATCCATTTTCTTGCTCTTTTCTTTTATCATAATAGTATCACCTGCAGATAAAATAAAAGAAGGGATATCAACCAGGCGGTTATTTACAATAATGTGCCTATGCCTAATTAATTGCCTGGCCTGCTTGCGCGAAGATGCAAAGCCGAGCCTGTAAACTACGTTATCTAATCTGCTTTCCAAAATTTTAACCAGGTTCTCACCCGTAATACCTTTTTGTTTTATTGCTTTATTAAAATAATTTTCAAATTGTGTTTCAAGCAAGCCGTAAAGCCTTTTAATTTTTTGTTTCTCTCTAAGCTGAATACCGTATTCGGAAACTTTAGCCCGCCTGGTATTACCGTGTTGTCCCGGAGGATAATTTCTAATTTCAATAGGGCATTTTTCCGAAAAACATTTTTGCCCTTTTAGAAACAACTTTTGTCTTTCTCTTCTGCACAATTTGCAAACTGATTCCGTATATCTTGCCATTTAATAACTCTCCGAAATAAAATTAAACTCTTCTTTTCTTTGGCGGCCTGCAGCCGTTGTGAGGAATTGGTGTAACATCTTTAATAGAACTAATATCCAATCCTGCGGTATTTAGTGCTCTTATAGCAGCTTCTCTGCCGGAACCCGGCCCTTTAATAAATACATCAATCCTTCTTAAGCCCATGTCGTATGCTTCCTTTGCCGCAGCTTCGGCAGATGTTTGAGCTGCATACGGGGTATTTTTCCTGGAACCTTTAAAGCCGTTTTTACCGGCAGAAGACCAGGCAATAGTATTGCCGTAAATATCCGTTATTGTTACAATAACATTATTAAAAGTTGCTTTAATATGGGCAATTCCGTTAGAATCTACATGTGTTTTCTTCTTTGTTTTTTTTACTACTTTAGCCAAGTTTTAAACCTCCAAGTCTTCAAACATTATTTCTTAGCCGGAGCTTTTTTCTTACCGGCAACAGTTTTTCTCTTACCTTTTCTGGTTCTGGAATTGGTTCTTGTTCTCTGGCCTCTTACAGGAAGGCTTTTTCTGTGCCTTATACCGCGGTAAGAACCAATATCCATTAATCTTTTTATGTTCTGTTGAACCTCCGAACGGAGTGCGCCTTCCACTTTATAATCTGCGGTAAGAACCGCTCTAATTTCCGCTACTTCTTCATCGGTAAGATCTGCAACTCTTTTATTCGGATCTACCTTGGATTTTGTAACTATATCTTTAGAAATAGTAGGGCCGATTCCGAATATATATTGAAGGCCGAACAAAACTTTTTTATTCTTTGGTAAATCTACACCTGCTATACGAGCCACTTAAATACTCCTTAAATTTTTTTATAAGCTGCTTGCTTTTTTAGTAAGCCTTTATCTTGCCGTTAAGCCTTTACATTGCCCTTAGACATTTGCTTTGCCGGTAAAACCTTTGGCTTAAAATTAACCTTGACGCTGTTTATGTTTCGGGTTTTTACAAATAACCCTAACAACACCTTTGCGTTTAATTATTTTACAATTATCACAAATTTTTTTAACAGAAGCTCTAACTTTCATTTCTGTTCCTCTATTTATACCTGTATGTAATTCTGCCTTTTGTTAAATCATACGGAGATAATTCAATTGAAACTTTATCTCCTACCAAAATTTTTATAAAATGCATTCTCATCTTACCCGAAATATGAGCAAGGATTTCATGCCCATTGTCCAGTTTTACTTTAAAGTGGGCATTAGGCAATGTTTCCGTAACTACTCCATCTACTTTTATAGGTCCTTGTTTAGCCATTAACAAACAGATAATATTTCGGGTTTACCGTTAGAAATTAAAATTGTATGTTCAAAATGTGCAGAAGGTAATCCGTCAGCCGTAACTACAGTCCATCCGTCGTAATTAGTTTTAACCGTATACCTGCCCATATTAACCATAGGCTCAATAGCAATAGTCATACCTTCTTTAAGTTTAGAGCCGGTTCCTTTTTTTCCAAAGTTAGGTACGGAAGGTGCTTCGTGTAAAAATTTACCTACACCGTGCCCGCAAAGATCTCTTACAACTGAAAAACCGTTGTCTTCAACATAATTTTGAACCGCTGCGGAAATATCGTGAACATGATTTTTGACCACAGCCTGTTCAATTCCTATATGCAAAGCTTTTTCAGTTATATCCAGCAGTTTCTGCTTAGCTTCGGAAATATTACCAACAGCAGCGGTTAAAGCTGCATCTCCAAAGTAGCCGTTCTTTTTAACTCCTACATCCAGAGAAACTATTTCACCTTCTTTAAGGACTCTATTACCGGGAATACCGTGAACAACTTCATCATCTACAGATACGCAAATTGATGCAGGGTAATTAACCGATGAACCGCCTTGCGAATATCCTTTGAATGCCGCCGTAGCACTGTTACTTAAAATATAATCTTCGCCTATACTATCTAATTCCTTAGTTGTAATTCCCGGTTTAACATATCTTTTTAGCAGTTGTAAAGTTTCTGCTACGATTCTACTGCTTTCTTTAATATAATCAATATCTTTTTTAGATTTTATATAGATCACAAAGCACTTCTATTTTCTAGATTTTATTTTACTGGTTTTCATAAAACCGTCATAATGCCTCATAACTAAGTGAGACTCTATTTGATGAAGAGTATCCAGAGCAACACCAACAATAATTAACAAACTTGTTCCGCCGAAAAATTGAGCGAACCTGCCGGTAACACCCCAGTTGGAAACAAACGCAGGCATAATAGCCACTATTGCCAGAAAAATAGAACCGGGTAAAGTAATCTTTGTTAAAATATTATCTATGAACTCGGAAGTCTGTTTTCCAGGTCTTATCCCCGGAATAAACCCTCCTTGTTTCTTCATAGTATCCGCTACGTCTTTAGGATTAAATTCTATTGCCGTATAAAAATATGTAAAGAATATAATCATTATAGCATAAACTATCGAATAAAGCGGAGATGTATACTGAAAATTTTGAGCAAAATTTACAAGGAATTCATTGTTGGGAAAAAACTGCAGAATTGTTGCCGGAATAAACATAATTGACTGTGCAAAAATTATCGGCATTACACCTGCAGTGTTTACTCTTAAAGGTATATACTGCGTAACCCCGCCGTAAACTTTTCTTCCCACAACTCTCTTAGCATATTGAACAGGAATTCTTCTGGTTCCTTCTGTAACTAAAACAACACTGGCAATAATTAAAACCATAAAGCCTATAATGATTAATTCAACAATAAGGCTTCTTGTTCCTTCACTTATTAACCGGTATTCATCCAAAAGTGCAAACGGAAACCGATCTATAATTCCAATAAAAATTATGAGCGAAATACCGTTGCCTATGCCCTTATCTGTTATTTGTTCTCCAAGCCACATCATAAAAACAGTACCGGATGTAAGTATAAGGATGGTCGATAACGTCCATCCTAATCCCTGCACTGCAGCCGGAACAACAGAAACTCCTTGTACAGTAGTGTTAACAAGTTTAATAGTTACACCCCAGGACTGGAACAAACAAATTAAAACCGTTCCATACCTGGTTAATTGAGTAATTTTCTTACGTCCTTCTTCGCCTTCCTGCTGAAGTTTTTGGAAATACGGTACAACTGCGCCTAACATTTGTATAATAATTGCGGCAGTAATGTAAGGCATAATACCTAACGCAAAAATAGCTGCATTTTGAAAAGCGCCGCCTACAAACAAATCGTACAAGCCGAATAATGTATTTGCATTTTGGTTTCTGGTGCTTTCTGCCAGCAAATTTGCATCAATTCCCGGTAGTGTTATGTGCGCACCGAGTCTTACAATAACAAGCAACGCCAAAGTGTAAATTATTCTCTGGCGAAGCTCGTGTATCTTAAATATATTTCTGAAGGTTTCTGTCAGTTTTGCCATTTATTTCCAATTTAAATCTTTTCGATTGTACCGCCGGCAGATTCTATTTTTTCTTTTGCCGACTTGCTGAACGAGTTAACCTGAATTTTTATTTTAGCTTTAATGTTTCCGTTTCCAAGCAGTTTAACCGGATCTTTTAAGTTTGAAATCAACCCATGCTTTTTTAATACTTCTGCATTAATTAATTCTTCACTTAACTTTTTAGAAGCAGCAAGCTTCTCTATAGAATCTACGTTTATTAATTGATAATAAGTTTTGAACTTGTTTGTAAAGCCGAATTTAGGTACTCTTCTCTGCAAAGGCATCTGCCCGCCTTCAAACCAGTTTTTATGTTTAGCACCGGAACGGGATAATTGGCCGTTCATTCCTTTTGTAGCTGTACCGCCGTGGCCGGAACCTTCACCTCTTCCTATCCTTTTGCTTTTACTTTTTGAGCCTTTGGCATATTTTAAATTACTTAGGACATCCATTTTAAAACCTTATTACTTAATTTCTTCTACTCTAACTAAATGAATTACTTTTTTTACCATGCCTCTTATTTGAGGAGTATCATTATGAACTGTTTCCCAGTTTGGTCTTCCAAGACCAAGCGCTTTTATTGTTTTCTTTTGATCTATCGACCTGTCTATAATACTTTTAGTTTGCGTAATTTTTATTTTTCCCATAACTTCCTCAATTAAGCGCTGAAAAGTTCGTTTACTGTAATTCTTCTTTTTGATGCCATTTTTCTGGCATCTATTATACTTAATAAGCCGTTAAGAGTAGCTTTAACCTGGTTATGCGGGTTACTTGAACCTAGAGATTTTGTTAAGACATCCTGAATACCGGCAGCTTCCAACACGGCTCTAACACCGCCGCCTGCAATTAAACCGGTTCCCGGAGAGGCAGGTTTTAATAATACTTTTCCGGCTCCGAATTTGCCTATAATTTCGTGAGCAATTGTTCCCTTTATTACGGGTACGCTTACAAGGCTTTTCTTTGCATCATCTATTCCTTTTGAAATAGCATCCGTAACCTCGTTGGCTTTGCCAAGCCCAACGCCTACAATTCCATGCCCGTTGCCAACAACAACAATTGCATTAAAGCTAAACCGCCGCCCGCCTTTTACAACCTTAGCCACACGGTTTATGTGAACAACTTTTTCCTTTAATCCTTCTGTTTCGCTAGACTTAACATTTTTCAATTGGTTCTCCAAAAACTACTCTTTTAATTTATTTTTTATTCTTTCTTTAATCCAAAATAATTAATATTTCCGGCAATTATTTAAGCTGCCGGGAGAGGACTCGAACCTCTACATACGCCTCCAAAGGGCGCTGTCCTGCCATTAGACGACCCGGCAAGGAAACAATTAAAAATTAAAAATGAATAATTAAAAGTTATACTTCCAAAAATGGTGTTTTGTATTTTAAATTTTTCATTCATTGTTAATTAATAAATATCAATTGTTTATTAGAACTTTAAACCACCTTCGCGTGCACCTTCGGCAACAGCTTGCACGCGCCCGTGATATCTGTAACCGTTGCGGTCAAAAACAACAGATGTAATATTCTGTTCAACTGCTTTTTTAGCTATTAAGCTGCCTATTACTTTACCTTTTGCAGTTTTGCCTTTTAATTTTTTCAATTCTTCCGTTACTTCTTTATTAAGTGAAGATGCGGAAATAATTGTTTTACCGGTTGTATCGTCAATTAGCTGTACATAAATATTATTTAAACTCCGGTAAACAGATAGTCTCGGTCTATCAGGTGTACCGCTTACTATTTTTTTAATTCTAGCTTTAGACCTTAAGCGCGAATTCTTATTTCTCTTAATCATTTTCTAAATTAGCTCCCTAAAATTTATTTACCTGCTGTTTTACCGGCTTTTCTTAAAATTTGTTCATCGGAATATTTAATACCTTTGCCCTTATACGGCTCCGGCTTTCTTATGGATCTTATTTTAGCTGCAACCATCCCAACTAGCTGTTTGTCTATTCCCGAAACAATTATTTGAGTTTGAGCAGGAGTTTGCAGTGTAATTCCTTCCGGCGGCATAAAATAAATAGGATGTGAATAACCTATATTCAGCAGAAGGTTTTTACCTTTCAATTCTGCCCTGTAACCAACTCCAACAATATCAAGTGTTTTTTGGTAAGTTTTGGTTACACCGTCAACCATATTTTGAATTAAAGCCCTGGTTAAGCCGTGAAGCGCTTTATTCTCTTTTGAGTCGTCCGGCCTTTTTACAAGTATTTCACTGTCTTTAATTTCAATATTCATGTTATGGTGAAAAACATTTTCAAGCTGCCCATTAGGGCCTTTAATTTTTACTTCATTACCGTTAAGGGTAACCTGTACACCTTTAGGAATTACAATTGGTTTTTTGCCTATTCGCGACACTTTAAAACTCCAAAATAATTTACCATATATAACAAACTACTTCGCCACCCACGGCTTGTCTTCTTGCTTCCTTATCCGTAAGCAAACCTTTGGGTGTAGATATAACTGCTATTCCAAGGCCGTTTAACACTCTTGGTAGTTCTTTAGAATTTTTATAAACTCTTAAACCCGGTGTACTAATTTTTTTCAAACCGCTTATTGCGGAAGCACCGTTGGAATACCTTAATAAAATTCTTAATATGTTTTGCTTATTATCTTCTACAATAGTATAGTCTTCAATAAATTTATTATTCTTTAAAATTTCAGCCAGGTTCTTCTTCATATTTGAAGACGGTATATCTACTTTTAATTTTTTTGCTTTGGCAGCATTTCTAATTCTTGTTAAAAAATCCGATACCGAATCTGTTACAGGCATATTGAAACTCCTTTTACCAACTTGACTTTTTTAATCCGGGTATTTCGCCTTTTAACGCCATTTCTCTAAGTACAAGGCGCGAGACACCGAATTTACGATAATATGATCTTGCTCTTCCCGTAAACATACAGCGGTTATGCAGCCTTACCGGAGAAGAATTCTTCGGCAGTTTCTGCAATCCAACGGAGTCGCCTTTTTCTTTAAGCTCTTGCCTAAGTTTTGCATATTTGTTTACAAGCTTTGCCCTTTTGTTTTCTCTAGCTATTAAACTTTTTCTTGCCATAAAAACTCCTATTACGCTGTTTTCAATTCTTTTTTTCTAAACGGAAAACCGAACGACTGCAGCAGTTCATAAGCTTCGTTATCCGTTCTTGCTGTTGTAACAAATGTAACATCCATACCAAGAATTCTTGTTATCTTGTCTACATTTATTTCCGGGAAAATAATTTGTTCTTTAATTCCAAGAGAATAATTACCTCTGCCGTCAAAAGATTTATCGGAAAGACCTCTAAAATCTCTAACACGCGGAAGCGCAATATTTATAAGCCTGTCCAAAAACTCAAACATTTTTTCTCTTCTTAAAGTAACCACTGCTCCAATATTTACACCTTCTCTAAGCTTAAAATTAGAGATAGCTTTTTTGGCTTTTCTAATACTTGCTTTTTGCCCGGTTATAGCTTCCAGTTCTTTAACTGCTTCCTCTAAAATTTTTTGATCGGCAACAGCAGCACCCACACCCATATTCACAACAATTTTATGGAGCTTTGGAACCTGCATAACACTTTTATAATCGAATTTTTTAAGCAATCCCGGTATAATTTCGTTTTTATAAGTGTCTGCCAGTCTTGCTTTTATTTTAATTTCTTTTTCCGGGGTGCCTGTCTTTTCTTTTTTAGCACCTTTCGGCTGCTGCTTTTGAGCACTATCTTTTTTTGTTTTTTTCTCTGCCATTATTCAATTAAAAAAAATTTTGTTATTAAATCATCTCTCCACTGGTTCTGCTTACGCGAACTCTTTTCTTTTTTCCGGTTTTTTCATCTAAAATAATTTGAGAACCTAACCTGGAAGGTTGGCTGTTGTTTGGATCTATAAGCATAACATTAGATACGTGAATAGGAGATTCCTTTTCTACAATTCCACCCTGTGGATTTGTTTGACTCGGCTTAGAATGCCTCAGTCTTAAATTTATTCCTTCAACAATTATCCTGTTTATTTTAGGAAATACTTTTAAGACTTTACCGGTTTTACCTCTGTCGTTTCCGGCAACAACCATTACGTTATCGTTTTTATGAATTTTCATTTAACTTCCGAATTTAAGACTCTTTCTAATTTATAATACTTCGGGGGCAAGGGAAACAATTTTCATAAATTGTTTTTCTCTTAACTCTCTGGCAACCGGGCCGAATATACGAGTACCTTTAGGTTCATTCTGGTTATTTATAAGAACCGCCGCATTTTCATCAAACCTAATATAAGAACCGTCTTTTCTTCTGACTTCTTTTTTTGTTCTAACAATAACTGCCCTGGATACTTCGCCTTTCTTAACCGTACCGTTTGGAATTGCCGCTTTAACGGCAACCACAACCAAGTCTCCAACGCTGGCGTACTTTCTACCGCTGCCGCCAAGTACACGGATGCACCTTACTTTTTTTGCGCCTGAGTTATCGGCAACAACTAAATTCGTTTCTTCTTGAATCATTTAACTGTACTCCTTGCTTTAACTACTAGTAAGCTTCCGGCTTACTTGGCTTTTTCTACAATTTCTACTAAGCGCCATCTTTTTTTAGTACTAAGGGGACGAGTTTCCATAATTCTAACTCTATCGCCTATACTGCATTCATTCTTCTCGTCGTGCGCCATTAACTTGGTGGTTTTCTTAAAATACTTTTTATAAATTTTATGAGGAACTCTTCTTTCTATAGCAACAGTAATAGTTTTCTGCATTTTGTTGCTAATTACAACACCAACTCTGGTTTTTCTTAAAGCGCGTTGTTCCATATTTAAGCATTAACTCCTTCTTTTTGTACTTCCCCGGTTTCGGGCTTTTTAGCCTTCTGTCTTTCTTTAAGGACAGTTTTTAACCTGGCAAGTTCTTTCTTAGTTATTTTAAGTTTTGCCGTATTTGTTAACTGCTTTAGTTGGTGTGCAAAGCGCAAATCCATAAGGCTTGTTTCATCTTCCTGAATTTGTTTTAGCAGTTCGTCGTCTTTTAATTCTCTTATTTCATGAATTTTCATTTTATTTCACACCTAAATTTTTATTCAAAGTCCGGTCTGGATACAACTTTAGTTTTAATGGGCAATTTATAAGAGCATGTTCTAAGAGCTTCATTAGCTAATTCCCTCGAAACGCCTGAAACTTCAAATAAGATTCTGCCCGGTTTAACAACAGCTACCCAAAACTCAGGGGCACCTTTACCTTTACCCATTCTTGTTTCAAGCGGTTTTTTAGAAACCGGTTTATCGGGAAAAATTCTAATCCAAACTTTACCGTCTCTTTTCATTTTCCTGGAAAGAGCAACACGGCAGGCTTCAATTTGCCGGCTTGTAATCCAATGCGGTTCCAATGCTTTTAATCCGAAATCTCCGAATGCAACGGAACTGCCCCGCTTAGCTTTACCAGCCATTCTTCCGCGCTGCGATTTTCTAAATTTAACTCTTTTCGGCATTAACATAATTCAAACTCCTGAAACTCTGTGTTAATTAAAAATTAATAAAAGCAAAATTAAAATCATAAAGCCTTACTCATTTTTAATTTTTAATTTATAATTGTCAAATTTATTCCGATGCTCTTTTACCTAAAATTTCACCCCGGCAAATCCAAACTTTTATTCCGATTGAACCATAAATAGTTTCGGCTCTACCGTTTGCGTAATCAATATCTGCTCTAATAGTATGGAGCGGAATACGTCCTTCTTTGTATTGTTCCGTTCTAGCCATTTCAGCGCCGCCCAATCTTCCCGAACACATAATTCTAATACCTTCGGCACCCATCCTCATTGCAGAGGTAATAGACATTTTCATGGCTCTTCTAAAAGACACTCTGCCGGAGATTTGGCTTGCAATATTTTCAGCCACAAGATAAGCATCCAGTTCCGGCCTTTTAATTTCGGATATCTGCACTTTTACCTCTTTATCCGTAACTTGCTTTAATTCTTGTTCTAGCTGGGTAATTTCCTTACCGCTTTTTCCAATAACAACTCCCGGCCTGGAAGTATGTATGGTTAAAATTACATTTTTAGAAGTTCTGTCAATAACAATTCTGGAAATACCGGCCTTCTTTAATCGGTTTCTAATATAATCTCTTAGTTTTTCATCTTCTTTTAATTTAGAAGAGTAACTTTTATTTTCATACCAGTTAGAGTCCCATCCTCTAATAATTCCAACTCTTAATCCTATGGGGTTCGTTTTTTGTCCCAAAAAAAATATCCTCCTAAGTTTATGCCTTTGTTGCTACTACAATTGTTAAATGACAGGAGCGTTTTCTAATTCTATAAGCCCTTCCCATAGGGGCAGGGGAAATTCTTTTAACAGTAGGTCCCTGGTTAACGAAAGCCTCTTTTACAAATAATTCTTCCGGTTCCAGCCTTGTTGCTTCATCTCTGTTTAAGAGGTTAGCAACAGCAGATCTTAAAACTTTCTCCGCATCTTTAGAAGCATGTTTGGGAGAGAAGTGAAGAATTTCCAAAGCCTAATCAACCGAAACTCCGCGAATTAAATCAACAACCAGCCGCATTTTGCGGGGTGAAGAGCCTATATATTTATGTATTGCTTTTGCTTCCATTTAATTAAAAATTCCTTTTGTTCGAATTATTTTGCTGCCTTAGATGCCTTTTCTGCTTTAGTGCCCGGGTGAGCTCTAAATATTCTAGTAGGTGCAAATTCTCCCAGTTTATGTCCAACCATGTTTTCAGTAATGTAAACGGGAATCATTTTGTTTCCGTTATGAACAGCAATAGTATGGCCGACAAAATCCGGAGTAATTGTAGAAGCTCTTGACCAAGTTTTTATAATTTTTTTCTGATTGCCGCTGTTAAGCTGATTTATTTTAGCTTCCAGTTTATAATCAACAAATGGTCCTTTTTTAACCGATCTAGGCATAATAAATCTCTACTTATTCCGTCGTTTAATAATTAATTTATTTGATTCTTTTTTATGCTTCCGGGTTTTTAATCCTTTCGCTTTTTGACCCCATGGAGAGACAGGATGACCGCCGCCAGAAGTTTTACCTTCACCGCCGCCCATAGGATGATCTACTGGGTTTCTAGCCACACCTCTAACATGAGGCCTAACACCAAGCCACCTGGATCTGCCAGCTTTACCGTAACTTATATTTTCTTGTTCCGCATTACCTACAACACCGTAAGTAGCCATGCAGTTTAATCTAACCATTCTAACTTCGCCGGAAGGCATTTTTAATTGTGCATAATCGCCTTCTTTAGCAAGAACCTGCAAAGCAGAACCGGCACTTCTTCCAAGCTGCCCGCCTTTACCCGGTTTCAATTCAACATTATGAACAAAACTGCCCAGCGGCATTTCTTTTAGCGGTAATGCATTCCCAACATAAATATCACTGCCGGAACCTGACCGAACCGTATCTCCAACTTTTAAACCGTTTGGTGCAATTATATATCTTTTTTCTCCGTCGGCATAATGTAAAAGTGCAATTCTGGAAGTTCTGTTCGGATCATATTCAATTGAAAATACTTTAGCAGGAATACCTGTTTTATCTCTTTTGAAATCCAGAATTCTGTATTTCCTTTTATGCCCGCCGCCTTTATACCTGGCGGTTACTCTTCCCAGGTTGTTTCTTCCGCCGGATTTTTTTAACGCTACGGTTAGCGATTTTTCCGGTTTGGTTTTTGTAATTTCCTCAAACGAGGGAACCGACATAAACCTTGTACCGGGCGTATTTGGTTTTATTTTAATAATAGCCATTTAGTTTACCTGAATACCAATCTATACTTGTTCAAATGTTTCTATTGTTTCACCCTTTTTAAGGGTAACAATTGCTTTTTTAAATTTAGGAGTCTTACCTTCGAACCTGCCGCTTTTTCTAAATTGCGTTTTGGTTTTTCCGGCATAGTTTATAGTTCTTACGCTTATTACTGTAACCTGATATTTTTTGCTAATCGCTTTTGCAATTTCAATTTTATTTGCTTCAATGTTTACAAGAAAGCCATACTTGCCGGTATCAGCGGTTAGGTTAGTCATTTTTTCCGTAATTAACGGGCTGACCAAGACATTATGCATTTTAATTCACCGCCTCTTCTTTAGTCTTAAATGAATGTATAATTATATCTACCGCACTCTTTTGCATCATTAAAACCTGATTGTTTAGTATGTCGTAAGTAGATGCTTTATAGGCTTCCAAAACTTTAACTTTGGGAATATTTCTGCAAGATTTAAAAATCGTTTCTTGTTTTTCATTGGTAAGCAGTAAAACTTTTTTCCCGGAAATTTTAAATGCATCCAGCAGGCTTATAAAATCCTTAGTCTTTGGATTTTCAAAATTAAAATCCTCAACAACAATTATTTGTTCATCCTTTACTTTATAACTAAGAGCGGATTTTCTAGCTAGCTTTTTTACTTTTTTAGGTAAATCCTGCCTGTAATCTCTAGGCCGCGGGCCAAATATTGTACCGCCGCCGACCCATAACGGCGAACGTGTCGTACCGGCTCTAGCACCGCCTCTTCCTTTTTGCCTCCAGGGTTTTTTACCTCCGCCTCTTACTTCTCCTCTTTCTTTAGCTTTGTGAGTTCCCTGCCTTTGGTTTGCTAAAAAAGATTTAACGGATAAGTAAATTGCATGATCATTCGGTTCAATCCCGAAAATATCATCGGCAAGTTCTAATTTCTCACCAGTTAAACTTCCGTCTATTTTGTATACTTCTAATGTCATTTTATTTTAACCAATATCTATTTTAAGGCTTAATTAATTCTACGTATGAATTTATGGCACCCGGAACAGCACCTTTAACTAAAATTAAATTTTCTTCCGGAAGAATTTTAACAACTTTTAAGTTGGAAACAGTAACATTATCAAAGCCTGTTCTTCCGGCCATCCTTTGTCCTTTAAAAACTCTTGAAGGATACGAGCTAGCACCAATAGAACCCGGTGCTCTTAATCTATCCGATTGGCCGTGGGTAGTGCCGCCTACTCCGCCGAATCCGTGCCTTCTCATAACACCTTGGAATCCTTTGCCTTTGCTTGTACCGCGAACCTTTATCTTTTCACCTTCCGTAAAAAGATCAGTCTTAATTTCATCGCCTATTTTATATTCCTTAATAGAAGGAAAATTAAACTCTCTTAAAACACAGGCAGGAGCTAAATTGTTTTTCTTATACTGGCCTAAAACAGGTTTAGAAATATTCTTTTCCTTTTTTTCGCCGTAACTTAATTGAAGTGCTTCATACCCATCCTTGTCTTTAGTTCGTATAGAAACTATTTTGCAAGGACCGGCGGCAATAACGGTAACGGGTACCAATTCACCATCACCGTTAAAAACACTTGACATTCCTATTTTCTTACCGATTATTCCGGACATCTTAACTCCCAAATTCATTAAAGCTTAATCTCTATGACACCACCCGCCGGTATATCAAGCTTACTAAGCGAATCGACGGTTTTATTGTTTGAATTATGTATATCAATAATTCTTTTATGTGCCCTTGTTTCAAATTGTTCCCTAGATTTTTTATCTACATGAGGAGACCTAAGAACAGTATATACTGTTCTTCTTGTCGGCAGCGGAATAGGTCCGGAAACTATTGCCCCGGTACTTCTAACCGTCTTAATAATCTTTTCAGTAGATTTATCAATCAAAATATGATCGTATGATTTTAACTTTATTCTAATCTTTTGACCGGGCACTTAAATTACTCCTTATTATATTTACACAGAAAATCCCTCCCGTAATTTCCGGGAGGGATTTTTTAATTCTATTATTCTATAATCTTTGTTACTAAACCGGAAGCTACTGTTCTTCCTCCTTCACGGATAGCAAAACGGAGCCCTTCTTCCATTGCAATTTCGGAAATAAGTTCAACGGAAAGATCAACTCTATCACCGGGCATAACCATTTCGGTTCCTTCAGGAAGAGTAGCAACTCCCGTAACATCTGTAGTTCTAAAATAAAACTGCGGCCTGTATCCGCTGAAAAACGGTGTGTGGCGTCCGCCTTCTTCTTTAGATAGAACATAAACCGACCCGACAAACTTTTTATGAGGAGTAATGGAACCTGGTTTTGCAAGTACCATTCCTCTCTCAATTTCTTTTTTATCAACACCTCTTAAAAGAAGGCCTGCATTGTCTCCGGCAATTGCTGCATCTAGCTCTTTCCTAAACATTTCAATACCGGTAACAACTGTTTTCTTATGAAGACCTAAACCGATCAACTCAACTTCTTCACTTAATTTAATTTGACCTCTTTCTACTCTTCCGGTTGCAACAGTGCCGCGGCCGGTAATAGAAAAGACATCTTCAACAGGCATTAAGAAAGGTTTATCGGTTTCTCTTTCCGGAACCGGAATGTAGCTGTCAACGGCATCCATTAGTTCCCAAATGCAATTATATCTTGCGTCATCCAGCGGTGCATTTGAAGCTCCGGCTTCCAAAGCCTGTAAAGCAGAGCCTTTAATAATCGGAATTTCATCACCGGGAAATTCATAAGAAGTTAACAAATCCCTTAATTCAACTTCAACTAATTCGATTAATTCGGGATCGTCAACCATGTCAATTTTATTAAGAAACA
This sequence comes from Ignavibacteriaceae bacterium, assembly GCA_046704255.1. Classification (GTDB taxonomy): domain Bacteria; phylum Bacteroidota; class Ignavibacteria; order Ignavibacteriales; family Ignavibacteriaceae; genus FEN-1297. The sequence goes on along the minus strand of JBJKSH010000178.1, from coordinate 62,194 downwards.
CAACAATTCTAGGAACACCAACTTGTCTAGCAAGAAGAATATGCTCTCTTGTTTGAGGCATTGGGCCATCGGTAGCAGCTACTACCAAAATAGCTCCATCCATTTGGGCAGCACCGGTAATCATGTTTTTAACATAGTCCGCATGTCCGGGGCAATCCACATGAGCATAGTGTCTTTTTTCTGTTGAATATTCCACATGTGCAGTTGCAATAGTAATACCTCTTTCTCTTTCTTCGGGAGCATTATCAATACTGTCAAAAGTTCTAATCTGTGATAAGCCCTTTAATGCGAGAGCCATTGTGATGGCAGCGGTTAATGTAGTTTTGCCATGATCTACGTGGCCGATTGTACCTACGTTAACGTGAGGTTTACTCCTGTCAAATTTTTCTTTTGCCATCTAATTCTCCTTTGCTTATTATTTCTTTTAATTAATAATCAAATTTATTATGTAATAATTACCGATTTCTTACCTAACGATTTTTCAGCAATTTCTTCTGCAATGCTCTTGGGTACTTCGTTGTAATACGAAAACTGCATAGTGTAAATTGCCCTGCCTTGAGTCATTGACCTAAGTATGGTAGCATAACCGAACATTTCTGCAAGCGGTACCGTAGCTTTAATAACCTGTGCATCTTTCCTTGCCGAAAAACCTTCTATCTTTCCTCTCCTGGAATTTAAATCACCCATTACATCTCCAAGATATTCTTCCGGAGTAACAACCTCAACATCCATAATCGGCTCCAAAAGAACGGGCTTACCTCTTTTAGCAGCTTCCTTAAATGCCAATGAACCGGCAACCTTAAAGGAAATTTCATCCGAGTCCACATCGTGATATGAACCGTCATACAACTTTGCTTTAACATCTACAACCGGAAAGCCTGCAATAGCACCGTTTCTCATTGCCTCCTGTATACCGGCAGAAACAGCGGGAATATATTCTTTTGGAACTACACCGCCGATTATTGCATTCGTAAATTCATATCCTTTACCGGGTTCATTAGGACTAAATTCAACCCATACATGTCCGTACTTACCACGACCGCCGCTTTGCTTAATAAATTTACCTTCGGCATTTATTGGTGCTGTAATGGTTTCTCTGTAAGCAACCTGCGGTTTACCAATATTTGCTTCCACTTTGAATTCGCGTTTCATCCTGTCTACTAAAATTTCAAGATGAAGTTCGCCCATCCCGCTTATTAATGTTTGTCCGGTTTCTTCATCAACTTTAACTTTAAAAGTCGGGTCTTCATCCGATAATTTAACAAGAGCATCGGAAAGTTTATCCTGGTCTGCTTTTGTTTTCGGTTCTATTGCAATTTGAATTACCGGTTCGGGGAAAACAATTTTTTCCAGCATAACGGCATCATGCTCATCGCAAAGAGTATCACCGGTTCTTGTGTATTTTAAACCTACTGCTGCGGCAATATCACCGGCTTTAACTTCTTCAATTTCTTCTCTATGGTTTGCATGCATTTGAAGAAGCCTGCTTATTCTTTCCTTTTTACCGCTTACCGCATTATAAATATAAGAGCCAGCCTTTAACTGACCGGTATAAACCCTAAAGAATGTTAGTTTACCAACATACGCATCATTCATAATTTTAAAAGCTAAAGCAGTAAACTTTTCTTTATCATCAATCTTACGTTTAACAATATCGTTTATTCCGATATGATGAGCTTCAATTTCCTTAAAATCATTAGGAGCCGGAAGAAAATCTACAACCGAATCCAGCAGTTTCTGTATTCCTTTATTTTTAAAAGCTGAACCGCAAAGAACAGGAATAATTTTTAACTCGATTGTAGCTTTTCTTAAAACAGTCTTAATTTCTTCTTCAGTTATCTCTCTGCCTTCAAGATATTTTTCAAGCAGGGTATCATCTATATCTGAAACAGCTTCAAGCATTTGTGTTCTATATTTGCTTGCGGTCTCAAGTAAATCTTCGGGAATATCAAATTCATCGTACGTTGCCCCCATAGTCTCTTCATGGTACATACGTGCTTTGAATGTTAAAAGATCAATAACGCCGGAGAACAAATCTCCTTCGCCAATTGGAAGCGAAATAGGAACTGCGTTTGCACCCAGTCTGTCTTTCATCATTTGCAGTGCATTAAAAAAATCCGCACCTGTTCTGTCCATCTTATTTATAAAAGCAATTCTCGGAACACGGTACTTATCTGCTTGCCTCCAAACAGTTTCCGATTGAGGTTCCACACCGCCAACAGCGCAAAACAAAGCAACCGCCCCATCCAATACTCTTAATGATCTTTCAACTTCAACTGTAAAATCAACGTGGCCAGGTGTATCAATAATATTTATCTGATGATTGTTCCAAAAACAAGTAGTAGCAGCACTGGTTATTGTAATGCCGCGTTCTTTCTCCTGTTCCATCCAGTCCATAGTTGCCGCTCCATCATGAACTTCGCCTATTCTGTGGAGCTTTCCCGTATAATATAAGATGCGTTCCGTAGTTGTAGTTTTACCTGCATCTATGTGAGCCATAATTCCTATATTACGTACTTTCTCTATTGGTAGTCTTGCAGTCATAACTTAAATATAATATTCCTTAACTTTAATAATTCATTACCATTTAAAATGTGCAAAGGCTTTGTTTGCTTCGGCCATTTTATGAGTATCTTCTTTTTTCTTAACTGCCGAACCTTCATTGTTTGAAGCAGCAATTAATTCCGAAGCCAGCCTTAATTTCATAGATTTATCGTTTCGCGCCCTGGCATAAGTTTTAAGCCATCTCATAGCTAATGCAGTTCTTCGTTCGGGCCTAACTTCGGTAGGAACCTGGTAAGTTGCACCGCCAACTCTTCTGCTTCTAACTTCTATAACCGGCTGCGTATTAGCCAAAGCTCTTTTAAAAATTTCCAGACCGGGTTTTTTAGTCCTTTCTTCTATAATATTAAAAGCATCGTAAACAACTTTACGAGCTTTGGATTTTTTTCCGTCATACATTATAGAGTTTATAAACCTGGAAACTAAAACATCCGAATACTTCGGATCCGGTTTTAATAATTTCTTGTCTGCTCTTTTCTTTCTCATAAAACTTATTTAGCCTTTGGTTTTTTTGCACCGTATTTGGATCTGCCTTTTTTTCTGTCTTCAACACCGCTGGTATCCAAGGTACCGCGAATAATATGATAACGAACACCCGGCAAATCCTTTACCCTGCCGCCTCTAATTAAAACAATTGAGTGTTCCTGCAAATTGTGCCCTTCTCCCGGAATATATGCAGTTACCTCCATACTATTGGTAAGCCTAACTCTTGCAACTTTTCTTAAAGCGGAATTAGGCTTTTTAGGAGTTGAGGTATAAACCCTTGTACACACGCCTCTTTTTTGCGGACAAGCGTCCAGTGCCGGTGCTTTTTTCTTTGCTAAAATTTGAACCCGGCCTTTCCTAACTAACTGATTTATTGTAGGCACTAATCACTCCTAACTTTCAATATCTAAAAAAATTCAGACTTCAAATATAGATTATATGTTAAAATTTGTCAAGAAATCCGAAAATATTTTTAATTCTTTTTAAGATAAAAAAATCCGGCAGGGTTTATTATTCTACCGGATTTTAATAATTAACTTCTATGCTTGCACTTCTTCCTGTTTTTCTTCTTTTTCTACAGTAGTTTCTTCTGCAGGAAGAATAACGTTTCTGTATTTCTTTAAACCGGTACCAGCGGGAATTAAATGTCCCATAACAACATTTTCTTTTAATCCCAGTAAATTATCAACTTTAGCTTCCGTAGCTGCATTTGCCAGTACTTTTGTTGTTTCCTGGAATGAAGCAGCAGAAATAAAGCTTTCTGTTGAAAGGGCTGCCTGAGTAATTCCAAGAAGTACATGCTCAAAAGTTGCAGGTTCTGCATCTCTGGCAGCTACCTGCTTTTTACTTTTTTTCTTTAAATCGGAATTAACTTCTCTTAGTTTACTCTTCGAAATCAATTGGCCGTCTTTATACCTGGAGTCGCCTTTATCTTCAATACGAACAAGAGACATAATTTTATTATTCTCTTCTATGAATTCGTTTCTGTCAACTGCATCTTCTTCAAGGAATTTTGTATCGCCGGGTGAAACTATTTTTATTTTTTGCAGCATCTGGCGAACAATAACTTCGATATGTTTATCATTTATCTTTACACCTTGAAGTCTGTATACATCTTGAATTTCATTTACAAGGTATTCCTGAACGGCACTTGTACCCTTAATTTTCAAAATATCATGCGGATTAATCGGGCCATCGGTTATTTTTTCGCCGGCAGGAATTTCATCACCTTCCTGTACAAGAATATGTTTTCCAAGCGGAACATTATATTTCTTTTCATCGGATTTATCCGGCGCAATAACTATAATTTCTCTGGAGCCTTTTTTTCTAGCACCGAATTTTACTGTACCTTCAATTTCTGAAACTATTGCGGTTTCCTGCGGGCTTCTTGCTTCAAACAATTCCGTTACTCTTGGAAGACCACCGGTAATATCCCGGCTTTTACTTTGCTGTTTGGAAATTTTGGCAAGTATGGTTCCGCCCGGAATTGTTTCACCTTCCTCAACGGAAAGGTAAGACCTTGTAGGGATATTAAATGACTTTCTGTTACCGTCATCCGTTTCAACTGCAATACTTGGCGTAAGAGTTTTATCTTTAGATTCAATAACAACTTTTTGTACGTGACCGGTTTGTTCATCGGTAACTTGCTGCAAAGTTACACCGTCTATCATATCGATAAACTTTACTCTGCCTGGGATATCTGTTAATATAACTGCGTTGTAAGGATCGTGGTTATATAACGGCATACGTTTTTTAATCTTTTGTCCGTCATTCACAACAAGTTCCGCACCGTAAGGAACATCGTACCTTTTTATCTGCCTGTTGTTGTCGTCATAAATTCCTATCGAACCTCTACGCCCGGTTACTACTTTTACTTTCCCAAGAAAATCAGACTTTTCAACAAAGTTAATTCTTTCGAATTTAACTATACCGTCAATTGCAGCTTCTACCTGGGATTGGCTTGCAATTCTTGATGAAGTACCGCCAAGGTGGAATGTTCTTAATGTAAGCTGTGTACCGGGTTCGCCGATTGACTGTGCAGCAATAATTCCGACTGCTTCGCCAATTTCAACAAGTTTACCATTTGTTAAGTTTCTTCCGTAGCACTTAGCGCAAACACCGCGTTTTGCTTCGCAAGTTAATACAGTTCTAATATATACCGAATCTATACTGGCATCTTCAATCTTCTCGGCGATTTCTTCGGTAATCATTTCACCGGCAGGGCAAATTAATTCATCGCTGCGCGGGTCATATATATCTTCCTGAGCTACACGCCCGGTAATTCTTTCTCCCAGCGGTTCTCTTTCCTGTTCAACATCTTTAAGAGCCGTAATTTCAATTCCCAGAATTGTACCGCAATCCTTTTCGGTAACAATAACATCCTGGGAAACATCAACTAATCTTCTTGTAAGATAACCTGCGTCCGCTGTTTTTAATGCAGTATCCGCAAGTCCTTTCCTTGCACCGTGGGTAGAGATAAAATATTCTAGTACCGAAAGGCCTTCTTTAAAATTAGCAATAATCGGGTTCTCAATTATTTCACCTGCCTGGCCGGATAAACTTTTTTGAGGCTTCATCATAAGCCCGCGCATACCGGCGAGCTGCCTTACCTGTTCCTGCGAACCTCTTGCACCGGAATCAACCATCATGTGCAGAGAGTTAAAGCCGTTGTCCGCACCTTTAATTTTTTCCATAAGAGCACGAGATACGTCATTGGTAGTGTGTGTCCAAACGTCAATTATTTTATTATAACGTTCGGCATCAGTTATAACACCCTGCTCATGTTCGTTTAAAATACCTTCAACTTTTTTATTTGCCTTTTCAATTAAAGTTTCTTTTTCTTCAGGTATAATCATATCTGCAAAGCTAACAGATAAACCTCCTGCAGTTGAATATCTATACCCTATATCTTTTAAATCATCAAGGAATTTTGCAGTTACCTTATTCCCTAATTTAATAAACATCTGGCCGATAAATCCGCCGAATGTTTTCTTTATAAGAAGCTGGTTAAAGTAACCCATCTCTTTTGGAACAATCTGGTTAAAGATAACTCTGCCAACTGTTGTTTCAATCATTGTGCCCTGGATACGAACTTTAATTTTTGCATGAAGCCCGGCAATTTTAGAATTGTAAGCTATAATAACTTCTTCCGGTGAGCCGAAAATCATTCCTTCGCCTTTTTCGCCTTCTTTAAACTTGGTAAGATAATAGCATCCCAAAACTATATCCTGTGTAGGAACGACAATAGGGCTTCCGTTTTGAGGTGAAAGAATATTATGACTGCTTAGCATTAATAAACCTGCTTCCAACTGAGCTTCGTAAGAAAGCGGAACATGAACCGCCATTTGGTCGCCGTCAAAGTCGGCATTAAATGCAGTACAAACCATTGGGTGAAGCTGGATAGCCCGGCCGTCTATTAATATCGGCTGAAATGCCTGGATGCCCAGCCTGTGCAGGGTAGGTGCACGGTTAAGCAGAATAGGGTGTCCTTCAATTATTTTTGCAAGAATATCCCAGATAAGCGGATCTTTTCTATCAACTACTTTTCTGGCACTCTTTACTGTTTTATTATGCCCTCTTTCAATTAATTTTCTAATAATAAAGGGTTTGAATAATTCCACGGCCATATCTTTAGGAAGCCCGCATTGGTGCAGTTTAAGTTCCGGGCCTACAACAATAACTGAACGGCCTGAATAATCAACTCTTTTACCAAGCAGGTTTTGTCTGAATCTACCCTGCTTACCTTTTAGCATATCGCTTAAAGATTTAAGCGGCCTGTTATTATCACTTCTAACCGCACTTCCTCGTCTGGAATTATCAAACAACGCATCAACAGCTTCCTGAAGCATTCTTTTTTCGTTGCGAAGAATTACTTCCGGTGCTTTAATATCTATTAATCTTTTTAATCGGTTATTACGGATAATTACTCTTCTGTACAAATCATTCAAATCGCTGGTAGCAAAACGCCCGCCTTCCAAAGGAACCAGCGGCCTTAACTCGGGAGGGATAACCGGTATATAATTAAGTACCATCCACTCCGGTTTATTTTGTGCTTTGCCGTCTTCTTCTTTAAATGCTTCTATAACTCTTAGCCTTTTCAGCAAATCAGCTTTTTTCTGCTGTGAAGTTTCTACAAGAAGCTGATCTCTTAATTCTTTAGATAGTTTTTCAATATCCGTATTCTTAAGAATTTCTTTAACGGCATCGCCGCCGATTTTTGCAACAAATTTTTTAGGATCCTCATCATCTAATTTTTCATTTCCCGCAGGAAGTGAATTTAACACTTCGAAATATTGATCCTCTGAAACCAAATCCAGCCGGCTTAAACCGGTAGGACCGGGATTTATTACAACGTAGGATTCGTAGTAAATAATTTTTTCAAGTTCTTTTAAGCTTAGACCAATAATATTTCCAATTTTGGAAGGCTGTGCTCTAAAAAACCAAATGTGAACAACAGGAACTGCAAGGCCAATGTGTCCCATTCTTTCCCGGCGAACACTTTTTTGTGTTACTTCCACACCGCATCTGTCGCATATAATACCTTTATAACGAATTCTTTTATACTTACCGCAAAAACATTCCCAGTCCCGGGTTGGCCCAAATATTTTTTCACAAAACAAGCCGTCTTTTTCCGGGCGGAATGATCTGTAATTTATTGTTTCCGGTTTTGTAACTTCTCCATAAGATCTAGACAAAATATCATCAGGGCTTGCTAAACCGATTGTGATACTATTAAAATCACGCATTGCATTTTCTTGAACTCTATATGGCATTTTATTATCTCCTAATTTCTTAGTGAAAAAATTGGCCCCGCTTATGCGGGGACATTCCCGTAATTTACGGGCAGCATTAACCCGCTAATTAATTTTAATATCAAGGCCCAAACCTTGAAGTTCTTTAATCAGCACATTAAATGCTTCAGGAATATTCGGTTCCTGTAGATTTTCACCCTTAACTATTGCTTCATACACTTTTGCTCTGCCGGCAACATCATCACTCTTTACAGTTAATATTTCCTGGAGAATGTGGGAAGCACCGTATCCCTCCAAAGCCCAAACTTCCATTTCTCCAAATCTCTGGCCGCCGAACTGAGCCTTTCCGCCAAGCGGCTGCTGGGTAATTAGTGAGTAAGGCCCAATCGAACGGGCATGAATCTTATCATCAACAAGATGGCTAAGCTTAAGCATGTATATATAACCGCATGTAACTTTCTGGTGGAACTTTTCGCCGCTCCTGCCGTCGTACAATTCGGTTTTGCTGCCTTTATCCAACCCGCCTTTTTCCAGCCACGCTTCAACATCTTCAATTTTAGCCCCGTCAAAAATTGGCGTAGCAAACTTTATACCCAGCTTTTTGCCAACCCAGCCAAGAGCGGTTTCATATAACTGGCCTAAATTCATACGAGAAGGTACGCCAAGAGGATTAAGGACTATATCAACGGGAGTACCATCCGGTAAAAACGGCATATCTTCGGCAGGAACTATTTTTGCTACAACACCTTTGTTGCCGTGCCGTCCCGCCATTTTGTCTCCGACGGATAATTTACGCTTTTTAGCAACATAAACTTTTGCAAGCTGCACAATTCCGGGAGGCAGTTCATCGCCGCTAGTTATTTTAATTCTTTCCCGCTTAAAATCTTCTTCAAGATCGGCAAGGACATCAAAATAATTTTTGTATAAAGTTTTAATTAAATTATTTATTTTTTTCGATTCGAACCATTCCAGAGTATAGTCTAGTTTTGTAACATCTTCCATAGAGGAAAACGTAGAGTCTTTAATTGCCGTACCGCTTCTTAAAACAACACTGCCTTCAAGGTCTCTAATACCAGTAGTTGTTTCACCGTTGGTTATTTTAGTCAGCTTCTCAATTAATTTTTCATAAGATGTTTTTAGGTCCTGGCTATGCTGGTTTTCCAGCGTATCCAGTTGTTTCTTTTCCTGTTTCTTAGCTTCTGCATCTCTCTTCTTCCGGCTGAAAAGCCTGGTTTTTATTACCGTTCCTTTTAATCCGGGAGGCGCTTTTAACGATGCATCTTTAACATCGCCGGCTTTATCCCCGAATATTGCTCTAAGTAATTTTTCTTCAGGAGTAGGATCGGTTTCACCTTTAGGAGTAATCTTTCCAATTAGAATATCACCTTCCTTTACTTCCGCACCTTCGCGTACTATTCCGTTTTCATCAAGGTTCCTAACCGCTTCTTCACTTACGTTAGGAATTTCTCTGGTTAATTCTTCTTCCCCGCGTTTTGTTTCTCTTACCTGAAGTTCAAATTCTTCAATGTGAATTGAAGTATAAACATCTTCGCTTACAACTTTTTCACTAATGACTATAGCATCTTCAAAATTGTAGCCCCGCCAGGGCATAAATGCAACAAGTACATTCCTTCCAAGTGCTAATTCACCCTGATCGGTAGAGCTTCCGTCTGCAAGAACCTGGCCTTTAACAACTCTTTGGCCTTCTTTAACAATAGGCCTCTGGTTAACGCAGGTTTCCTGGTTGGTACCGTGAAATTTAATTAGATTGTAAACCGTACGTTTTACGTCGTCAAAGTTAGTTAAAGCTTCGGCGCTGTTGGGATTAACATCGTAATTAACAACTATGCGGTTGGCATCTATAGATTCTATTACTCCGTTATCCTCGGCAATAATAACTGCGCGAGAATCGGTGGCAACTTTTCTTTCAAGCCCGGTACCAACAAGAGGTGCTTCCGGCCTTAGTAAAGGAACTGCCTGACGCTGCATATTTGATCCCATAAGCGCTCTGTTTGCATCGTCATGTTCAAGAAACGGAATTAATGCTGCAGCCGCACTTACAAGCTGTGCCGGTGCAACATCCATGTATTGAAGATTATCCGGTGTAACTATAGGAAATTCTCCTTTGAACCTGGATTTTACTCTTTCATGAACAAATTTACCTTGATCATCCAAAGGCGCATTTGCCTGTGCTATTGTAAATAAATCTTCCTGCTCCGCAGTTAAATATTCTATTTCGCTGGAAACTTTACCTTTCAATACTTTCCTGTAAGGAGTTTCCAAAAAGCCGTAGCGGTTTACTCTTGCATAAATTGTTAAAGAAGAAATAAGACCGATATTCGGGCCTTCAGGTGTTTCAATAGGACACAAACGCCCATAATGTGTATAGTGAACATCGCGTACTTCAAAGCCGGCTCTTTCTCTTGTTAAACCACCCGGGCCTAATGCAGACATTCTGCGTTTGTGGGTTAATTCCGCCAGTGGATTTGTTTGATCCATAAACTGGGATAACTGATTCGTTCCGAAGAAAGCATTTATAACGCTGCTTATTGTTCTGGCATTTACCAGGTCCTGCGGAGTAAAGTTTTCGGTATCGCGCATGTTCATTCTTTCTTTTATTGTTCTTGCCATACGCGCCATTCCAACATTAAACTGCTGACCTAGCTGCTCGCCAACAGTTCTAATTCTTCTGTTTCCCAAATGATCAATATCATCAACGCTTTCATTGCCGTTCCTTAGTTTGATGATATATTTCATTATTGCTATAATATCTTCTACAGTTAGTACGGTTGTTGTTTCCGGTATATTTAAATTTAATTTATCGTTCATCCTATGCCGGCCAACATCACCAAGATCATATCTTTTATCGTTAAAAAATAATTTATCAATTAAGGACTGTGCGGTATCCAGGTCCGGGGCTTCTCCGGAACGCAGCTGCCGGTAGATAGAATACAAAGCTTCCTCCCTTGTACTGGAAGTATCTTTGCGTAAAGTATTTACTATTAAATCGGCATCTACCGGATTATCTGATTGGATAAATTTAAGAGTTTCTACTTCCGCTTCTTTTAATCTTTCAAGGTCCTCCTCGGTAAGCACACTATCTTTTGTTAAGAAAATTTCACCGGTAGACATATCAAATACATCACTGGCAATTGTTCTTCCAACAAATTCTTCAATTTTAACTTTCTTAACATTAATTTCCTGAACTAAATCGAACAGATTGAGAATTTCTTCATCTGTTGCAAAATTAAGAGCACGCAGTAAAGTTGATGCGGGGAATTTCTTACGGCGATCAATGTAAACATACATAACGTAATTAATATCCGTTGCAAACTCAACCCAGGAACCTCTTAAAGGAATAATCCTGGCCGAGTATATCGGAGTTCCGTTAGGATGTACGGTTTGCGAAAATGCAACACCCGGTGAACGGTGCAATTGGGAAACAACAACTCTTTCCGCACCGTTTATTACAAAAGTTCCTTTGTCGGTCATATAAGGAAGGTTTCCCAGGTACACTTCCTGTTCAACACTATTAACAAATTCTTGAGTTTCCGGATCTTTTGTAGAAAGCCGTAGTTTTCCTTTTAGAGGAGCGGCATAAGTAAGTCCTCTTTCCATACATTCATGAACAGAGAAACGCGGTTTTTCAATATAATATTCTATAAAATCCAGCCTATAATTTTCCTTGTTATCAAAGATTGGAAAATTAGTATTAAAAACCGCTTGCAGTCCTTTATTTTCTCTTTTATTGGGCGGAGTTTTGAGTTGAACAAATTCTTCAAACGCAAGGATTTGTATGTCCAACAAATGAGGCGGCTCAATTACAGAGGAAATTCTTCCGAAGGAAATTCTTTGATTATCCAATTTTAACCTCCAATGTTATTCAATCTTTTTCTTAAATGTCACATCATAAAACAGCGTATACAAAAATACAAAAAGAGATCCCAGCAAAGCGGGATCACTTTTTATATTTACCTAGCCAAAATAAAATTACTTAATTTCTACGGTAGCGCCTGCTTCTTCAAATTCTTTCTTAAGTTTTTCTGCTTCATCTTTGGATACCGCTTCTTTAACGGTATTCGGAGCGCCATCAACGAGGTCTTTAGCTTCTTTTAAACCTAACCCGGTATGAGCTCTAACAACTTTAATAACGTTTATTTTCTTGTCGCCAATTGTTTTTAGAACAACATCGAATTCGGTTTTTTCTTCTACCGGGGCTCCTCCGTTTGCCGCAGGGCCGCCGCCTGCCACAATTACAGGTGCTGCTGCGGTTACACCAAATTCATCTTCCAATGCTTTCTTTAATTCAGATGCTTCCATTAAAGAAAGACCTTTTATTTTATCTACAATTTCAGATACTTTTTCCGACATTTTATTATTCTCCTAATTATTTTCTTTTTAATTTTTATTTATGCTGCCTGCTTTTTGGATATTTCATCTATCACACTTACAAGATCCCGCATAACAGCATTTATTGCACCCACAACTCCTGAAATCGGTGCGCCAATACTTCCGACTATGCTTGCCAATAATTCTTTCTTGGTTGGAAGAGAAGCTATTTCATCAAGTTTTTCTCCAGGATAATATTGATCTTCTATATAACAGGCTTTAAGAAGTAATTTATTATTGGCATCAAAATATTTTTTAATGATCTTTGCCGGTACAACCGGATTATCGGATGCAAAAGCGTATCCGGTCATTCCTATCAGGTGATCAGCCAGTTTTTCATATTTACCGGTTTCATCAATAGCTCTTTTAAATAAGGTGTTTTTATATACTTTATATTTAACTCCTTCGTTTCTAAAGCTATTCCTTAATTCATTAATGTCTGCAACATTAATCCCGGTATAATCTGTAAGAAAAACTGCCGACGAACTTTGAAGCATTTCCTTTACCTCAGAAATAACTTCCGACTTTTTTTTGATGTTCCCTGCATTACGGAGTTCTTCCGCTTGCGAAGAAGATTTTTTCCCTTCACCCTGCAGAGTTTCATTTAGTTCGGCATTTAACATTTTTCTCCCATATCGGTTTTTAATTAATCGTTACCTTCCGGATATCCGGATTTTTGAAGCATTTTTTATTGAGTGCGTAAAATTTTTTTATTTTTTTAATGAGCAGCTAATTCATCCCGTGTAATTTTCAAACCGGGACCCATAGTGCTGGATAAATATAAACTCTTAACATACTGCCCTTTTGCAGTAGCAGGTTTTAATCTTATAATAGTATTTAAAAATGATCGGGTGTTTTCCGCTAACTTATCAACATCAAAATTCAATTTGCCTAAAGAAGTATGTACTATGCCGGTTTTTTCAACACGGAATTCAATCTTTCCGGCTTTAACTTCTTTGACTACATTAGCAATATCCATAGTAACTCTGCCGGTTTTAGGGTTAGGCATTAAGCCTTTAGGCCCAAGAATCCTGCCTAGTTTTCCAAGTTCACCCATTGTATCAGGTGTGGCAATTATAACGTCAACATCTGCCCAGCCGCCTTTAATCTTTTCAATGTATTCTTCAAAGCCCGCATAATCGGCGCCGGCATCCAATGCTTCCTGAACTTTAGCACCTTTTGCAACAACCAGAATTCTTACCTTCTTACCTGTTCCATGAGGTAAAGAAACAGCTCCTCTTACCATCTGGTCTGCATGTCTGGGGTCAACGCCCAATCTAATTGCACAATCTAAAGACTCTATAAATTTAACTTTGGATTGATCTTTTAAAATTTTTATGGCATCTTCCAGGCTATATTCTTTAGATTTATCAAATGATTTACTAATTTCCTTATTTCGTTTTGTCTTTTGCATTTTTCTTTTTCCTTTTGAACTTTCGGTATTGACTGTTTTGTTTACTAATCTTCTACCGTAATACCCATGCTTCTTGCAGTTCCGGCAACCATGCTGGATGCATGCTCAATATCATAAGCATTAAGGTCAGGCATTTTTAACTGCGCAATTTCCTTAACCTGGCTTTTCGAAACCTTAGCAACTTTGTTTCTATGCGGTTCGGGTGAACCTTTTTCTATTTTAGCAGCCTTTTTAAGAAGAACCGCTGCAGGCGGGGTTTTTGTAATAAACGTAAAAGATTTATCGGAAAAAACAGTTATTACAACCGGAATTATTAAGCCGTCTTTATCTGAGGTTCTTGCATTAAACTGCTTGCAAAACTCCATAATGTTTACACCTTTTTGACCTAATGCAGGGCCTACAGGCGGAGACGGATTAGCTTTACCGGCAGGTATTTGTAATTTAATATATCCAGTTATCTTCTTAGCCATTTTGTTACCTTATTGGAATAAATACTTAATTATTTTTCTAATTCTGCTTGAACAAAGTCTATTTCAACCGGAGTTTTTCTACCGAAAATTGAAACCATAACTTTAATTTTCATTTTTTCTTCGTTAACTTCCTGAATAGTTCCGCTGAAATTATTAAACGGACCATCGATTATTTTAACAATATCCCCGTTCCTAAAAAACGTTTCCATTCTTTCGCTGCTGTCATCCTGGGTAATTCTGCCTACAATTCTTTTTACTTCTTCCGGTTGAAGCGGTTCGGGATTGTTTTTCATTCCCAAAAAGCCCATAACAGAAGGCGTATTTAAAATGAAATCCTTTACCTGATTATCCAGGTCTGCTTTTACCAAAATATAACCTGGGAAAAAGTTTTTTGTTTTACTTTTTTTCTTGCCGTCTTTTACTTCGAACACTTTTTCGGTTGGTACAAGGATATCTTCAACCTTAACTTTTAGCCGTTCATTATCTCTAAGTTCAGCTTCAATAAGATTTTTAACTTTATTCTCGTGGCCGGAAAAAGTTCTTATTACATACCATCTTAATTCAGATTCAGACATCTGTTAAAATATTCCTTTAAATAATTGAGTAATTATCATATCAATTACATACGTAAAAGCTGAAATCAACAGGCATGAAACTATTACAACTGTTGTAGATTCCTTTAACTCATCCATGGTTGGCCAGGTAACCTTTTTCATTTCCTTAACCACATCCTGAAAAAAAGTAATAATTTTCTCTTTCATATAAAACCCACTCTGTTTTTACTCTGCACGTCAGGAGGGATTCGAACCCCCAACCTGCGGTTTTGGAGACCGCTGCTCTGCCAGTTGAGCTACTGACGTAGCAATTATTTAGTTTCTTTGTGAATTGTATGCTTTTTATCCCACCTGCAATACTTTTTATATTCAACCCGGTTGGGATGAAGTCTTTTATTTTTTGTCGTTGTGTAATTTCTTCTTTTACACTCCGTACATTCTAATGTTATAATATCTCTCATTATTCTTCACTTCATTATTTACTAATTTTTATTCTAGAGCTGACGACCGGGGTTGAACCGGTGACCTCATCCTTACCAAGGATGTGCTCTACCAACTGAGCTACGTCAGCAGTTTTTTCAGAGCGGGAGACGGGATTCGAACCCGCGACCAATCCCGACCTGGTCGGGACGACTCTAGCCAACTGAGTTACTCCTTTCTACCATCTCTAAAAACTTTTTTATATTTCTCAGCGACTTTACATATCGTTCTCGCTTAACTGCCTCACTCCTTGTGGCAAACTCTTCAAAATATTTAAGAACCCATGGCTGATAATGCTTCGTTCAACGGGCATGTGTACTATTATGTAATTCTAATCTTTTCTCTAAATCGCCTGTTGAACCGACATAATGTATATCAACCTTTTGACTTACCAATATGTACATATAATAACTCATACCGGAGCGGGAGACGGGACTCGAACCCGCGACCAACAGCTTGGAAGGCTGTGACTCTAGCCAACTGAGTTACTCCCGCTTAAACTTATTTATATTATTAAAAAGAACAAATTATCTTATAAAATTTTGCTCCTTGTTTGAGAAAAGGAGACGGGACTCAAACCCGCGACCAATCCCGACCTGGTCGGGATGACTCTAGCCAACTGAGTTACTCCCACTATTCTTGTTAAGAACAATTTATATTTTAGAAAAACACAAAAAAATAAGGGAATTAAAAAAACACTATTATATTATTCCCTTAATAATTCATAACAAAATCTAATACAATGGGCGGCGAGGGATTCGAACCCCCAAAGGCGTCAGCCAACGGATTTACAGTCCGCCCCGGCTCTCCAACTCCGGCGTCCGCCCGGTTTTATAAACGAGCAACAAATATATCTGGAATTCAAGAAAAATGCAAATTAAATATTGATAACTAACCAAAAACGGGCTTGGTTTTACAAAAGTTTATTAATTTGCCCTGAAATATAAGAATTTTAAAGTATACAAAAGACAGAAAAACCAACTAAAAAAGATTTTGTTTGCATCTTGAATTTATTCTATAAAATAATTTGTTACTATAATTCTAGAATTTTAAAGAGCCCTAAGTTTGCACTAGTAATTAATTTACAGTTAAATTTTTTTAATGTGTAATATTAACACCTTTTGCAACCCAAATTGAATTTTACTACCACTATATCTTATTATTTTATAACAGCTTATTATTTCTTTAGCTGCTGGAACAGTTATTGTCCATTTATATTATTATTAATTTGAGATATGATATGAAAAAGATAATTTTTTTGTGTTTACTGTTCACTTCCATATGCTTTCCGCAACAGTTCTATATTGGTAATGCAATTTTGTATTCATTAGTTTCCGGTTATACCGAAGGGCTTCGAATTAAAGAAAATTCATTTAGAAATGATCCGGTTAAACAACATGAAATAAGTTCACTCTGGCATAAAACTATTTTATTGCAGAGAGGGCTTGCAATTAGTCTTGGAGTTACAATTGCTCTTTACAGTAAGTTTAATTGGGAAAAAATGCTTTCGGCAATTTTCTTAAGCGGTGCTATTTTTTGGAACATCTTCGACGGAACAATTAACCTAACAACCAATCGATCTTTTTTCCACGTTTCGAACACCACTTCATCAATGACAAAAAAATATTGCGGTTTCAAAATTCCCGTCTTATTAGTAGCGGGGTTTATTAGTTATCTTGTTGAGAATAAAATTCTTTAAGATGCAAAACTGATCTGCTGTTTAAATAATTGTCCGATAATTAATATTCGATGGTATAGAATTATTTTTTAAGTAAGCTTTCTTTCTTTTGAAATTTCAAGCAGTCTTTACCGGATGTTAAATAAACTTCGACCGAAGGCATTCTTCTTGTTTTCATCCCGAATGCTTTACAACCGTACGGATTTTTAGGATCCCACGTGATAAAAAAGTGTTTGCATTTCCTGCATTCAATTGCCATGCGGAAAAATAATAAACTTTTAAATTATATAATAGAAAAAGTCAAAATATTGAATTTAGTTGCGTACTAAATTTCATAGGTATTTATATTTCTGTCTTCAGTGCTTCCATAACTCCCTATCCAGGCTTCTATATTGAATGGCCTCGCTGATATGCTGCGGCAAAATATTTTCACTCTCTTCCAAGTCTGCAATTGTTCTGCTCACTTTTAATATCCTGTCGTATGCTCTTGCAGAAAGCCCGAGTTTTGTCATTGCCATTTTAAGTAGTTCTGAACTTGCAGTGTCAAGTTTACAATATTGCCTTACTTCCTTCGATCCCATATCTCCGTTGGTATAAATATAAGGAAGCTGTTCAAATCTTTTAAGCTGAATTTGTCTTGCCCGGATTACTCTTTCCCTAATTTTAAGAGATGATTCACTTTTAAAATCTGCAGAAAGTTCTTTATACTTTACAGCCGGAACTTCAATGTGAATATCAATTCTATCCAAAAGCGGTCCAGAAATTCTTGCCATATATTTTTGAATTTGAGGTGGAGTGCATGTGCATTCTTTTCCGGGATCTGTATAGTATCCGCAGGGACACGGATTCATTGCTGCAGCAAGCATAAAGTTTGCCGGAAATTCCAATGACAATTTTGATCGGCTGACAGTTACCCTGGAATCCTCCAGAGGCTGGCGCAATACTTCCAGCACATTTTTCTTAAACTCCGGCAATTCATCAAGAAATAGAACCCCGTGATGCGCAAAGGAAACTTCTCCCGGCCGGGGAAACGAGCCGCCGCCTACAAGCGCTGCATCCGAAACAGTATGGTGTGGACTTCTAAACGGCCGCTCAGTAATCAAAGCCTGATTTTTTGATATTAAGCCGGCAACTGAATGAATCTTTGTAGTTTCCAGCGCTTCATCAAACGTCATTGGCGGAAGTATCGAAGGCATTCTTTTTGCCAGCATGGTCTTACCGGAACCCGGCGGGCCAATCATTATTATGTTATGCGCACCGGCGGCGGCAACTTCCAAAGCCCTTTTAACATTTTCCTGTCCTTTAACATCTGAAAAATCCAGATGATATAAATTTATACTTGAAAATAATTCATCCTTATCTGTTATAACTTTCTCTTTTGCCAAATCATCATTTAAAAATTTTACAACCTCGTTGAGATTATCCATCCCGTAAACATCAACTTCATCCACTATTGATGCTTCTTTTGCGGAGTCATTAGGAAGTATAATTTTTTTAAGCCCTTTATTTCTCGCTTCAACAGAAATAGGAAGGGCTCCTTTAATAGGGCGCAGTGTTCCGTCGAGAGAAAGTTCGCCTAAAAATATTGTATCGCTTAAATATTTTGTATCTATTAATTCGAAAGCAGACAACAAACCGACTGCAATGGGCAGGTCAAAAGAACTTCCCTCTTTTTTAATATCCGCCGGGGCAAGGTTTATTGTAATTTTTTTTGCGGGCAGCTCAAAGCCGCTGTTTTTTATTGCGGTAATTACCCTTTCACGGCTTTCTTTAACCGCATTGTCCGGCAGGCCTACAATTGTAAAGGCAGGTATTTGTTTTTCAATGTTTGTTTCTACTTCAACAATATATGCATCTATACCTACTGTTGCACTGGAATATATTTTGGAAAGCATCTATCCATCTCCCTATTATTACCGGATAGAACAGCAATTATTAAAACTTAATTTTATTTTACTATATGCAAAGATAAGTAAATTAAGTAACTCTGAAAAACAAAGGAAGAATAAAACGATTACAGTTTTTGATTAAATTCTACTTTCTCACCATTTGGCCCGCGAACAGAAAAATATTTTACTCCGTTTTCCCAAAACGGCAGGAATACCGGAGCTTGCTCCTCAATTATTTCCAATTCGGAATTTTTAATTTCTTTATAGGCTTCTTCAATATCAATCACATCCAAAGCAATATGATCAATATGTCCGTCTTTTCTGGCAGCTATTTCTTTAAGCTCTGCGCCGTTTAATTGATAAAGTTCAAGGATAAGATCATCCTTTTTAAGCATAGCGACTTTTACAGTTTCATCTTTTTCAGGTAAATCTTTTCGCATTATTTCTTCGAACCCGAATTCCAGATAGAAAGCTTTTGATTTTTCAATATCAGTTACCGGTAAACCGACATGCTGGATACCTTTAAGGTTACCTTTTAATAACATAATTCATTATCCTTAAATATTGTTTAATAACTTCAGTTTAATTTTCTGTTTTTGCTATTTCAAAATATTAGAACCGCAACACTTCTTATATTTTTTCCCGCTACCGCAAGGGCATAAGTCGTTTCTGCCCGGATTTAATGCCGGGAACCCATTATCTTTTTCTTGTGCCCACAACACTACATTTGCAGGGGGCCGGTTGTTTGCAAACTCATTTGCCATAAATTTCATGTAAGGATCTATGTGGTGGAAAAATTTTTTGTAACCTTCGCAAAGATAATTTAAACCGTCTTCGCCGTCAGGAGTTTTTGTAAATCTATGCTTTGGGCATTCTCCGTTGCATATAAATCTTACATCGCAGTTAAGGCAATAATTAGGAAGAGTAGTTAATTTATCTTTCCCGAATTTTATCTGCTGTTCCGAATTTACTAAGGAAGAAATAGGGCTTTCCATTATATTGCCCAACTTGTTTTCCTGATAAACATAATGATCGCATGAATAAAGATCGCCGTTATGCTCAAGTGCCATTGCAGCACCGCAAGTAGGCTGAAAAATGCATAAGCTTGGAGTTATACCGTACCAGGCTTCAAGTGAGATATCAAATATCTGTACAAAATATTTTCCTACATCATTCCTTACCCACTCATCGAATATTGTACTTAAAAAAATTCCAAACTGAAGTGGTTCGACAGACCATTCCGTTACTTCTGCTTCATCCCGGTATGCAGGAGAGACAAGGTTTAAATTCCCGGTAGAAGAAGAGTTTGCTGCTCTTTCAACAATAGGAATAAACTGCATATAGCCGCTACCAATTTCTTTAAGAAATTTGTATACTTCAAGAGGATGATAGGAATTGTCTCTTTGAACCACGGTAAGCGTATTAAAATTTACTTTATATTTTTTTAAATAGTCCATTCCCTTCATTACCAAGTCAAATGAAGGTTTACCACCTTTATTAACTCTGTATTTATCGTGAAGTTCTCTCGGCCCATCAATTGAAAGCCCTATGAGAAATTCATTATCTGCAAAAAATTTGCACCATTCATCATTCAGCAAAACGCCGTTTGTTTGAAATGAGTTCTCAATTTTCTTTCCTTCCGAATATTTTTTTTGAAATTCAACTGCTTTCCTAAAAAAATTAACACCTAGTAACGTAGGTTCACCGCCCTGCCATGCAAATACAACCGTAGAAGATTTATCACTTTCGATTTTTTGTTTAATAAATTCTTCCAGTACATAATCCGGCATTCTAAAGCTTCGTTTATCCGGATATAAATTTTCTTTTTCAAGATAAAAGCAGTATTTACAGTCCAGGTTGCAAATTGGTCCTGTTGGCTTAGCCATTATGTGAAAAGATTGAAATTGTGTGGTCTCGTTCATATTATCAGCCTTTTCTTGGATGAGCACCGCATCTAAAATGCATGAGAAATAATTCTAAATATATTATAAAAATATTTGCTTATTTCAATATCCGATGTTATGCAAATTCTTAATTAATAATATCATCCTCCATCTTCCCCCCTCTCCTTATTAAAGAGAGGGGGATCGGGAGGTGAGGTCAATTTCAAAGTAACTTTTGTTAGTAATATTTAATTTTGAATTAAAGCAATTAACTGATTCTTTTAATCTTTGTAACTTTAAAATTACTATATTCCGCAATCAAC
Organism: Ignavibacteriaceae bacterium; assembly: GCA_046704255.1. Taxonomy (GTDB): domain Bacteria; phylum Bacteroidota; class Ignavibacteria; order Ignavibacteriales; family Ignavibacteriaceae; genus FEN-1297. The sequence goes on along the minus strand of JBJKSH010000178.1, from coordinate 41,315 downwards.
GGTGCCATCTGCCTGAATCCGATTTTACCTTTGTTCAAAACAGGTCCGTAAGTTTTTCCGTCGTCAACCCAATCAAATATTAAAAGTTCATCTATATAAAATTCCACATTAGGTCCGGTTTTAACTACCCTAATATTGTAAGGAGGTTTTGCAAATTCAACGCACGGAATAGGATCCGCACCTTGAGCGGCAAAATGAAATCCGGAACTTTTTCTCAAATTACTCAATTGAAGGTAACGTACCTTTGGGTTCCTTCTAAAATATGAAACATGGTAAGCATTTATATCGCCGCGGATATATTGTTTATAATCTCCGGATCTTTTAGCAAGAGATTTATCAAAAATATCTTTACCGTTATTTCCCATTGCCGAAAAGAATAAGATAGATAAGCCTGGTTCTTTTATCGGGTAAAAGTCCCATGTTATTGCAATGTTATCGGGAAAAGTATCCGGGCACCAGTAGACAAAATTTGCTTTCTGTCCGAGCGAAGCATCTAGTATATTCTGCATTCGCATCCTTCCGTTTTCAAAACTAACCTCGGCTTTACCTTCCATTATGAAATCCTTAACATCATTTTTACTTTTTAACGGATTTTCATAGACAACTTCTAATTCTTTATATCTTTGGAAAAAAGTTTTTTCCCGAAGTACCTGTTCCTTCTTTTTTTTCTTCTTTTTCTTTTTCTGTTGATTTAAGAAAACATTTACTCCATCGGCAAAAGATAATTTGCTCAGCCCAATCGTACCGGCCGCAGTACCAATTATTTTTAATAAACTTCTTCTTGTCAACATTGATTCCATAGAACCTCCGTTAAATCTTTTATTTTTATTGAGGATAATAAATGCCTTTAAGTTTTCTAGATAACGCTTTTGCCTGTCCTTCGCCTAATCTTTTTTCAAATTTCCGGAATAATTCATTTGTACTTAATGTATCCGTAAAATTTTTCAATATCTTACTCTGTAGGTTGAATGCGCGATCAGTAATTTCTTCCGGATTTACTTTACTGTACAAAAGTTTCGTTAACTCATCTGTTTTATCTTTATATTCCGGGTTATCAATAAGATTGTTTTTCTCGCCCGGATCATCTTTCATATTAAACAGCATATCTCCATAGCCATAAGAAAAATGAATTAGCTTCCAGTCTCCTTTTCTTATCATACATGAACCGGTAGGATTGCCTTCCATGTGTGCCTCAGTATAAGCCCACTCCGGTGCATTACCATTCCCTTCTTTGATCATCGGCAATAAGGATGTCCCTCTTAATTCTTTTATTGTACCTAAACCTGCAAGCTCCATCATCGTAGCTACCATATCAATATGGCCTGTGGGCTGTACGAAAGATTTGCCTTTACCAAAATCGGGACCTGATATAACAAAAGGCACTCTTGATGCAACATCATATAAATTGTTTTTCATCCAAAGCCCATGCTCACCGGCAGATTCACCGTGATCCGAGGTATAAATAAAATAAGTATTATCCAATTGCCCGCTTTCTTCAACTGCTTTGTAAAGTTCACCGACGTAATCATCTACTTCCTGTATCATTGCACAATAAGCGGCTAATGCTCTTTTCCTTCTTTCAATGGGAATCGGCGTAGACATTCTTTTAAAATTTCTTAGGACCTGATACGGTATAGGCAATTTTTCAAGTTCATTTATCGGAACCTCAGGTGGCTCAACCTTCGAAAAATAATAATCATAATATTCTTCTAAACCGACATAGCTAGGATGGGGCATTCTAAATCCTACATAACAAACCCACGGCTTGTTAAGTTTCAAGGATTCGTTCCTAATAAAATTTACTCCTTTCTCCATATAGCCCCGGTCATCACCTTTTCTTTTAGGCCGAGGTTTTCCGTTTATCATTTCTCTTTCGCCCATTCTGTAACTGCAAGGCCTTCTGAACAAAGATGTAATATCAGGGTTTTCTGCGTGATAATTTCTAACTTCATTCTGAACAAATCCCAAATCGAATTTTGGGTTCAAATCTTCTTTACCGACAGCCCAACAGTAATATCCGGAATCTCTCAGACGTTTGCCCCATGTAGGGTATGTGCCATCATATATAGTTGTATTGCAAAAAGAATTTACATCCGATGCATACATTCCCGTCATCAATGAGCTTCTGGAAGGACTGCATAAAGGACTACCGCAATAATTATTTTTAAAGATAATACCGCTGCCGGCAATCTTATCAATGTTTGGTGTCCTTATATACGGATGCCCCATATAACCCAAATAATTTGCATTATGCTGATCCGAAATAACAAAAACAAAGTTAGGTCTTTTATTTTTCGAAGAATTTTTATTTTCTAATATGTGTAAGGGAAACATTCCGGTGCTAAAAGCTGCTAGACCTGCAGCACCTGCTGCGGCCTTTTTACTGAATTCTCTTCGACTTATCTTTTCCATTTTTACTTCCTAATAAATAACTAAAGTTACACCAAACCTTAAAAGTAGCTTTTTAAAACCTTCTCGGAACGATCATTTGGAAAGGTTGCTTGACTTAAACTTCCTTCGAGTTTTAGAACAGCGATCTTAAAGGATCATATCTAACTTCAGTAAGTAGTTTGCATTTTGCTATTTGGGAAAACTAATTCCTTTAAGTTTACGTGATAGAACTTTTGCTTCACCTTCTCCCAGCCGGCTTTTAAACAAATCGTCCAATTTGTCTTCGCTTAGTGTATCAGCAAAATTATTCAAAATTTTATTCTGAAGATTAAATGCCCTGTCGGTTATCTCTTCAGGATTAACCTTGCTGTACAAAAGTTTTTTCAATTCATCGACTTTATCTTTGTATTTCGGATTATCTATTAAATTATTTTTCTCATCCGGATCATCTTTAATGTTAAACAACACATCCTCATACCAAGAAAAATGCAAAAGTCTCCAATCGCCTTTACGGATAGAACAGGAACCGGCACAATTTCCTTCCGAGTGAGATTCGGTATAGACAAATTCAGGAGCTTTATCTAATTGACCGTTTATCATCGGCATTAAAGATGTGCCTCTTAATTCTTTTACTTTGCCTAGTCCGGCAAGCTCCATCATTGTTGCAACCATATCGATATGCCCGGTAGGCTGTTCGAAAGATTTACCTATATTAAGTTTAGGGCCTGAAATAACCAAAGGCACTCTGGCTGCTACACCGTATAAATTATTTTTTAACCAAAGTCCGTGCTCACCGGCAGATTCACCGTGATCCGAGGTATAAATAAAATAAGTATTATCCAATTGCCCGCTTTCTTCAACTGCTTTGTAAAGTTCGCCGACATAATCATCTACTTCCTGTATCATTGCACAATATGCTGCTAATGCTCTTTTCCTTCTTTCAATAGGAATAGGAGTAGAAATTCTTTTGAAATTTCTTAATATCTGATACGGCAGCGGCAATTTTTCCAATTCTTCAATCGAAACTTCAGGGGGTTCAACTTTTGTTAGATAATAATCATAATATTTCTTCAAGCCTATGAACGGAGGATGCGGCATATGCGGAGAAACATAACAAACCCAAGGTTTATTTAACTTTACGGATTTATTTTTAATGAAATCAATACTTTTTTCAATATATTTTAAATCCGAGCTTTTCGTTTCTCTTGATTTTCCATCCACTACTTTTCTTTCGTCAACCCTGTACCCTACAGGTCTTCTGAACAAAGCCGTAATATCAGGATGCTGGGAATGATAATTATCCACATCATCCGTTACAAATCCCAGGTCAACTTTAGGATTCAAATCAAAAGTGCCGGTTGCCCAGCAGTAATAACCTGAATCTCTAAGCCGTTTAGCCCATGTCGGATATGAACCGTCGTAAACAGTAGAATTACCGAAAGAATTAACATCGGAAGCATACATGCCGGTCATTAATGAAGCTCTTGACGGCGTACAGACGGGATTTCCGCAGTAATTATTTTTAAAGAAAATACCTTTGGCAGCTAGCTTATCCAGGTTAGGAGTTCTAACAAACGGATGCCCCATAAATCCGAGATATTTAGCATTATGCTGATCGGGCAGAATAAATACAAAGTTAGGTCTCTTATTATCAGAAAACATTTTTTTCGTCATTCCGGAAAGAGGCAGTATCCCTGAACCTAATGCAGCCATACCTGCAACACCCGCTACAACTTTTTTGTTAAAATCCCTTCGAGTAAGTTTTTCCATGTGCTTCTCCTGTAATTATTTTTTATTTCTATTTCTTTTAATTTTTTTCATCGGCCAATTAGATGATTCAACGTGGGCCTCTATAAAACATTTTAAAGCATCTTCAACTAAATCCGGATGTTCAGCCGCGACATTATTTTTTTCGGAAATGTCATCCTTAAGATTATATAATTCTACCGGCTTATCAATATCGTTTCTTACTGCTTTCCAATAGTTAAAGCGTACGGCTTGTAAAAATGTACCATTGCTTAATCTTAATTCCCAGTAGAAGTATTTATGCTGTTCTTCCTTTTTACCAAAGAAGACATGCTCAACAGATAATCCGTCAATATAAGGAGGAACCTTTGCACCGGCCATTTCGGCAGCTGTTGGCATAAAATCCCAAAATGCCCAAGGCCTGTTACTAACAATACCGGGCTTAATTTTACCAGGCCAGCGAACAATCATAGGAATTCTTATACCTCCTTCATAGAGAGTATATTTTTTCCCCCGTAGAGGTCCGAAACTATTAAAGAAATCAGGATCAACTCCGCCCTCTCCAAATCCGGGTCCATTATCGCTGGAAAAAAATACTATGGTATCTTTATCTATACCAAGTTTTTTAAGCCTGTCGAAAATTCTTCCTATACCTTTGTCCATTCTTGCAATCATAGCAGCATACGCTGCATGCGGATACATTTGTTCATGATAAAGTTCTTTTTTATCACCATAGAAAGGTTTATCTTCAACAAATTTGCCTTTGTATTCATCCAACGAATCTTTGGGAACAAGTAGTTCCGGGTGTGGTGTAGTTAGCGGTAAATAAAGAAAGAAAGGCTTATCCTTATTTTCTTCAATGTAATTAAGTGCTTCATTTTCAAATAAGTCGGATGCATAAGTAACTCTCTTATCGTTTTCATTTTCCGGGTAATAAACTTTCTCCGAATTGCGCCATAAATAAGTGGGATAATAATTGTGAGCATGTTTTTGATTCAAGAATCCGAAGAAGTAATCGAAACCCTGCTTATTCGGAATACCTGTGGTACCCGGTTCTCCCAACCCCCATTTACCTATCATACCTGTTTTGTAACCGACTTTTTTTAATACTTCTGCAATGGTAACATCAGTGGGAAGTAAAGGAACTCTTTCACCGGTTACCTGGCTGGCATTTTGCCTTACTGTTGTGTGCCCTGTATGCTGGCCGGTCATTAAACAATTTCTGGAAGGTGCACACACCGCACTACCGGCATAACAAGAGGTAAAACGTATACCTTCCGAAGCCATTTTATCCAGAAACGGAGTCTTAATTTTTTTCTGGCCGTAACTACCGAGATCACCATATCCCAAATCATCCGCTAAAATAAAAATGATATTAGGTTTCTTATTTCCTGCAAATATTTCTTTCGTCATACCGGGAAAAGTTAATTTTGCAGAACCGAAAGCAGCGAAGCCTGCCATGCCGGCAACAATTCTTTTATTAAAATCTCTTCTAGTAATTTTATCCACAACATTCTCCTTAAATTAATACTAATTTATTTTCATCGGCCAATCATGGGATTCAACATGCGCTTCCTTAAAATATTTAAGCGCATCGGCAACCAGATCGGGATGCTTATCCGCAACATTGTTTTTCTCGGAGATATCATCTTTAAGATTATATAATTCCACGGGCTCATTCACATTATTTCTAACTGCTTTCCAATTACCCATGCGGACTGCCTGTAAAAATTGTTTGTTGTTTGCTTTGAATTCCCAATAGAAATACTTGTGCTGTTCTGCTTTTTTATCAAAGAGCACCAGTTCGACCGACAGTCCGTCAATATGTGAGGAATGCTTAGTGCCGGTTAAATCTGCAGCAGTCGGCATGAAATCCCAGAAAGCCCACGGCCGTTCGCTTACAATACCAGGCTTAATTTTACCCGGCCACCTAACAATCATAGGAATTCTTATTCCGCCTTCATAAAGATCAAACTTACCTCCGCGGAATGGTCCGGCGCTATCGAAAAATTCAGGATCGATGCCACCGGCATGACTCGGACCGTTATCACTGGTAAAGAACACGATTGTATTATCATCTATATTATGTTCTTTTAATTTGCTTAAAATTCTGCCAATACCTCTATCCATCCTTGTAATCATTGCTGCATAAGCTGCATGCGGGTACAACTGTGTATGGAATCCTTCCTTATTGCCGTCTGCATAAAAAGGTTTATCTTCAACAAACTTGCCTTTATATTCATCCAGGGAATCTTCAGGAACTAACAGTTCCGCATGCGGTGTAGTTAACGGCAGATAAAGAAAGAAAGGTTTATTTTTATTTTTGTCTATATACTCAAGTGCTTCGCTTTCAAATAAATCATAAGCGTATGTAACTCTTTTATCGTTTTCATTTTCAGGGTAATATACTTTTTCTGTGTTGCGCCATAAATAAGTAGGATAATAATTATGTGCACGTTTTTGGTTTAAGAATCCGAAAAAGTAATCGAAGCCCTGTTTATTCGGTTCGCCGGTAGAACCCGGTTCACCCAAACCCCATTTGCCAATCATAGCAGTATTATAGCCGGCTTTCTTTAATAATTTTGCAACTGTTACATCTGTCGGAAGCAGCGGGATTCTTTCTCCTGTTATCGCACTTGCATTTTGCCTAACAGTAGTATGTCCTGTATGCTGGCCTGTCATCAAGCAATTTCTTGAAGGTGCACAAACAGGGCTTCCCGAATAACATGAGGTAAAACGTATTCCCATAGAAGCCATCTTGTCTATGTTGGGTGTTCTTATCTTTTTTTGCCCGTAACATCCAAGGTCGCCGTAACCAAGATCATCAGCTAAAACGAATATGATATTCGGCTTTCCGTTCAATTTATCAATCATAGCCGGCAGAGGCGAATTCATAATCGCAGCACCGGCTGCACTGTATCCAAACATCTTTAAGAATGAACGACGATCCATGCCGGTTTTCTTAATTTCTTTTTCATCTTTCATTTAATACTCCGGGAAATTTTTTTGTATTAAAATTATTCTGCATTTTATAAATTTCCGTAAGAGCTAAAAGCACTAACCCGTTGCCATGCTGATCATCAAATTCCGACGGGCGCTTGTTATAATACTCAAGATCATTTTCCAAATTTGTACTGCTGCAAACCCCGGTAATTGCACCCTCTTTATCTATTCTAGTCTTAAGACCTTTAAATATTTTTTCAACAACAGGGATGTAAGATTTATCCAGCCAGCCTTTATTAATACCTCTTGCAATTGCATAAGCGAATTCTGCGCTGCATGAGGTTTCAGTTCCCCATGTAAGTTCGGGATGATCTATCACCTCGTACCATAATCCCGACTTGGATTGATATTTAATTAATCCGTCAATCTGCTTTTTAAAAATGGTTAGTACTTTGTTATAATACGGATTACTTTTGGGCAGCACAGATAACACTTCTGCAATTGCTACCGCAGCCCACCCATTAGCTCTGCCCCATTTACAGCAGCTATGCATTTTTTTATCTACATAGTATCCGTGAAACCAAACGCCGTCTTTGTCCTGTAAGTACGAAGCATAATTTATAATTTGCCGTGCAGCATCATTTAACGAAGCAGTTGATTTTTTGTATTCACTCCATCTTATTAAAAACGGAAGGCTCATATACAAATCATCTGCCCAAATTGTTGGTCCGGCGTGTGAATGTGGTCTCCATAAAGTACCGTCAGGCAATCTATCTTGAATATTCGTTACATAATTTCCAATTATTTCTACTAATTTTTTTAAATGACTTGTATACTTAACATGATGGCGCAATTTACTTTCGAGTATTTCTGCCCCCATAGCACCGCAATCATCAAGGCTACTCAACCTCCAAAGTTTCCCAAATCCCGCGGTTTTATACACTGTTCCGAATTTCATTTTTTGCCACAACAAATATGCATATTGGTCCGCGGAAATTCGATTGTTTTTATTTACAAAGCTTAATATCTTTTTGTCTTTTGTTATGCTGTAAACACGCTGCATAGCCAGCAATGTTACTCCGGCAGGATAAGACCAGTACATTGTTTTGGGGAGTATTGAATGTTTCACTGCTTCCCAATTCCCCTTCTTATATTCTCCATTCCTTAGTTTGTTTTTCTGAATCTGGCGGTTCGTTATCAGTTTCATTAAATCCAATACAGTGCGGTTATCGTCTGCATTTTTCTCAACTGCCGGAGGAGTTTTTAAATCTTGTGAGAAAGTTTTCAAACTAAAAATTAGTTGAAAAGCTGCAAACAGAATAATTATATTACTCAACTTTCGGAATATTGGAGTTATGGAGTAATGGAATTTTCTCCCTTTTACAATATTCCAATACTCCATTACTCCAATGGTAGCTGATTGAGTAACTTCATTTATGTTATAAAGTTTTTCTCCGGTTTTCATTTTATCCTTATCTATGTTTATTTAATTGATTTTGCATTAGCCAGCAAATAATCTTCTGCTTCTTTAGACCATAACCCTTTAGTCTTCTTAACTATGTTTGATAATTCCTTAAATAAAGGATCAGTTCTTCCTTTTTCTTCAAAGTCATCCAGTGCTGTTAAAGGAAGAGATACTCCTGTGTAAATTAATTTTTTAGCCCCGGGGATTAAAGGAAGTTTTTTAATTGTATCGGCTGCAGAATCCAATCCGCCTACGTGCGTAATCATCATAGCAGGATTTATAATTCCTTTACCAATTAAATCCATAGCTTCGCGCATATCCGATGTATAACTGCCGGCAGAACCAATAATATGATGCTTACTGTAATGGACATTATAAAAATTCAGCATTGCTTTAAAGTCCGTGTTAGCCGGTCCTGCAAAGAAATTCAAACAGCCGTCATTTGCCAGTAATTCCGATGCCTGCTCTATTACGGCCGGAACAGGAACCAGAACGAAAATATCATCAAAGCCTTTATTGCCGGTTAGTTCCATTATCCTTTTAACAGCATCATTTTCATTAGTATTAATAAAATGTAAATTAACTCCGCTTTCTTCGGCTTCTTCCGGAGGAAATAATTCTTTAGCTCTATTAATTCTTGAATCATCAATATCGGTAACAACCAGGTTCCTCGGTTTTTTATCTGAGTGGATCAAAAGATCTACAAAACCGAGTCCCATCGGCCCGGCACCGCCAATTACAGCAGTATTACCGTTTTTTTTGATACCCATATCATGAGCATACTCTTCCGGCTTGCTGTGATATTGAGATTTTAAAGCAGATATAATACAAGCCACCGGCTCTGATAATGATGCATGAAAATATGAATCTCCTTTATACGGTATTAAACAATCCATTTCATTTATTTCTTCTGAGATAATTATTTTTGTTGCATATCCGCCCGTGTATTTAAAAGAATATCCTACTGCTTCTGCTTCTCTTCCGGGGTAGTTAACTGCCGGTTGAATACTGTATTTCATTCCGGCTTTAAACTTGCCTTTTAAATTTTCACCAACTTTTAATATGGTACCGCACTGTTCATGGCCAAGAATAATCGGGTTACTTGATACATCCAGCGGAACTCTTTTATGAGTTTCACCTTGAATTAAAGCTTTGTAATCAGACATGCAAATACTGTTGGTTATAACATCGGCAAGAATTTCATTTTCATTTATCTCAGGTAAATCAAATGATTCCAATCTCAAATCATTTTTCCCGTAAAGTCTTAAAGTAGTAGTCTTCATTATACACCTTTTCTATTTCTTCTTAACATTTCGCCAATAGTTTGATTTGTATTTACAGAATATCCAGGCAGAGGATAAAGCCGCTCGTGGATCGCATCTATTATCCATTCCTTTTGGGGGAAAAACATTTTTTCCATTTCCGCAGCAGGAGTAATCCAATTCCTTGACCCCACGACAACAGGCGGCCCGTCTAAATAATCAAAAGCAGCCTGGGTTAAATTGCTTGCCATTGTATGCAGAAAGGAACCGCGCTCAACCGCATCGGAACAAAGGACAAGCTTACCTGTCTTTTTAACAGATTCTATAATTTTTTCATAATTAATCGGATTTATAAAAGGGGCATCAATTACTTCAACATTTAAATTAAATTTTTCTTTTAAAGTATTTGCAGCTTCAATTGATGTATAAAGAGTTGAACCGATCGTAACTATTGTTAGGTCATTTCCTGTTCTTCTAATTACAGGCTCGCCTTCATCCGCTTCATAATATCCTTTGGGTACTCCGCTTTGAAGAAACATTTCACCCATATCATATAATCTTTGGCTTTCGAAAAACAAAACCGGATCGGTGCCGCTTAATGCAAGGTTCATCATTCCTTTTGCATCATAAGGTGTAGCAGGAAACATAACTTTTAATCCGGGAATATGAGCAGCTATCGAGGTCCAATCCTGTGAATGTTGTGCACCATATTTACTGCCAACTGAAATGCGCAATACAAAGGGCATTTTTAATACACCGGCGGACATGGCCTGCCACTTGGACATTTGGTTAAACACTTCATCTCCGGCACGACCAAGGAAATCGCAATACATTAACTCTGCAATTACCCTGCCTCCGCTTAATGCATATCCCGTCGCAGAACCGACGATAGCACCTTCGGAAATGGGAGTATTGAATAATCTATGATATGGTAGTGCTTCCGTTAAACCGCGGTAAACCGCAAAGGCTCCGCCCCAATCTCTATTTTCTTCGCCATAAATAACCAGCGTAGGATCAATGTAAGCACGATGTAGTACCGCTTCGAATATTGCATCCCGGTAAGTAAATAATTTTGATTTCGGATACGGCTTTCCATTCTCATCAAATACATAACGTTCTTTTTTAGAAAGTGATTTTACTCTGGGATTTTCTTCCTTCGAAATTAATACTTCGGGTTTTCTGTCTTCAAATTTTTCTACCTTTTTATTTGAAAACATAAAGTCGCCGATAATTTCCGAGTCGAAGCTAATTCTCGGAGATACATCCGGTGAAATTGCTAGTTCGAGTATATGCTTAATTTTATCTACGGCAGAATTCTCCATGTTTTCAAAATCGGCTTCCGTAATCAACTTATTATTTATTAGATAATTTCCATACAAAGTTATGGGGTCATGTTTTTTCCAGAGTTCAAGCTCTTCTTTTGTTCTATAAGAAGATGCATCGGAAGGCGAATGTCCTGAAAATCTATATGTAATCGTATCAAGTAATACTGGTCCTTTCCCGTCTTCCAATATCTTTCTTTTTCTATCAATTGCATCCGCAACAGCCAGCGGATTGTTTCCGTCAATCCTTTCGCTGTGCATTGCATCTTTATTTACACCTGTTCCAATTCTTGCCAATGTACCGAAACCCATTGTTTCGCCGCTGGTCTGCCCGCCCATTCCGTAAAAGTTATTTATAAAATTAAATAGGATTGGAGGAGCACCGCCGATTTCTTTATCCCAAAGAGTGTTGTATTGATCCATTGCAGCTATCATGATTGCTTCCCAGGTCGGGCCTGTTGCAGAAGCTCCGTCGCCCACATTGGAAATAACAATTCCGGGCTTTCTATTTATACGTTTAAATAATGCCGCACCTGTTGCAATATCGGACGAGCCGCCGACTATTGCGTTATTAGGCATACTTCCGAAAGGTGAAAAGAAAGCATGCATAGAACCGCCTAGCCCCATATTAAAGCCGGTTTCTTTGGCAAATATCTCCGCTAACGTTCCGTATAACACATAGTCAACAGCTAATTCATTAATACCGGCTTCAGCATACGGTTCAATTGAATTTAAAATTCGACCGTTCATGTAAGAAGTCATTATCTCTTCAAGATCATGACCTTCCATTTTATGCACTGCGGAAAAACACTTTGCCAATATTTCTCCATGACTTCTATGTGAACCAAATATGAAATCATTCTTGGTTAGATTTAAAGCTTGTCCCACTGCGGAAGCTTCCTGTCCGATTGACAAATGAGCAGGGCCTTTATGATTATACTGTATTCCATGATAAGCGCCTTCAATTTTTATATCATTAAGACAAGTTTCAAACTGCCGGATTAAAAGCATATCATACAATACCTGCTTTAATTTTTTCTCGCCGTATTTTTCAATTTCAAAAATTATATTTGATTCATATTGATTTATTAATATGTCTTTAGATTTCAGAATTCCGCTATTGCGGACTTCATCGGGATTTACAACAATTGACCGGGGCACAATTATCTCCTATTTTTTTATTATTCTATTTCTCCCAAACCGCATCTTTAATTATTTCAGAAACAGTAGGATGGGGAAAAATAATTTCTTTAATATCTTTAATTCTAAATTCATCTTCTATCATGGCGGCAGCTCCGAAAACAATTTCGGAACTTACTCCCCCAAGTATTGTTAAGCCGAGCAGCACTTCAGTACCGGCATCTACAATTACTTTGCAAATTCCTTTTTCATTTCCATGCTCTGCCAAAAATCTTCCGTTGGCACGAAGCTGAAGAGATTTTACTTTTACATTTCTTCCTTCCTTTTTAGCTTGCTCTTCCGTTAAACCAACACCGGAAAGCTCCGGGTAACTATATACTACCCATGGAATTGCGTTATAACGCATTCTATCTTTTTTTAGGAACATATTATTAACCGCTACCTCGCCCATCCTGTATGCCGAATGAGCCAGCAGCGATTTTCCCGTAACATCTCCAACGGCATAAACATTAGGTACATTTGTCTGCATTTGCTCATTAACTTTTATGCCTTTTTTATCAAAGTCCAGGTTAATTTTTTCCAATCCCAAACCTGAAACATTAGGAGTTCTGCCTACTGCAAGCAAAACCATATCCGTACTACAAGTCTGTTCTTTGCCGTTCAAAATATATTTTACTTCATTATCCTCAAACGAAATAACTTTGGCATCTAAAATAAAAGTACAGCTCTTTAATGACGAACGAATAATTGAAGCGATATCTTTATCAAAGTTAGGCAAAATTTCAGGGAGCAATTCTATTACAGTAACAGAAATACCAAGAAGACTGAAGTAAGAAGCAAACTCAATACCGATAACACCACCGCCGATTATAACCAGTTTTTGGGGAAGCTTTTCAATATTCAAAATTTGATCGCTGGTTAGGACAAAAGGATTATCGATTCCCGGGACAGGAATTTTAACCGGTGAAGAACCCGCAGCAATCAAAATATTTTTTGCAGAATAAAGTTTACCGTTAACTGCAATAGAATTTTTATTTTGAAAGCTCGCTGTTCCACTAATAACTTCCACACCGAAACGCTTCATCTGGTATTCTATTCCTTTGGTTAAAGTAAGAACCGTTTTATTTTTCCACTGCATCGCTTTGGTCAAATTGTACTCTACGCCCGATGCCTTTATACCTAGATGCTCGCTATTCTTAGAAGAGTAAAATATCTTAGCAGAATTTAATAAAGCTTTAGTAGGAATACATCCTCTATTTAAACAAACACCGCCTAGCCTATTATCTTTTTCAATCAATAAAACTTTTTTGCCTAAAGCACCGGCACGTTCGGCTGCAAGATATCCTCCGGGGCCGGCACCGATTATTATTAAATCATAAATTATATCAGCCATTTAACTTCTCATTTTATCCTTTGTTATTGCAAGATCAATTTCCGAAATTGTTTTTGCCAGGCTTTGCAGAAACCTTGCCGCTGCCGCTCCATCAATAGCTCTGTGATCTACCGTTAATGAAAAGGATATATGCGGAATAAATTTAACTTCATTTCTTTTATTTACAGGTTTTAATGATATAGTATTTACTCCCAGTATAGCAGTCTGCGGCAGATTAAGTACCGGTGTAAAAGACTCTATTCCGAAGCTTCCTAAATTTGTTACCGTAAAAGTTGCACCGTTTAATTCTTCGGGATCAATCTTCCCGGATATGGAAGCTGCGGCCAAACGTCCGGCTTCATGGCTTAGCTGAAGTAAATTTAGTTCTTGAGAATTTTTTATTACCGGAACCATTAAACCCCTTTGGGTATCTACTGCAAAGCCAAGATGGATATTTTCATAATATTCAATTTTATCTCCAACCAGTAAACTATTTAGCCCAGAGTTTTGAAGTAAAGCTTCAATTACGGCATAATGAACCAAATCATTTATTGTGACCGTTTGAAATTCCTTATATGAAATACTCTCCTTGTATCTTTTACGTAGATTTAAAAGTGCAGTTGCTTCTGCACTGCTTGTTAAAGTTAACTGTGCCGAGTTTTGTAAAGACTCAAGCATCCTTTCAGCAATTATTTTCCTTATTCCTTTTAAAGGAACCACTTTAATGTTATCTTCTTTTCCCGCGCGAATATCTTTCTGTTTTATATTTTTTAAATCATCTGATGTTACCCTGTTTCCAATTCCGCTGCCGGATTCCGGTCTGACAGTTTGATTATTAATTCTATCTCCGGCAGCATTAGTAAGGGGTTCTATATCTTTTATTTTATTCAATATATCGCGCTCAATAATTCTATTACCCGGTCCTGTTCCTCTAATTCCTCCGGTAGATATTTTATATTTCTCGGCAAGACTTTTTGCTCTCGGAGAAATTTTCTGTTCAAGCGGTTCTTCTATTTCAGTACCGGTTGATTCAAAAAATTCTTTCCCGCCTATTTCTGTTTTCTCCTTTTCAGGTAATTCTTCTCCGGATGCACGGTTCTTGTTTACAATTTTTTCTTTAGGTAAATATTCATCATAACTTTCACCCTTGCTACCTATTACCGCAATATTTGTAAGGACAGGTATATCATCTCCTTCGTTAAAAAAAACATCCAGCAAAATTCCATCTGCGGTCGATTCGAGCTCAAAGACTGCTTTATCTGTTTCAACTTCGCAGATAACTTCACCCTTTTTAATTTCATCGCCTTTTTTCTTTTTCCATTCAAGCAGCAAACAGGTTTCAACCGTGTTGCCTTGTTTTGGTAATAAAACCGGTACAGCCATAATTATTAATATTCTTTAATTGTTATAAATTCTTCATTAAATTCATTCAGCAGGGAAACTACTAATTCGATACACCTGTCTTTAAATTCATCTGCGTTGCTGTCTTTCCATAAACATTCCAAAATGTTTCTAATGAAATCTTCATTAAGCTCCTCGATATTTTTAGGAAACGAACATCCGATATCTATTTTATTATTTATTAAATAACAAATACCGCCTAATGCGCCCATTGCTAAAATTTTCGGGTATACATTTTGTTTTAATGCTTCTTTTATTGTTCCGAATATCCTATCGTCGTAGCTTAATTTTCTTACCGGGTCGCGGCAAATCCTTTGGACTTCATCGCGCAGAAAAGGATTTGTCATCCTTTCGAGAAGATCTGATCCGTAAAAATCGAAACCTTCATAAGTGAAAAGAGGATCATCATAATCTTTATATTTTTTCAACAGAAAAGCACCGCTTTCTTTTTGAAAAGCATCAACACCTAACCTGTAAAGCTGCGGATCATTCCTTATTTCACTCATGAATTTATATCCTTTTAACGCAGCAAAAAAACCCAGCATTGAATGAACCGCATTGTGGCCGAAAAGTTTAGCTTCTTCAAAAGGAAGCAGGTTTTCTTTTTCCCGGAAAACTTCTATGCCCCTTTTAAAACCGGGTAAATTTATCTTTGTTATAATTATGTTATTAAATTCTTCTACAAGAATAGCCGCTTTGCTGTATGGAGTCATCAAATCCAGTTTCAATTCCTTTATTGTCGCTTTATCAAAAATTACTCCGCCCATTTTACCTATAACTGTATTAACAATCTGAAGCTTATTCATTTTGTTTCCGGTATCCAGACTTTTAACTTTATCAAAAAGAATTTCGGCTGCATAATTATTGTTTTCGGCAGTATAAATTATTTGCGGCTTAATAGGATTAATATTTTCAGCTAAAAGATGCGCAATCGAATTTTTACCTGCATCATAAAATTCAACACTCGGAATTGCCGTTGCAATTTCGTCTGCCTGGTAAATAGAAGATCTTACTGCTTCATGATCTTCGGGATCATCCGGGTTGTAAATTTCAAATCCGGAAATAACCGATTTTACTATGCTATCTTTCTTTGCCGTATTAATAACAATTTTATTTCCCCAGTTCCTTACTGCTTCAACTATTTCTTTGTTTACTTCCAGGATAACAAATTTGTTAAAATTATTAGAATTAAATGCTTCGTAAAGCATTAAACCCGACTGCACGGCACCAAGCCCGAATCCTAAAAAAGTTTTTTTATCTCTAATCATTTCCAATGATTCTAATCCTTAACTTTCCTGTATATTGCAAATTGAAACAATATTAAAAGCGAACCTATTGCACCAAGCGAATTTGGAACGATAATATACCAATCCGGCTGCGGTTCAACTGATGCATATACAACCCAGCAGGAAAACGAAATAAACATAACCGACATCATTAACAACGAAAGCCCTTTTGTTGATTTCTGTTTGTAGTTCCGAATAAATTGAACAGGCAGTCCGAACCCCGAATAAATAACAGTAACCGAAGCTGCGATAAATCCCATAATATTTACTAATTGCATACACTCCTCTAGAAATTCTCTCTTAATTTGTAAAATAAAATTTACCGAAAGAAGCAGGAACATGGTAATCCGGTTCATTAACATCTGAGTCAATCCATGCCTGCCAATGCGGAACCAATTCTTTTGTCGAAGTCATTTCAAAATCCGCACGGTAAACCCCAACATGCAGTATTGTTCCTTTTCCATTAATTTTAAATCCTAGCTGCTTCAATACCTTTATAGGAATATAGCCTTCAATAACATAACCGTTATTAGTTATTCTTGCGGCAGTTTTAATTTCCGGCCAGTTCCATGAAAAATCAAATTGACGGTGATATCTTGCTTTATAATCCAACACCCGCCCCTTTGCATCTATCTCTGCACAGTAATACGGATTTGCAAGCGTACTGTCCTGAGCAAAATATATTTCACCTCTGTCTTCATTTTCTATATCTTCTTCTTTTTTAATTGAATCGAGTACAACAAGTGTTGTATCCACTGCCTGGAAGGAGAAATAAAAATTTTCGTTGTCGAAAAAGGCTCTAAATACAGTTGACTGCGGTTTTGCTTTTTCCCAAGGTAATATAAAATCGTTCAGCTTATTAGCTTTCCTCCAAACAGTTTCATTCAGTCTTCCGTTTAATTTTACAGCAGGATTTTTAAAATATCGTACATAATAGTTATTGCTGCTTTTAATGATTTTAAAATCACTTCTTTCCGCAGATGTAGCGGTTATTAAAAAAACTAATAAAGCTAAAACTGTTTTCATAAAATCATTCCAGTTTTATAATACTATAAATCGATACATTAAATTAATCCTTCTTAACGATTGTGAAATAATCCCAGATATGGCTACTTTTATCGTTTTTTTCGTCGCATAGGAATTTAACGTCCATCCTGTTTCCGTTTACATCAATAACAACCGAACCTTCAAAGTTTTTACCGGCATAGTAAACGGGAAATATCGAATAATGGACAAACCTTTTTACAGGATTCGCATCCCCTCCGGCAGTTACTTCCATAAAAATAGTACCTTGATGAGGCAAGCTTTTTTTCTTTACGTAAGGACCGCCTTGGTCTTCCCTTCCAAGTCCTTTGTTCAAAATATTTGAATTTGTTAAGGATGTAGTTTTTCCTGTTAATCCGTATATCAAAAATGATCTCTCATAATCATGGTTGTGTCCTTGAAGGATTAAGTCAACATTGTAATCATACAGAATCGGAAGCCATGCATTTCGCATCTCCTGTGCAACTTTGGTTTCATCCGTAGCATGATAACCGCCGCTGTAAAAAGGTCTATGTACACACGCAATCAGCCACTCCTGTTTATTGGCAGCCAGGTCTTTTTTCAGCCAATCGGTTTGTTCCTTCCGAAAATTTTTATTACTACTTTCGGTACACAACACTATCACGTGAATATTCAAATAATTAAAAGAATAAAACAATTGGCTGCCGGAGGGAATTCCGCCCGCTTCGCCGTTTTCCGGCAGAGTAAATGTATTTAAGTAATTTAGCAAATGGTCGTGAATATCATGATTACCAACCACAGTATATAAAGATGAATTTCTCAAAACGTTTTCTAGCATATTGAAATAATTATTCTGAAGCTGATTCAAAGAGTCATCTTCGGTTTGGTCCCCTAATGAAAGGATGAAATCGGCATGGTAATTATTATGGTTAAATTCCTTCCACACATTAACCGTTTCGAGACGCCGATTATTTTGATGAGAATCTCTCTGTCCAAAATCAGAAATAGCCCAAATCCGGACCGACTTTTTGCTTCCGGCGGAAGGCGAAGTAATAAAATATCTGCTGCTGTCCAAATCTGATGAACTCTCAACTGAATAATAATACTTTGTACCCGGCATGAGACCTGTAATTTTAACTAAATGGTTCGTAGTTTCCTTCAGTGCTTCATAAGCTTTAAAATTCAAAATAGAAATCGATTCTCCGAAATAAACTTCACCTTTTATATTATTACCTGTCTGCCACCTGATTACCACACTATATGGAGTTACATCTTGAAGGTATGGCTGCCTGGTAACCTGGGCGGAAACTTGAAAAGTTATTAAAAGTAAATACAGCCAAATACTATTTATGAATAGAAAATACTTTATTATTTTGAATTTTATAATCAAATACATAAACGTAATTAATCGTTTTTCATTTTGTAATACTCAATTCCTCTGTAATCACTGCCTTTTGATTTATTTAATAAAAATAATTTATCTTTTTCAGTGAGTCTCTTAAATGTCTGTGCGGTTTTTACATTTTGAACAAGCTGTTCGGGTATATCTACTCCTGATACTATAAGCGATACCGGTAAATTCCATGCAAAGGTCAGACAGTCAGATACGGAAGCCACTTTATATTCAAGTATTCTTCCGTTTGCAACCGTCTTCATGGCAATTATTCCAAGGTTGTATTCAATAGCTTTTGGGAGTACCATTTTTATGAAACTCTTTGAATGAGGGTCTACAAGGTTAACCGGCATTTGGATAGTTTCTAAAAAGTTATGATATCTTAATGCTTCGAGATTAACATTCGGATTATAATGTCCTGTAATCCCTATATGCCTTATTTTTCCTTCCTCTTTGGCCTTTATCGCTGTTTCATAAGCACCGCCTTTAGAAAATATCTTCTCAACATCTTCCTTTGTTTTAATACTATGAAACTGCCATAGATCAAGATAATCTGTTTGAAGGTTTTTTAAAGATAACTCCAATTCTTTTCTTGCCCCGACATTATCTCTACTGATAGCCTTGGACATAATGTATATGTTTTTTCTATATTTTTTTAAGACCTTTCCATATCGTACTTCGCTTAAACCTTTTTGATAATCGGCAGCAGTATCAAAAAAATTAATTCCCAAATCAACAGCTTTGCTGATTATATTTTGGGCAGTGATTTCATCTTTTAATCTTCCAATGTGCCAGCCTCCCAAACCTATAATGGTTACTTTTAAATTAGTTTTCCCTAAAATTCGTTTAGGAATAGTATCTTTAAAATCTTTTATTTCAGCCGCAAACATCCTGTTTATAAAAGGGTCGGATACGGCCAGTCCTAAAATGCCCAGGCTGCTTTCCTTAATAAACTTTCTTCTTTCAATTTTCATAACTCATCCTTCATAATTATTCACCGGTTCCCGCTTACTTTATCAATTCGTATTCTTGAATACAATGCGCATAATGATCGGATACAAATACAATTCCGTTTTTACCAACGGCAACATCTAAAGGAAAATGTTTAGAGTTATCCATTGGCCCGGAAGTAATCCAGGATATTTTAAATTCATAATTGGAATTAAATTCCTGAACCCTAAAATTATAACGGTCGCAAATAAAAATATTACCGCTCTCGTCTACAGCTAATCCGTGAGGCTCACTAAACTGCCCGCCTTTTGCATTTCCGCCTTCTCCGTATTCACCGAACCTTTTTACTAATTTGCCGTCTTCTGTAAATACTGAAATGCGTTGATTTTGTCTGTCGCTTAATATTATATCACCATCTTTTGCTACAGCAATTTCATGCGGCATATATAATCTAAAACCAATACTTTTCTGGGAACCCCATTCGGATAAGAATTTTAAATTCGTATCAAACTTTTGAATTCGATAATTGAAGGCATCAATCACATATAATACATCCTGTTTGTCTATTGCAATTCCGTAAGGAAATTTAAATTGAGAATTTTTATTTCCGTATGAACCTACGGAAGCAATAAATTTACCATCCTGCGTAAACTTTTGTATCCGATTATTATTCATATCCGAAACATAAACATTACCTTTAGAATCGATTGCAATTCCATAAGGATATTTAAATTCTCCGTCGGCAGTACCGTATTTTCCCCACATAAGAATAAAATTTCCGGTTGAATCAAACTTCTGTATACGCTGGTTATGCTGATCCACTACATACAAATCCGAATTTTTATCAACAGCAATCATAGCCGGGTATTTAAATTGCCCTGGTTCACTACCGAATTCTCCCCATTGCTTAACCAGCACTGCATTTGATTGGGCTGCTGCATTCGTATGCAAAAGCAGTAATACCACAGCCGTTAAAATGTAAAAACGAAAAAAATGCTTCATAATTTCTCTTTGCTCTTTTTTCATCAACTAAACTTTTATTTAGTATTATCTAGCACGGTAATAAATTCTTCAACTACTTCTTTCGGTTGAGTATGATTTCTTAAAACATACTTTCTGCCATAACCGCCGTTCTGACTTAAATGTTTGTCCAGCGCTTCATATTTAATTTTTAAATATTTTTTTACATCAATATGTACATCGGGAACACCCCTGCCGGTGCTTTGAGCTTCTTTATCCAGGAGCCATCCGTTAACCACCATCCATAATTTCCCAACAGGGATATTATTTTTAATTGCTTTTTTGAATGCCAGGTACATTAAATACGCACTATTTGCATGATCATGTTTTTCACCGCCCAAAGTGTGAGTAATAACTATTTCAGGCTCATACTTATTAAGTAAATTGTAAGCAACATTTATATATTTTCCCAAACGCGTGGCCACACTTACTATTTGTTTACCCGGCGGCTGATAATTATGATATTCGTCCGATCCTATATAACACTCTTTGCGCCCCTGGTAAAACCATGTCTCTCTAAAATTCAAAAAAACAGGAATAGCACCGTAAACAGCAGCGGCAGCTTTCGCCTCTTCCTGCCGTATCTGAATCGTTTCCAGCGCACCAACCGGATAATCTTTCGGTGAATTTGAAACGGTAAGCGGCGGCCCCCAACGGTCACCCGGAGCTCTGTTAAGCAGGCAGCCGGCAGTGTTGTTTATAACTACAACATATATCCCCTGGTACCCTTTGGAAATATATTTTGCAAATGTACCTCCGGCAATTTCGTCTGCATCATCTGCATGCGCACCGAAAACCATTATACATTTTCTCGGCTTACCGTTTTCTTTTGCGGATAGCAGAGATGCAGGAATCAATAAAAATAAGACAAGAAAAATTATTCTTGAGAAAAAATTTTCCGAGATCATCTAAACCTCATTTTATTCATGTGCATTATCATCTTTATTTGAAATAAAGTATTCCGGTTTCCTAATATTCCAATATTACAGCCAAAAGTATTTGAAATTATAAAATAAACTTAATCGAAAATTGAAAGTTGAATATTGAACATTGAAAATTCTCAATGCTTAACGCTCAATTTTCAATACTCAATTTCTAAGAGATTTTCTATCGGATATTAGCGTGTAGGAATCCATTATTCCAATTCTCCAAGTATTTTGCATAAGTTCATATCTTTATTAATATTTTATGTTTGTAAAGCCAGTAACATACATACCATAACAGTCCCCAGGTAACAATAGCGGTTATGTACGCCAAACCGTCTTTACCAATCCAAAAAAACAATCCGTAAGTAAACGGATGCGCAATCCTGTACAGCACTTTTGTTCCGTCCAGTTGGTTAAAAAGGTAAATGAACAAAGGATTCATTCCGACAATCGCAAAAAACTTAGGAACTTTTTCGAATTTTTTAACTTCTATTGCCCAGTAGGAAATTGCAAGAAACAGGAAGCATATTCCGCCTGTTGCAAGAATTGACGACGGAGTGCCGATTCTTTTAATAATAGGAATAAAAAAGTTCAACCCGAAACCAAGTACCAGCCCTGCAATACCTGCAGCTAAAAATATATTTATCTTTTGTTTATCGGATTTTTCACCTTGCAAAATTAGCCCGGTTATTACACCCCAAATTGTAATTGCCGCTGTAGGCATAAAATTAAATGCAACCCAATGATCTTTATTCATAACCCCCATAATTGTTAAATCAAACCAGGAGCCGAAATTATGATCGGGTACATAAGGCTGATTAAAACCTTCTACCGGGAAAAACCTATATAATAGATACGTAGCTAAAAGAAGAGCAAGGCTTACAATTACCTGCGTTTGTATTTTTTTCCGCATTAACAGAAACCCGACCAAATAAATAATACCAAGCTGGGTTAATACATTCCATAAATGAAATACCGGTTTACCTGCCCAAACACTGTAAATTGCCATACCAAGGAAAAATAAAATTGCCGCTCTTTGAAAAACATGCTTAAAAACTTTCTTCCACGGATCACCTCTTTCCAAACGCTTCATAGTTGAAAGCGGGATAGCTACACCAACTATAAACATAAAGAACGGTTCTACAACGTCCCAGAATGTTAAACCGTGTTCCCAGGGTGCATGCTCAAATTCATTACCAAGCCACGCAACAAATCCCACATCGGAGGCTCTCATCAATTTAAATAATGTAGTGCCCGAACCGATAAGCAGAAACATTGTTAACCCGCGGTAAAAATCGATAGACAGCAGGCGCTTTGATGCAGGTTTTAATGTACTATTCTCAGGCATACATTCCTCCGTTCTTTATAGTGTTATTATAATTTGAGTTTCTTTACTTCCGTTTTTGGAAACTATTATGCTGTTCTTAGTGAAACGGCAAAGCCTCCAATTACGGGTTCCGTCTTTTAATGCACCGGTCTCAATCTGATAGATATTGTGACCGCTTGGAAAATGTATTTTTTCAAATACATTTCTATGCCCATGCCCTACAAACATTGCTTTTATATTTTTATAACTATTTAAAATTTTTAAAAAGCCTTTTGTACATTGTTGTGAATCAGGCCAATTAACAGGTCCATCTTTTTTAAAATATATTCCGTCACCGTTAATATCTCCTACCGGTAAATAAATGTGGAAGAAAAGAACTACCGGATCATTCCCGGTTTTAAGCATTTGTGCATTCAGCCAATCAAGCTGAGTTTTGTCAAAAATCTTTCCGTCTTCTTTTAGGTGATAGCCGTTATCAAGAAAGAAAAAATGAAATTTAGTACCGTCTACATTGAATACTTTTAAATAATAAGTTCCGTTAAAGAAGCGCGGAATAGTCCTTATCCATTTTGCCCTGGCTCTCTTTGCACAAACTTGAGATTCTACTATTCCCGACCACGGAGAAGTTGTTTTTACAGTATAATTATTTTTTACAGAATCAGTCTGAAGGTCATGGTTCCCAAGAGTTAAATACAGAGGCACAGGACTTGCATCGTAAAGGGATTTAAATCCTTCAATATTCTTGCCCTTAATCTTATTTGCAGCAGTTTCGGCCTCAAAGAAATCTACAAGGTCGCCGGTAATTATAATATCACTTGCATGTACTTCTTTTGGAATAGTATTAAAAAACAATCTTAAAGAATCGTAGCCGAAGCGTTCGCTCTGCCTTACTTTTTTTAATGCCGGGTTTAACGAATTAAAATTAAAAATTACATGTGTGTCGCTTATATGCAAAATACTCAATGTATCTTGTGCACTACACAAAGTGCCGGATAACAAAACAAGAACAACTATTAAGCTGGTGCAGCACAGTTTTTTAAACTCTCTCATAATTTATCCTTACTTTTAATTACATGTACAAGGCTGCCGAGTTCCTTCTTAAGTATATCATCCTGTGGAAAGGCATGACCTAAATGCTGCCTGAAACCTTCTCCGTAAGTAGTGTTTATTTCTTTTCCTCTGGCCGCAGAAAATTCCTTCATCGAAGTTATGTATTCATCCATTCCGTGATGTGCCATTAACCAGTTCCTCTGGCTTGCATGGCATTTCAACATAGTCTCTTTAATTTCCATTGAACTGCTTATATCAACTATAGATGAAGGATTTATTCTTGTACCGAACTTATCTTTCCCTTCCATCGGATCCATATAATATAGATAGGGAATTTTATTAAACGGATTTGTTTTTCCTGTTTCTATGTTTTTAATCCCTGCGGAAAAACAAGCCGTACGAACAATATCACTTGTAATTTCATGGTCAATCATATAATCCTGGGGACTCATGGTAATTACAACTTCCGGTTCTGTTTCCCGAATTAGTTTAATAACTTTAAGTAATGATTCTTCACTATAAAGGATAAAAATATCCCTGCACTCCATGCAGTAATAATTACTGTCAAGTAGTTTGGCAGATGAAGCGGCTTCGGCTTTTCTAATTTTACTAATTTCTTCCCTGCTTAATTCAGCCGAGCCGCAGTCGCCGGGCGTCATTGTAGCAAATACAATTTCCCAGCCTTTCTGTTTTAACAAAGCTAATGTTCCCGCACATAACAATTCAATATCATCGGGATGTGCACCAATTGCAAGAATTTTTTTCATATTTCCTATTTATTTGATCCGAATAAAATTTCTTTAACATATTTAAAACCGCGGATTGCTACTATAACTGCCAATCCGGCAAACGATATAAATGATAAAATCGTTAATGCAATCCAAAATATTAACCAGAGATTCATATTTCATTCTCCACTAATTTATAAGCAGTAATATTAGATCCTACATACATACCGAGAATAGACAAGACAAAGCTACCCGCCCCTGCAATTCCCGCATCAAGTTTGAAAAAGAAAAAGGCCAGAATAGGTATTACTCCAAGAATTAATGAGAGATACGCCCCGAGCGTGCTGGCCTTTTTCCAGTACAAGCCGGCAATAATTCCGGTAAATGTACCGGCAAGGTATAAGTTGGCAGTCATTGATGTATATACGTATATTGTAGAGGACGGCTTGTAAAGCAGCCCATAAACAAAAAGAAAAATTCCCATAAAAATGACAATAGTCTTGTTTAAGTATAACCTGCCTTTTTGTGAAATCGGTTTTTTACGAAGCGGAATAATTATATCTTCCGCAAATATTGCAGACCAGCCAAGTAGATATGCACTGTAAGTCGACATACTGGCGGCTATCATTGCCGAAGTTAAAAGGCCTCTAAAACCACCAGGTACTATTTTGGAAATAAGAAGTGGAATACCTTCCACAGGAACGGTGCCTGCCGGTAATTCTACATGTGCAATTATTCCCCATAAAATTGTTATCACGTACATACCTACCATCATAATCCCGGTCCAAATAAATGTTTTCTTTCCTACTTCCGTGCTTTCCGCCGAAAAGGCACGCATAACCGTTGTCTGCCATGTAGTCCAGACAGCAACAGTAAAAACAACCTGCCAGATGATGAATGTCCAACCCAAATGCGGCGAAGAAAACGGATCCAGCCCGCCTCCGGGAATAGTTTTCATTGTAGTAGAAATTATATTGGAAGGATTCGAATGAAGTGCAATTAATATTGTTACTATAATAAATCCTATAGTTAAAAATACAAATTGAGTATAATCCGTTAGTACAATTGAAACCATTCCGCCGAGAAACACATATATTAATACAACAACAAGAAGTATTGCCATAAGTATTGCAAGGTAAAATGAAGGTACGCCGATCATAATGGAAAGAAATATAGCATCGTACTTAAGAAATATTCCCATATTTAATGCGGCACCAACTCCCAACAATGAACCGCAAAGTATTCTTGTTCCGCGGTCATACCGGCGCTGGAAGTATTCGGGAATTGTAACTAGTTCCATATCGCGAAGCTTTTCTATAATAAACCCGCTTTTACCAATCCATATCATTGCACCCCCGGTAATAACAGCTAAAATAAAAGCTGCAAACCCCCATTTAAATCCGACTTCCCCAAAATTCATAATTGTTACTACCGCTGTTTCCGTAGCCAAAAGAGTTGCGGCACCAACATAAACGTCAATTTCCCGGCCTGCTACCAAAAAATCCGTAACGTTCTTAATTCGTTTACTTCCTCGAAGTCCTAAATATAGTGTGCCTATAAAATAAGATACCAATATTGCCCAGTCGGCCGGATTAAACTTCATAAGCTAAAATTCTCCTTTTTGCAATTTGAGTATTGTTTTTATTTAACATAAAATATTTATTTAAAGTTTTTAGTCCGTATAACCTAAATTCAGAAATCTTAGATATACTTTTGATAAATTCAAA
This sequence comes from Ignavibacteriaceae bacterium, assembly GCA_046704255.1. Taxonomy (GTDB): domain Bacteria; phylum Bacteroidota; class Ignavibacteria; order Ignavibacteriales; family Ignavibacteriaceae; genus FEN-1297. Next base: position 14,860 of record JBJKSH010000178.1, on the reverse strand, counting down.
CCGGAGTCGTTTTTATCCGTGTAAATTTCAAAGAAAACTTTACGGGGATTTTTAATTACTTTATTTAATGTAACCGGCGCCCAGCCCCATTCTTTCCAGTCAACTAAAAATTCCTGAACAATGCCTTCGTATTTGATTTTTACTTTTTCAGGCCTGCCGGATTCATTCGATATTAGCAGGCAAACCTGGGGTGTTCCTTTATCCGGAAGTTCAAATTCAACTTTAACAGGATTCAAACCGAGTGATTGAGCATATAATCCTTTTATTGTCTTTCCGTCTTTAACCGAATATTTATAATCTGTGTTAAAGTCATCAAAAATTTTACCGTTGGGTAAAGCTTTCACATATGTAATTTCTTTTTGATCTTTTTGTAAAGTGTTATTTGAAAAATGAATACCGCTGCAATTTTTCTCCATTACGAAAAGTGACTTATCGATGCCGTGTGATTCGCAGTAACCTGTAGTAATATTTTCTGAATTTCTAAGATAAACCATCGAAGTATTTTTGTTATCAACATCGGCCCGGACAGAAAAAAGATTTAAATTGTTTATCCTGTCGAAGGTAAGAGCGGAACGTTTTTCATTTTTCAAAGAATACATATTTATATTCTGCAGAAATAAACCTTTAACATTTCTGCAATAAAGTCCATAAGCGGGAAGGTCTTTAAATTGTATTGCCATCGGGTAAGAAAATTCTTCGAACGGCACTTTATTATATGGAATAGATTTTTGTGTATATGAGTACCTGACCGTATAATTTGTAATAGACACATCTTGAATTTTTCTATCATGCAGCCCCATAATGCTAGAAGGCAGTTTTGCGTTCTCTACAGAAATATTATTTAAATGAATATCTTTTACATTTTCAATTTTCTTAACATACTGTCCAAGTTTATAAGGGCGCAGCCGGATTCCTATCCTTATATAAAACGGGGTAGAAACATTTTCCATCGTAATGTTATCAATCATAACATTCTGCAGCATACCGCCGTCAACAGTCATTAATTCTATGCCAGAATGCATCGGAATATTTTTTATAATGCAGTTACTCACCGTAATATTTTTAAACCCGCCGTTGGATTCCGTACCGGTCTTAATGGCGGATCCTTCCGAACTAAGAATGCAATTTGTAATTGCAATATCCCGGCATAAAACATCGGCGGATGCCTTCATTACAATTGCGTCGTCCGTAGTTGAAAGCCTTGAATTTGAAACCGTTACGTTTTTACAGCAGTCGATGTCGAGCCCGTCTCTATTACCTTTTGCCTTAGTTGTAATTTCAATATTATCTATATTTACATTTTTACATGCCAGCAAATGCAAAGTCCAATTTGCAGATTCCAAAAGATGAACGTCGCGGAAAGTTACGTTGTTACAACTAACCAGCCGGATAAGTACAGGCCTTAAATTTTGGGGCCGGACTTCCTGAAAATTGGTAAGCCCGTTACCGTTAATAATTCCGTTTCCGGTAATGGAAATATTTTTTGCACCTTCTGCAAATATCAAAAAATATTTTGCATAAAGCCGGTTTGTACGAGATTCAAACTTTTGAGAAATCTCTTTGTAATCTATTATGTTAGGACTCCCTAATAATACAGCCCCTGATTCTAAATGCAAATTTACATTATCTTTTAAGATAAGTGTTCCGGTAAGATAAGTACCGGAAGGAATAACAACCGTACCGCCCCCATCTTCGCTAACTTTATCTATTGCCTTTTGAATATAAGATGTTTCTAATGTTTTACCGTCGCCTACGGCACCCAAACTATTTATATTCACCTGCGAATATACGGTAAACGAGAAATTAATTAATAAAGAAACTAGAAAAATTATATCTTTTTTAATTTTCATTTAGACAACTATAATCAATTAATGTTTAATTTTTATAAAAGTGAATTACTTTTAGAAACAAATTTATCATTAACCTTTCCGCAAGGTTAAAGTAAACATTAAAAAAATGAACTAGCTTCCGTTAAAAGCGGTAGTAACAATATATTCAACAGAAGCAGTTCACCATCACTTAACTAATTAAAGGAGTACCTTGGATTTCTTTGATACTTTTGCTGCTGCATTTCTAACACCTTGAATTATCATCTCAACTTCTTCATCTGTTAATCGCGGATGAATCGGTAAATTGAATTCTCTTTTGTAAAAGAACTGTGTTGCATTTGGACACTGATACGGATCGTATCCCATTTTCTTTAAAATCGACAAATGGAATGTAGGCTGGTAATGAAGAATACCTTGTATTCCTTCTTCTTTATAAAGTACTCTTAAAAATTCATCACGGCTTGCACCGAGTTCTTCTTCTTCAATACAAACAGTATAAAGATGAAACACGTGCTTTGCCCATTTTTCTTCAAATACCGGAGTTACTCCTTTTATTCCGCTAATGCCTTCGGTAATCCTATGGCCTATTTCCCGTCTTTTATTTGTAAGCATTTCAAGCTTGGCAAGCTGCGTGATACCAACGGCAGCCTGAATTTCATTCATCCTGTAATTATTTCCAAAGTGACCTTTCCAGGGCTCAACATCAAAATGCGATGGAAGCCAGTAGTCTAGAATACTTTGTTTATTTATAACAGCCTCTCCAAACTGCCATTGTTTTTGGTTTACATCCCAATCTTTCATATTCATACATCTAAGGCTGTCAATCGCACCGGCAAATTCATCGTTGTTAGTAGTTAACATACCGCCTTCGCCGCAGGTCGTCATATTTTTAAGCGAATGGAAAGAGAACACTCCGATATCTCCCAGACTGCCGGATTTTCTACCTTTATATTCCGCACCGTGTGCATGTGCACAGTCTTCCATAACCAGTAGATTATGCTTCTTAGCAATTTCCATAATCGGATCCATATCTACTACCTGTCCGCCGTAATGAACAACATAAATTGCTTTTGTTTTATTAGTTACTTTTTTTGCAACGGATTCCGGGTCTATATTAAAAGTACGCGGGTTAATGTCTGCATAAACAGGGCGCCCTTTTTCCTTAAGAACTACTAGAGACGTAGCAATAAAGGTAATCGGGGTTACAATAACTTCATCACCTTCTTTAATATCAAAAGTTTGGGTTGCAACATGCATACCGGTAGTACAACTTGTAACAGCTTTAGCATGTTTTACCCCGCACATTTTAGCAAATTCAGTTTGAAATTGTGCAACTTTCGGACCCATTGTTAGAGTATCCTGGTGCATAGCTTCAATTACTGCTTTTTCTTCCGCTTCATCGTATATCGAGCCCATAAAATTATAAGGAACTTTCAACTTAACTCCGTCGTTGGTAGCATAAGAGCTTGTTATTCCGCCTTCGGTTTCGCCGCCGCTAATGTGTTTTTTATTTTCGTCTTTACTCATTTTTCGCTTCTCCTAATTTAAGTTTTGAATAATTAATTTTTTGCCGATTCATAAGATTTCAGAATCAACTCAAGATTGTGTAAAGCATCTATGCCCTTTTGCCTGGAACCGTTTTTAATTGATGCCGCATGATTTTCAATTACGGTTCTATAAATATTTTGAATTTTTCTTATTTTAATTTTATCAACGGAGGTAAAGTCATCTATTTCCAGCCGCTGTTGTATTGGTTCATCAAGGTATCCCGATAATTGGAATAATGTTCCGAAAGCTCTTAATGTTTTTTTGCTTCCGTAAATCTCGTATCCCAGGTTAAGAAAAATACTCTGCATCGAACCGCGCAAATCGCTAAAAGAAACTCTTACACTACCTGTTTTCCCTTTGTCTGTTTTAAATCTGATAAATGCACCTTCCTCTGCTGCAATTCCATTCAACTTTGGAGTAAATACGGCATTTACAGTTTCAATTTTTTCGTTCAATAAAAATTCTGCCATGTAAAAACAATGACCGGCAACATCGCCAATCGGCCCCCCTATTTCCTCCGGGTTAGAACATCTCCAAGTCGCAGCTTCTTCCTTAGTAAAGCCGAACGGAAATTCCATGTGCAGAATTATATCGTTAATTTCTCCCAATTCGCCCTGCTGAATAATTTGAGAAGCCTTAATATTATAAGCATTATAAACCATCATATGATCTACTGCCAGACTTACGTTGTTTTTTTCCGCAAGCTCAATTAATTCTTCGGCATCTTTAAGAGTTGTTGCCAGCGGTTTTTCTACTATAATATGTTTTTTTGCTTTAATTAATTTTTTAACCAGCGGATAATGAGAAAGATTATTCGTCGCAACAAAAACACCGCTTATTAACTGATCATCACATATTTCTTCAACAGAATTATACCACCGAAGTCCAAGCTTTTCGGCAGCCTCTCTTCTTTTTTCGGAAATATCCGCAGCACCAATTAGTTCTACACTCGGTATGGGCTCAAATCTGGATGAATCCAATGCAAATCCTTCCTTAGCAATTCTGTTCTCAGCTATTCCGCCAAATCCTATTATTGCATACTTCATTTTGGACATTTATCCTCCAACTATAATTTTATCTTCATTTTTAAATAATTCATAAAAAGAATAAGTATTTCCAAGTTCCAAACAGTCTTTAACATTTTTAATTCCGTCCGAGCAGCTAACATCCTGAAGAGAAGACGCTGCTGTACAAACTCCAAGCCTAACCGCTTCCTTCATTTCCCAGTCCTGATGAATTCCGTAAAGTACACCGGCGGCAAAAGCATCACCTGCGCCAACAGAACCGGCAATCATTTTATCAGGTATTTTAACCGCACCTTGAATAATTTGCTGCCCGTCTTTGCCGGCAGCAAAAACCCCATTACTAAAGTGAATTAAAACCCACTTGTTAACACCGTTCTCCAACAAAATCCTTGCAGCGGATTTAAGCGAATTCAAGCCCGGAATACTTCCGGATAAATTAATCCCGGTTGATCTTTCCGCTTCGAATTCATTTAGAAAAAGGAAATCTATAAACGGCAGTGAGGGAAAAATAGTTTCTTTAAAACGATTGCTGTCTTCACTTACAATATCAACGGAAGTAATCAACCCTGATTCCCTGGCAGATTTAAGAACTTTAGCTGCACCGGTATTACCACGGCTGTCCGGTTTATCCAGTTTATCCAGCAAAAGCAAATACCCAAGGTGAAATATCTTTTCATTTGAATTTTCAACATCAATATGCCTTACATCCAAAAAGTAATTAGCACCTCTCTGGTGAAAGAAAGTTCTGCGCCCCGTGGATTCAACTGAAATTACATCCGTGTAAGAAGTTCTGATGTTAGCAATACTTTGAAGACAGGAAATATCAATATTATTTTTTATACACTCGTCTTTTATCCATTGCCCGTAATTATCTTCGCCAATCAACCCTGCACCTTTTAGAGGGAACTTTGCACCCAGCCTTGAAAGATTTTTCAGCACATTAAACGGTGCCCCGCCGTTGTTTTTATATTCATATTTAATATTGGCAAGCGACTGTTCGTTGGGATAAACATCAACTACCTTTATATGGTCTACAATCCAGTTGCCCGCTGCCAATATTCCCGTGCGTTTTTTCAATTATTTATCCTTGCCTCTTCAAAAATTAATTTTCCAAAATATTTAGTAAGACTGAAATCAGGCGTGGGATTTTCAATTCTGCTCCATGCACCGTAATGTTCAAATTCTGTTTCATCGCCGCATTTATAAAAATTTGCTATACATTGTTTATCAGAAAATTCTATCGAATAATAGTTTTCAAAAATTCTTTTGGGAATTTTTACAAAAAGATCCCAAAAGTCTTTTCCGTGATATCCCGTTACCGGTTGTTTTAATGAAGGTTTAATTTCCAATTCCTTCATTTCATTTTCCTTAAAATAATATCTCCGTGTGTCGTCCCCGTTTAAACCTACGCCAACCAGAGGAATGCCTAATGCATTTATTTCTATGTTAAAATATTCTAGCGAACTTTCCGGGAACGGATTTATAAAAAACTCTACGGCACTGTCTTTATAAACATCGGAGCCGAATTTTGTATGCTTGATTGTTATTTTATCTTCTAGTACGTGATAAAACAAATAAATATTTTTTTCGGTATGAAATAATTTTACTGCTACAAAAGGGGTATATCCGTTGTCCATCCACATATAGTTATCAATATATAAAGGAGCAATATTAGACCATGTTTCTCTTCCCGAAAAATCAACAGGGTCTTTAAATTTTTTAATTACCGTATAGCTAACCTGATTCATAAATTACTTATTCACTTTCCTTACCAATGGCTTTTTTAATACCGCTTAATTTACCGGTAACACTAACAGCTAATAGTACAATTGAATTTTCGTTATTCTTTTTATAATCAACAGCTTTAAGATTTATCTCTTTTATTTTTTTGCCAAACCGGTTATTCTTCCATTCAAAAGCAAAAAAAGTAATCGGATTCTTAGGATTGTTGGAACATGAAACCGCATCGGCTTCGTATGCATATTTATCCTGGTTATATTTTATTTTGCTTTCTTTACCGCTAAGAATTCTTTGCCGCCACTGCCAATCCAAAATATTTATGCCGTATCTGATAGGAATTGTTTCCGTAAATCCATCTTCGTATACTACTTGATACCAGCCCAAAAGCTGCGCGGATTCATTAAAATTATAAATTGATGTATAAGCTTTTCTATTTGCCGCCGGCTTTGTGCATGCCTGGAGAAAGATGATACTGCTTACATCCTCATTTATAGGAATATCTTTTACTTCATTATTAACCAAATTACCTTTTTGTGTTTCTACAACAACCGCACGCTTCCCGTTTACCGCAGCAGGTAAATTAAAAATAAAATTACCGGATTTAATTTTACCTGTTATAATATCACCTGTGTTTATGCTGTCCGTTCCGTGAGAAAGAGATGAATTGAAATTTGAATTTATGTTTACCGGTTTTACTTTTAATCCGTCATCACTCGGCAAATTTTTCCCGCTTAAATTTAATCTGATATTAGGCATTAAAAATTGGGTAAGGAATGCCAGCGAATCAAGAGATATTTGATGCTTTGACCACAGCAAATTAGAACAACCGAGGAAATCATAAAGTAAGTCTTTACCAATATTCATCTCCGTAGTTGCTGCCCAGGAAGAAGGCGCCCCGCCAAGTACACCTGGAATAGTCTTCCTTTGACTCCAGTCAGCAATGTCAGGTCTTAAATTTCCATAAACCTGTTTAAATCCGAACTTAGAAATTTGCTTGTCATTATTTATGTCATACCAAAACCAATTAAATATAAGTATGTCTTTGGGAATTAATTTTTTTACTTGTTCTGGAGTTAGTGCACCCGGAATATGGTAAACATAACCGGTATGTGTTTTCCAGGTTCTAAAACCTTTACCCCGCACAGACTCCATCAAATGATCACCCCAGATAGCAATTTTAATCCCTTTCTTCGCCAGATAATTGTGAATTTTAATCAAATCATTTGCATACATCAATCCCCAGTCTTTACCTTTGCATTGTTCACATGTACTAATATCATCTCGCCATTCATCATGCCCTACATGAATTAATTTCGGATGAATGACTTTTATATATTCATCAAGAACATCAAAATATATTTTGTATATCTCCGGATTTAAAGGATTATAAGAATCGGGATATTTAAGTTGAGGATCTAAGGCTAAATTCTTGTGGCCGCCTAATAAATAATATGAGTGAGTTAACGACGGCAACTCCGGTATTACTTCAATATTAAAGGAACGGATATACTTAACCAAGTCTGCAACTTCTACCTGGCTTAGAACTTCTCCATCGGCAACATCCTGATGGGAGGAATCCAGGTATTCATCATGCGGGCCGGCAGGCCGGTTCCTGCGGCTGTAATTTAGCATTTTGGCAAATCTAACTGCAGCAATGTTTAACTCCGGGTGCCGGTCCAATTGCATGTTTGCATTTAATTCCAGAATTATCTTATTAAACTTATAAAGTGCAACAAAGTTTTTTACAAACCTCTTAAAAAACTGTATGTTTTCTCTGCCGGGTAAGTAAAGCTTAATACCTCTAAAAGAATATTGTGGTTTATCTTTTATTAATAATTGAGGTAAGTAAATTCTTCCAGCTTCTTTTCTTATTAATTGTCTTAGAGTTTCAAATCCATATAATGCACCGTATTTGGTGTTAGCTGCTACAACTATTGACTTTCCGGTAATTGATAAGACATACCCTTCTTTACCTAATTCCTTTAAAGAAGACGTTAACTTATTTTGTTTGCAATATTGATTGACCAGAGGATTATCAATAGTTCCGAGCAAAAAATATTTCCCGGCGGGTAAAGATTTTGATTCAGTTATATTTTTTAAGGGGAATTGATATTTATTTACCAGTAAATCATTAAGCAAATAGTTTAATTGTTTTTCGGCCTTAGTTTCATTTTGTGTTAAAATTACAACGGTAGAGCTATCAATATTAAAATTACCGCCGGTTTCTTCCATATATAAGGGTATCGGAAACACAAAAGGCTTTTCATTGCTTTGAGAAAAAATGCAGTTTGCCAGCAGGAAAAAGAGTATAGTAAAAATAAAAGCCGTGTTAAAATATTTATTTAATAACATTGTAATTTCTTTTAAGCCTAAATAATTTTTCTAATTTTTATTTACATTAATTATTTTGTTTCAGGCTCAATGCCTGTTTAATATATGAATAATCGTGTGCCATAGACACCGACCAGTTTAATGCCATCGAAGCAAAATATTTATTTTCTCGTTCGAATATCACTTTGTATTTGTTTAGAGTCATTTTATGATTTCGTACTGCAGCAGCGGCAAAAACCAGGTCTCTAACATGCGGAACATAATCTAAATCAACTGCTATTAGCTTTATTCTTGCAACTTCGGAAGAATCAGAATTTCCGATAGCATGTTCTGCTTCAGTTATTAGATTTTTTAAATCCTTTAATACACCATCTGAGTATGTGCCCATATACCTTTCAATATTGACGTTGACTCGTACGCCATCCATTTTTTTCATATAATACCCTGCACTGGCAATTTGATTTGTTAGGGCTTCAAGTTTTTTATAATAATCCTCCATAAAGGACGCACCTTTACCATAGGCAGCATTACAATAATCAGCCACAATAGCATTTACATCCGCATATGGATTCCATAACAACTTTGCGACCACATAATAATCCAGACCTTCACTGCCCCAATTGCCTATAAGACCGTCAAAATCTGCTGCCCGCATTCCATGGTCTGCCATGAACCTGATATCCTGAGCAATTTTGTGTGTATAATTTACCGGCATTCCCATGTTATACCAGAAAAGATTCGGTCTTATAAAAAGTTGTTTGGCAAGTTTTGACCACTCAAGCCAATACTTGCGATCTTGCAGACGGATCTTGTTATTAAGGTAAGTATTAAATCCAACAAACCCGACAATTAGATTCTTTTCCAGATGGTGCAATTTTACAGGAGGTACCCTGTAATTTGAATAAGCATAACAGCCCAGGTATCTACCGGGCATTTTTTTTGCTACAAGCTTCGCTATCTCATTGAAGGATCGGAAATACCTGTCTGTAAGACTTCCATGAGCATTAGGTGAATCCCACGATTTACATACCTTACAACAGCAGGGCAAAGGGCCTCCGCCGTCATTTGGAGAAATAGAGGCTGCAGTAAGGAGTGGGTCAGCCTTTAACTCTTTAATTTTCTCCTGTGCTACTAACTGCCAATACTGCGGATTTGAAACGCAGAATTTCTCTCGATAATTTCCGTCGTTTCGTGTACCATCAGGCTGCATCGCAAAGATATCGGGATATTTTTTATGGTACTTATCCCACCAGCCCTTAAAAGCATGCCCGTATTTGAGCCTAACACGCGCACCAATCCGCTGATGCATGAACCATGGCTCAGTTTCCTTTCTAGAAAAAAATTTATCATATCCTCGTAAGGATACTCCCCAAACTTTAAGAATCCGAGAAATGCGTTTTCTATGGCCGTAGATCTCAACATTGCGAATATGTCTTTGCCATAAAAGCGGTTCCTGCTTTATATCAACGCTGCCGATTTTCAGAGATGCAGACTTTGGAACAACCTCACCAAGCCTTCCCGGCATAAGCCAGCGTATACCTAAATATTTTTCAAGAAATTCATCACAGCCGTAGTAAGTACCGTAAACACTAATGCCCGCATCAGATTTATCACGACCGGCAATATACACATTCTGCCCATTGTTCTTAATTATAAAGCCTTCCGGCTGAATCTTTCTAATATCAATTACCTGTTTTGTATTTGTACATGGGCCAACGAAGATTTTGGCTTTTGAATCTTCGGCTTTTATCAATTTATCTTCATTAACAATGCTAAGTTTCGCTCCAGTGGCTATAGCTATATATTTTTGTAATTCTTCTGCTCCTGCAGACACAGAATTGCTTCCCTTTCTTGAAAGGAGCAGTTCCTGGGAAATAATTGTTCCCGACGGTACAACTATAATTGCCATAGCCTTGTGATTTTCTACTAAAACTTGTGCCTGACAAATGCAGTACATATTTACCGCAAACAATACTGCTACCATAAGACACATTTTCATTACTTATCCATTTACAAATATACTTTTGTCTTAATGCCTTCTGCTTTAACTACCTTTAGGCATTGCTTGATTATCTTCATGAACAATATTTTGTAGAAAGGGCTTTTGCCCTTTCTACAATTACTTCCTTCAAACAGCCTCTTCCCTTCGGCATTTTAATTATACGGGAAGGGGGTGAAGAACGGACTTTTATTTTAAGAGCATCATTTTTCTAACAATATTAACATTATTCCCGGTTAACGTATAAATGTATAATCCCGAAGATAACTTATCGGCATTAAAATTTATCTTATATATGCCGGGTGCAATGTTACCGTTAAATAATGTTTCTACTTCCTTACCGAGAATATCGTATACTTTAATTTTATACACACCGGACTTTGGTATACTAAATTGAATTGTAGTAGACGGATTAAAAGGATTCGGATAATTCTGATCTAATGCAAAAGTTTTTGGAGTGTTTAACTCAACTTCCACTTCTTTTGAATATGAGAACGTACCGTTGAAATCGATTTGCTTTAACCTGTAAGTGTAATTACCGGGCGTCAGATTCTTATCTACAAATGAATAACTTTGAGATTCGGTAGAAGAACCGCTTCCTTTTATAAATCCAATCTTTACCCAGGTGTCTTGACGGGGCATTGTCCCGTCTAGCCGTGACGAAGCCCGTTCAACTTCAAATCCGCTGTTATTTGTTTCCGTAGCAGTTGACCAATTCAAATTGACATTATTATTGTCTGCTGCTGCAGTAAATGAAGTAAGTTCAACCGGTACAACCGGGGAACTCCAACTGAGATCTCCTAAATTACTGCCGTCATCTGCAGCACCAATAGCCGGTGAACCTGTTTGCAGTGTAAAATCTCCACTTGCCGGATTTTGAAATAATGGATCTTCATCTGCAAAGATACTTGATAATTGACTTTGGGTTGCGTTGTCCTGGTATCCGAAACTACCCTTGGATTGATAATACATAATATTGCTTACCTTTGTATTCGTCCCATACAAATCCAGTACCAGCGAATCCGCATTCGTAACTATAGAGTTCTTTAAAGTTACCCCGTCTATACCGGTAATATTAAATGCAGGTGAACCCATGCTTCCATAATTCGTCAAATGATTCAGTACTATCTTCGGACCAGGTGTCGAAATATTGCCATCATTATCTTGTACTAAAACTGCCTGATAAACACTGTCAAACGTACAATTTTCTAATCCTACGTAGTTAAATGCTCCTAAGGTACCTTTTCCTTTTTGAAGTTTAGCACCATAGGCACTAATGTTTTTAAATGTGCAGTTTTCAAATATTAACGAATCTCCTGCTGATCCGGAACCTACTAGACCGTTACTTGCATTAATAATATCACAGTCCTCTATTTTTACCGTACCTGTATCTCCATTTTCTTTAACATATAAAGGATAGTGTGTAGGATTACTGGTGTAATCAAAATCTATTCCCTTAATTAAGCAGCTTCGCCTAATGTCAAGAACATTCTGGGTATTTGTAAACCAAATAGGCTTCTTAGCTAAACCGTCCTTTGCTTTTATTGTAACAGGTATGTCTCTGGTATTTGCTCCGTTTACATAACCTATACCAATAAAGTCAGATTCCTGGTATACTCCGCCGGAAGTAGCTAATTCAATTGTTCCGCCGGGAGCTATTGCCTGGAATGCAGCCAATATTTGATCGGTTCCGGCAGTAACTTCTATTAACTTAGGTGCCGGCGGAACCCATCGTAGATCGCCAAGACTCGTGCCGTCATCTGCTGCACCTATTGCCGGCGAACCGGTTTGTAGTGTGAAATCTCCGTTGGCAGGATCTTTAAACATGGGATTCTGGTTAGCAAGTACATTAGACAACTGCAAGAATGTTGCGCCGTCCTGATAACCAAAACTTCCTTTGGAACTATAATACAATACATTGTTTACCTTCGAGTTCGTCCCATATAAATCCATTACTAATGAATCAGCATTGGAGATTATCGAGTTCTTTAATATTACTCCATCTATACCGGTAATATTAAATGCAGGTGAACCCATGCTTCCGTAATTTGTCAAATGATTCATTACGATAGCCGGACCCGGTGTTGAAATGTTTCCATCATTATCCTGTACTAAAACTGCTTGATAAACACTGTCAAAAGTACAATCTTCTAATCCTAAATAATTTACTGCTCCTAACGTACCCTTTCCTTTTTGAAGCTTAACACCGTAAGCGCTTATTTTTGAAAAGGTACAGTTCTTAAATATCAGCGAGTCTCCTGCCGATCCGGAACCAACGAGGCCATTGCTTGCACCTATTAAATCGCAGTCCTCTATTTTAACTGTCCCCGTATCTCCGGATTCTTTCAAGTATAAAGGATAGTGAGTAGGATTTGCAGTATAATCAAATTTTATTCCCTGAATGGTGCAGTTACCTCTGATATCCACAACATTTGAACTACTTGTCCATACCGGTTTTTCTGCAAGGCCATCTTTAGCTTTTATGGTTACTTCTATATTTCTATCGTTCGTTCCGGTAAAACCGATGCCAATAAAAGAGGATGTACTATACACGCCTCCGGATGTTGTTAATATAATAGTTCCGCCGGGATTTACCTTTTGAAATGCAGCTAGAATTGAATCCGGACCTGCTGCAACATAAACCGTATCCTGAGCAAAAGCTGCACTTGTTGCCGATATTAAAATGAACATCAAAATAAATAAAATGTTTTTTTGCAATTTCATTATTTCCTCCTATTTAATTTAATTTTACAATAGTATAAATTTATATTTGCTTTCTACTATTCATGCAAAGAAAATTTTGAAATAAATTATTTTAATAAGATCATTTTTTTAGCCATATAAACATTGTTGCCTTTAAGAACATATAAATAAACCCCGGAAGAAAGGCTTGATGCATTAAAATTAATTCTATAGCTACCGGAGGCTATGTTTTGATCAAATATTTTTGCTACCATCTGCCCAAGTAAATTATAAACCTTAATTGTATATATACCGGATTTCGGTACATTGAATTGTATGGATGTAGACGGATTAAACGGGTTGGGATAGTTTTGTCCAAGGTTAAATGTTGAAGGTGTTTGTCCTGCTACGGTTCTTACACCGGTTGTAATACCACCCGGAATATAACCTAAATCAAGGCCATCTGTACCGGCATTCTTGCCCGGCGAGCCAGCCTTTAAAGAATAATCACCGTTTGCAGTATCTGCAAACATCGGATCCGCATTAATAAGATCAATAACAGTATCTGCAGTAGCACCATAATTTGCATTGTAATAAAGACAATGTGTAACAGTAGTTATCGCCCCATAAGGAGAATTATTAGGAGAAATATAAAAGGCATACTTACTAGTATCAGCAACATTTGCAACAATAGAATTTTCACAAATAGCCCCCGCTACTTTATTTGAATAAATACCTCTTCCTTTCATGTCTACAACCGTAACATGATTTATAATTACCGCGGGAGTGTAGGAGCTGTCGTTAGATGCAGGTTGAACATACATTGCCATCCCGTCATCTCCGATTACATGAGTTATTAAGCAATTTTCAATTTTAAAATATTTAAAACCACCGGGATAGACTGCACCTTTGGTAGTTTTTAAATAAATTGCATAACCGGTTAAGCTATCAAAAACACAATTGGTAACTATTATAGAATCCATGGGGCTTAATGTGGCATCAGTTGAAAAAATACCTTTCCCGTTACTAGCCGTAAAATTGCGAATTTCGCAATTGTCTAATTTCAAACTAAAGTCGGAACTGGTTATGCTGTCGGGTTGTAACGCATTAATAGCAAATGGATAACCCCCAATTACGTTACCGTGAAAGGTACCATTAAGTATTATACCATCTACCGTCAACCCCCCCGTAGTAATATTAAAAGTATTAGTAGCCGTAGAGTAAATAACAGGCTTTTCTGCCAAACCGGATGCCGCTCTTATTGTAATATCTTTTGTTATTGTTATAGGATTTACTTCAATGTACTGCCCTCCGGAAGTAGTTAATTCTATTATGTCTCCTGCATTTGCGTTTGCATATGCCGCTGAAATAACACCTTGGCCAGCAGCAACCTGATGCACGTTTTGTGCATTTAACGATATACAAAAAAACAAAAACAATACAATAAAACTTAGTGACAATTTTGTCTTCATATTAACCTCCAATAATTAATGTTTATTTTAATTTTGCAATAATTGAACAACTTTTACAAATCATAGATTATATAGATAATATTCATTTACTACTTTTACTACATTTGTCGCCTCATTGCTTTCGTCTCATCTCTCACACTTGTATAGAGGTCTGCGGTGAGAGTTAATTACTATTTTAAAAGCATCATCTTCTTTGCTATCTTTATATTATTTCCTATCAATGCATAAATGTAT
>JBJKSH010000177.1:0-2868 GCA_046704255.1 Ignavibacteriaceae bacterium | reverse complement strand
AGAAAAACGTGCACAAGGTAAAAAATTAACAGATAAGAATCTTGCTCAGTTTTCAGTATTATCAATGAAGGACCGTCTAAGACAGATAGCTATGATCGATTCAATCGAATATTGCCTTGAGCGAAATTTCAATAAATCAAAGAACATAGTAATAAAAGAAATTAAACAAATGTTGTTGGCTGCTTAATTAGGCGGTCAACTTGAGTAATTAAATATCTTCGCCTCCGTACCCGTTATCCGGTTGTCCGCCGTTATCACTTTCTCCTTTCTTTTCTTTATAATTATTAAAATTGAAACGTACGTTAAGCATAAGCGTCGGAGATTCATGAGTAAAGTACCTGTAAGTATAAAAATCAACTCCTGCGGAAGTAGATTCATGCTTATCGGTTTTAAATATGTCTCTAACCTGAAGAGTTACGGATAGTCTTTTCTCAATAATATCATGCTTAACTGCAAGGTCGGTTCTAAAAGAACCTTCGGATCTTCCCTGGGAAGAAACTGAGGGACTGCGGTACCTTAAATTTATCTGGAACAACGGCAGCGAGCCTATCTTAATTCCGTTGTTAATTCTTGCAGACCAGTTAAAACTTTTCCTCTCAAACGGCTCATTAAAAAGTATGCCGTTAACTTTATAATCATAAAGATTTCCCATAAGATTTATATTCCACGGTTTAACCGGATTAAACGTAAGCATAAACTCGGTTCCCAAGGAATAATCCTGTCCAACATTTTCAAGTGTATTTAAAGTAATATTTTCTGCATAAGCCGAGCGAACATGTTCAATTTTATTATGACTAACTCTATAATAAAAATCATTGGAAAGATTAAAGATACCGAAGAATGTTTGGAAACCGAATTCATAAGAATCAAAAAATTCCGGCTGAAGATTAGGGTTACCCTGCCTTACATTGTTAGCATCCATCCATGTTTGAAACGGCTCGAGGTCCCACCCGTGCGGCCTGTCTATTCTTCTAGTATAACTTGCCATCATTTGTGTGCCGCCGCTAAACTTATAAGAGGTATGAATCGACGGAAAGAAATCCCATCTGTTTATTGAAAACATGCTGTTGTTGTCTTCAAGCTTAATTGTTCTGTAAGTATACTCGGTTCTAAGTCCGCCTTGCAGCCCAAAGTTACCCCACTCATCAGAATAGATTGAATAAAGAGAGAGCTCGCTTATATTTGAATTTATAGAATGACTGAACAGCGATAAAAAATCATAAGAATTAGTTTGAGTATTAAGTTCATACAAACCGTTTTTTTCATTGGAAAGTTCCATCTCACCCTGGGAGCCCGCTTCAAATTTTCTTTTTTCACTTAAAGGCAGCACGTAATCTATTTTTCCGCGGAACCTTGAAGAAGGCCCGGATTCCGTAGTCATTTTACCTATATATTGAAGAACATCATTATAGTTTGAAGAAGTTGAAGATTCATCGGAGTTAGAGTGACTTACATAAAATTCGCCGGAAAGTTCATGTCCTTTTACAGAAAATTTTCTAATATAATTTGTATGGATGGCAAAATAACTTCCGTTTCGATTGCCGTTATCTCTGCTTGTGTAAAAGATATTTTGAGGATCGTTAAGCGACCATTGAATATAATTATTAATTGAGCTGGACTTACCGCTTCTTGTTCCGTACCTTCCGCCTATACTTAAAAAATCATTTGTACTTAAATTAATTTCAACACCGCCCCGCAGGCCGAGTGAAAGCCTGTCGTTATCTCTGTTTCCGTTTGAATTTAAGAATGAAGTATTATCTACCAAAAGGAACCTCTGCTCTGCCCTGCTGCTGCCGGGGTGAAACCTCCTGTTGTAGTCCAGTCCGAAATTATAACTTATAAACTTTGTCCTGTTTTCAAAAATAAAATCACCTCCGTATTTACTGTTTACACCGGCGTTGGCATTAACAATTCCGCTAAGCCCCAGGTTTTTATCTTTCTTCAAAATAATATTAATAATGCCGGCATTACCTTCCGGATCATATTTAGCAGAAGGGTTAGTAATAATTTCAATTGATTCAATTGCACTAGCGGGAATTTGTTGTAATGCATCCTGGGCATCCATTACGGAAGGCCTTCCGTCTATTAATACCGAAAAGCTGGTACTGCCGCGAAGACTGACGTTGCCGTCAATGTCAACCGAAACAGAAGGAACATTTTCCAGGACATCGGCTGCATTTCCGGAAATTGTTGCCGGAAGCTGACTAACATCCAGAACCTTTTTATTTATTTGATATGTTACCGGTGATCTATCCCCGCGGACAGTAACATTTTCCAAATTTATTGCAGCGGCCTTAATATAAATCTTACTTAAGTCTACGGATTTTGAAGAAGAAGTTATGGAAACATTTTTAATTATTTTTTTACCGTATCCTATAAATTGAACCGAGACGAAATAATTACCGGGACGAATATTTTTTAATAAAAAGGTGCCTTTCTTATCGGTTACGGTTCCGGTAACTTGAGTGCTGTCGCCGGATGAAAAAATAATTACATTTGCATATTCAATCGGAACTCCGGTATCTGCGTCAAATACCTTACCGGATATGGTAACGGTGTAACTTCCTGTCTGTCCAAAGATTAAATTATTAAAAAATAATATAAAGAAAATACCCGAGATTTTTTTGAGCATAAGAACCCCTTTACCTATAATGAAAATTTAAAACAATTTACAAAGTTTTGACAAATATTCTATATATGAAGTTTAAAATTCTTAATTAAAAGTATTTAAAATTAAAAAATTTTTATCAAAACTTAACTAACAATTATAACTTCCGATAATAATTATTGTTAATATATTTTTCTTGCATTAATAAATTAAAGGAGGCGCATAAAATGTATAAAAATCAATCAAGCTTTTTAAAGAAC
>JBJKSH010000176.1:0-38206 GCA_046704255.1 Ignavibacteriaceae bacterium | reverse complement strand
TGATATGCGGAAAAATAAATTTTCTTTTCTTTATTAAGCCTGGTAACAATTTTAATGAACTGCTGCATAAGACTTTGAAACTTAGATTTATCCGATTCAAAGCGCAGCGAAGAAGAAATTTTACCGTATGCAAATTCCATATTTCCCGTAATAGATATTTCATCAAACTCACTATGCAGTTTATCTATAATTTCCGTTATTGCTATATCCTGCGGTGTAAGTAATGCTTCGTTTTTTTGAATACTATTATATTCCATTATGGAATTCATAATATTTAACAGCCTGTCCCGGTTTTGATTTATAATTTCCGCAGCTTCTTTTTGTTCTGCGGTCGGGTTTTCAACTCCTTCCGTTAGTTCCTGGACAAAACCCAAAATAACATTTATCGGAGTCAGCAATTCATGAAAAAGGCCGGAAAGGAAATTAGGATCAACCGGTTCTGCGGAACTACTGCTTGCTTGAACGGGCTTTTCTACAATCACTTCCTTAATTACCTCCTTAACTTTTTCTTTCCCATTCTGGTTTTCCTGTTGATTAACTCTGCATAATATGCTGAAAGTTTCAATTTCATTTTTGTAATTCAAAACCGGCGTAGCGGTAAGTTCGCATTCGATATATTCTTCGTTTTGTTTTTTAAGTTCGGTTAAAATTGTAATCGGTTCCTTTAAATGAGATTGAAATACCGAAGAGTTTACAGTACCCCTGTCTTCGCTTTTTACAAGTGCATTAAATAAAGTATTCTCCAAATCCTGTTTGGAATAACCCAGAATATTTATAACCGGAATGTTAACAAAATTTATAAAGCCTGTACTATCGGTTATAAATAAAAGATCGCCTGTATTATCAAATACGGATTTAAACATCTGGTTCTTCTTATCAACATCAAGTTTTTGGGAGACATCTCTAATGATATTAAAGTGAGCATCTTTCTCCTTAAACTTAAAATTGATTTTACTTATTTCCACAAAAACATACGAACCGTCTTTCTTCTTATGTTTATAAGGCCCCGTAAATTTACCTTCCCGCACTGTAGAATGGGAAGAATCCAGAAGAGTTTGAATATCCTCCGGGGTATACAGGTCGGTTAAATCCATTTGTAAGAATTCGTCCTTTCTGTAGCCGTACAGAGCAAGAGCAGCATCGTTAGCCTCTATAAAATTTAAGTTTTCTGTATCATAAATAAATATAGGCTCAGGATTATTTTGAATCAGAATCTCAAACATTCGTCCTCTTTTTAATATTAATTGTTCTAGGTTTTCATCTATTAAAGTATCACCGATTAAAATAGAAAATCCCTCGAAACTATTATTAAGGGAAAAGATTTTACTTAAATATACAACTTTGTTTTCAATTTTATCTTCACTGCCTGGCAAATAAAAATTAAATTCAAAATTAATTGCCTTATCCGGTAATTCCAAAAAATGCTGAATGTTTTCGGATAATTTTATAGGAACAACTTTAGTATAATAAAAATTTGTTAAATCGGGAAATCGACTGGTAAATAATTTACAAAATTCTTTACTTGTTTGCTTGATTATTCCGTTTTTATTTACAAAAGCCAGGGGCAGAGCAAGTTCCTGGATAATATTTTTTCCCGGATTTATAAATTCTTCTTCTTTGTTTTTATTATCCTCTTTTTCTAATGCCTGCCCTATGCCTATTATTGCAATTACATTATTGTCCGCATCTACCAAAGGTATTTCTACTGTTTGGTATTCGCCCGTGGGGGACATTCCGAGAAACGGCGCACCTTCGATTACGGTACTATTGATAGATTTTTTGATGTAATTTTCTACCGCATTTCTAAATTCAATTATATATCCCGGTGCAAAGGAATCTGCCGGTTTACCTTCTATATGAGAAGGATTTAATCCGAGGCCGGCAGAAAATTTATTATTTACAACAACATATCTCCCGTTACTATCTTTAATCCAGAATAATTCTTCCAGGTCGTTTATTTTTTTTAAAATACGTTCCTTACCAACAAAAGTAAACGGGTAGAGAGATTTTATTTCATCTAGTATCTTTAAAATTTCTTTGTTTTTAATTGCTTTGCCAATATCCTCAAATACAACTTTGTAGTTCATAATTCCTTTCGGTTCAAATTTATGTTCCAGCGGCCGAAAGGTGCAAAATATAAAAAGCTCTTCTTCTTCCTTGTAAGAATTAATAATTAATTGTGTGCTAAAATCTCTGCCGTCCTTTAAAGTAAGGTGTACCGATTTTATTACAGGTACGCTGCTGACAAAAACTTCTTCAATAATCTCATTAAGCTTAATTCCCGATTGTTCATTAAACAGATCGAATATGCCTGAGGTATCCGGGTTAAATGCCAGTAAAGTTTCCGCTTCTTTATTAATGGACAGGATTTCCCCGTTATGATCCAAAACCAGGAAAGGCGTTTTTATGTTTTCGTTTAACGAATTGAACAGTGCATTATTTATTTTGCTTTTAGGTTTCAAGGTCGATCATTGTAATTTATTATTAAATTAAAATCCACTATTAAAGGTAATTTTTTTTGTGTTTATATTAAAGCTCGGCTGTTTACATCGCCGGAGTTTTTACATAAACTTCGTTAGACCATGAGGAATCGCTGCTTGAGAATGCTTTAACTCTGTACCAATATTCTGTTGAAGGTACAAGCCCGTTTGCACTGTCTACATATTGTGTAGAATTTTTCGACGCATATCCTATACCCTGGTATAACGACCATGAGTATCTTCTTTCTATTTTGAAATAATTTACATTAACAATGTTATTGTACCAGGTAAGAATAACTTTATTGGATGCTGCCGCAACTGCTTTTAATCCTGTCGGTGGTGCTATTGTGTGGGATGCACCTTCACCATAAGTATTTATTACACTACTAAAACCGGAATACCCGTTTATGTTCAACGCTCTAATTTTGTAATAATAAACTGTGGAATCCAAAAGATTTTCATCATTTATATTAAATGTATTAGGAGGGGAAGAAAGCTGATTATGAAATGTTCCGTAAAATCCGTCTTTCCTCCAAATTTCAAAACCGGTAGCAATTCCCGTTAAAGAATCTTTCCATGATAAATTAACTGAAGTATTTGACAAATGAATAAGAGTAAAATCATAAGGTACGGAAGGAGGAGTTTTTATCTGCGAAATTAATATATTTTTCATTGTATCACTTCTGGCAGAACTTCCGTCTTTATCGTAATAAATAAGGTAATAACTAATCCTGGAATTAATTAAGCTTGAATCAACGGTTAGCGGAATAGTAGGTTTGCTGCCATCCTTATTCGGCGGATTCCATTTATTTATTGCACCGTTAATATATAGTTCTATAAAATTTATACCCTGATCTGTTTTCAGCGTGTAATCAATTGTCGTCCCCGTATAACCTATTGTATCATTAGAAACCGGGCTGGTAATTGTAATACCTAATTTACTGTATGTACTGCCTGAAGAGTTCCCCGGGCTTGTAAATAAATCCGTGCAGCCGGCCAACAATAAAATACCAACCGGAATACAAGCTAATAAATATTTTGACTTAATTTTCATTTTATTTCACTTTAAATATTCCAGGTAATAATTTTAATCTGTTCGTTACTAATTTTACTAATAAGTTATTAAATACTTGTTAAACACTTGGTTTGTAATAATCAATATAATATGTACGGGATTCTTCGGATTCCAGATTGTTGATATAAACATAAATTATGCGTGTATCCTTATCATATTCATATTCTGCTTTTTTAGTTCCGATAATTTCCGTAGACATTGTAATATCACTGGCAGGCACATTCATATAAATTTGAATTACCAGGTTATTTACTTCTGTTTTTCCGGGATTGGAAACCGTAAGAACAATCCTTGTATCTCCTCGCTGAGTAACTCTGGTTTCTACATAATTTCTTTTTGCCCACCATCTTTCAATAGATGATGCAGTAGTAATCCAATAATGCTTTTTCTTTAAATCGTTAATTACATTTTTTACAACGCCAATATTGTTTTTAGTACATTGATAGCCGGTATGGAATTTATAAGTATATAATCCGCCTTCAAAAAGTACTCTGTCTATATCCTCCTGGTACGTATAAAACTGATAGTTGGGATTAGTTAAGCCGTAATCTCTTATTACTTCATAATCATCTCTGCCGGTTTTAGTTATAGAAACCAGTAAGCTATCTCCCCTTATCATAACTTTGGGAACAGCTCTATCGGTTAAGGAATCTGCAAAAATATATTTATACCCGGCGTTAATTAAAGCTTTAACCGTATTTTGATCATACAAACCATAATAAGGCATTGCGCCCAGAACCGGTGCATCTGTAATAGATTCAATTGTAGTTCTTGCATTTTTAAATTTATCAAGCTGAGTATTAAAATCATTAAGTTTATTAACCGTATCGTTTACGGAAGCCAGATAACCTATATCATCTATCGTTCCTACTTCTCCGTATTTTGAAAGAGTCCGTACCAGTCCTTTATTTAAATCTGCTTCCGAAGGACTAATAAAGAAAGTAGCAGGAACTTGTTCCGATCTCAATACCGGCAGCAGGTTATTTATATTTCCTATATCTTTAGATAAAGTAGGTACTAAAATAGCTGCGGCGTTGTAACTGGACGGCCAATCTTTTACTAAAGCAATCGGGTCATGGAATAACCAGCTTAAGCAATTTGTAAACAACCTGTCAAAATATATGTAATCTTGCTGAGCACCAATAACGGAATTAATTTCGAATCCCATCCAAACGAATCTGCCTGTACCGTAAGTTCCGTAAGCAATGCCCGCACTCTTTTTTATTTCATCCCTTGCAAGGCCTACCTGAAGCCTGTAATTATACCAAAAACTTGCCTGAGTTGTGCGTGGGTCTAAAACTTCAACAGACATTGGGCGGTCCCAGGTAGCTACACGCAGCGGGTAACCGGCAGGAATATTTGCTGTAATCGGCAGTCCCCCCCTAAGTGTATGAATTTTAGTAAACTCTTTAGGAGAAATTTCTTTAGTAAACTGTAATCCGTAAACCTCGGATAAAAACTGCCAGCCTCTCCACTTACCGTCATCGGAATAAGAAGCAGTACCTCCGGTAGCAAAAATACTTCCGCCGTGTATAAGATATTCTTTAAGCTGGGTAATTTCTTTATCGCTTAAAGATTTTGATCCCGGAAGAATAATTAACTTAAATTTATTTATTCTACCGAGTTCAATTGTGGAGTCGGCAATAATATCGCACTTATAATTATCTGAAGAAAGAAATTTCTTCCAGGTATTTATGTTATCGTTTAACCAGGTACTTCCCTGAGGCAGCATATTCTCCGTATATTTAGAATAAAGAACCGCTACTTCAGCTTTTTTACCGTAAACAACGTCCTTAATTATTCCTGTATTCGGCAGCAGATCCGCATCGTTAAATCTTCCGAAAACTCCGCGAAGAATAAACAGATAAATTAAAACTGCGCCGACTAAAAAAAACAAACCGCTAAGGATTATCAAACCCTGGTTAATACCGCCGTGCTTTTTTTGTTTTACCGCCACCTTAGTGCTCCCGGATCGGTTTCTTCTTTAGCAGGCACATAGCCTTCCGAAGTATATTTTAAGAACTTGGATTCTCTCTGCTGAGTTTCTTCACCCGGGTATTTTTGCTGCTGTGGATAAGCTCTTCCGGCACCTGTAAATTGTCTTTGCTGCCCAACCGTTGTTGTATTATAAGGCTGCCTGTAAGCAGTATAAGGCTGCGGCTTAGGGCTAAAGCGGGGCTGCTGCGGCGCTTGCTGCTGTATAATTATCGGCTGTCTTTGGTATGAAGGTGAAGGCTGCGTTTCTATGTATATAGGCTGAGGCACCGCTTTAATTTGTTCGGCAGGTTTTTGTGCCTGTGATGATGCGGGTGTTACAAGCTCGCCTTTAACTTCTGCGGGCTGCTGGGCAACGGCTGCCTGCCCTTTCCTTTCCCTAACTTTGTACAGGATGTATGCACCTATTGCCAGTATAAACGTGGCTATAGTTGCAACAAGAATAATTGTTGACAGAATCGGTATAAGTTCCATAAAGGTTCCTCTCTAGGATTATTATTAAAATTTCTACGCTTTAGCTGCTCCAACACGTTCCAATTTTCCCCAGCTCATTTTAATTCCGATAAATTCTTCTATGGTAGACATCAGCTTACAAATATCAATTATAAGGATGAAAAACATTCTATATATAATTGAATAACCTACAAGTCTAAACTCTTCTTTTTCCACAGCAACACAATAAAGTGCGGTTACAAGATCCAGCAATGCCAAACCGGCCCACCAAAAGAAAATTAAAGCCGAAAAACCGAACGCTAATGCCGCTATTATAAAGAACAAATTAGCAGCAATGTTCATAGCAGGCCAAATTAAGGCTTCATAAGCCATTGTCCAAAGTATAAATGTATCTCCAAAATTAATACTAGGATTAATTAACAGTTTTTTATGCTTTCTAATAGATTGAATAATGCCTCGTGTCCATCTGTACCTTTGCTTTAACAACTGCTGTAGTTTTGCAGGTGCTTCGGTAAAGGAAATTGAATTCGGTTCGTAATAAATTTTCCAGCCGTTAGCAAGAATTTTCAAGGTAAGGTCTGCATCTTCAGCAAAGGTATCACTTGAATAATAGCCGGATTCTTCAATAGCCTTTTTTCTAAAAAATCCAATTGGGCCCGGAATAATATTAACTAATTTAATATAGCTTTGAGCACTTCTTGCCATATTAAGTCCTTCAATATATTCCAATGCCTGCAGGTCCGTAAACAATTTGCCCCGGTTAAGAACTTTAACATTGCCGGCAACAGCACCAATCTCTCTGTTTGCAAAATGGCGGACTGCCAGTTTAACGGAATCCGGAGATAACTGAGAATCGCCGTCCATGCACAGTACAATTTCTGCTTTGGATAATTTTATACCCGCATTAAGTGCTTTGGCTTTACCTCCGTTTGGTTTGTTAATTAACGATACTTTAATATCGTTATATTTACCTTTCTGGTATCCGACTAGTGTTTCCGCAACTTTTTTTGTGTTGTCTGTTGAACCGTCGTTTATAATTATTATTTCGTAATTGGGGTAGTTTAATTCCAATAAAGATTTAACCGAATCGCTTACAACTTTTTCTTCGTTATAAACAGGAACCAAAACCGATACAAACGGAAAATATCCGCCTTCCGGTGCTGTGTAGGTATACTGATTTATATAAAGATAAGCTAAAGTTAAAATTGCAAAGTACCTAAAGAGAAGAACAAATAAGAAGATTACAAGTGCTACAATTGTTGCATATTCCAGTAAGGCTTTAACCGTTAATACCGTTAAAGGCAGAGTAAATACAATTACTAAAATTAAAACAAGAGATGCCAGCCCGCTCCAAAGAATACGCATTAAATATTTTTTGCCTTTTTCTTCTTCAGCCCGACTTGGCTCGCGGTTATCAATCAAAATCGGTGTTCTTTTTATTTGTTGATTTTTTTCCATAACTCTTTGGTTCTTTTATTTATATAAAGTTCAATTATAATGCCACCGGAAAAATCAGCTTAGTTACGGTAAAAAGATTTTCTTAAATGTTACAGTTTAAGATTTTCATTTTAACCTGTATCAATATAGAAAATATTACAGTGCCCAATATGCCGCAAGCCTAACGGCAAAAGAGCTGTAACCCGCATAGTTTAGAAAACTGCTGCCGCCAACTATACTGCCTTGTAAAGTAAGCCTGTCTACAACCTTATACATAACATCTGCATGTGCCTGCCGCAAAATATAGCTGCTGTTTGCAACAAACCCTATTAACCCGCCTATAGTAACGGTTAAATTTGTATCCTTAACAATATCCCAATCTGCCCAAATATTATGGCTGGAGTAACTAGTTGGTGAATAATATAAGTAAGAGGTTCTTTTAAATCCTAAATTATTAAACTCATAACCTAAAATAAAATCAGGATAAAAATATTTTCCTATCTTGAAATAAAAATTATATCCCTGGTTCCCATCGGAAAAATTAAAGTTGGTAAAGTTTGCACCTGTTTTTAAACCGGATTTGAACTGGTAATATCCTCCTATATTAAATACATCTGCATTTAATCTAACCCCGATTAGATGCGGAGAATAAATTACCTGAGATGCATCTTCTTTTGAGTACATAGCGTTAAAAGAATAATGCTCCGGTTCTGCAGCTTGCAAAAGTACATCTGCAACTGGCTCCGAATAACCGTTATCAAAATGCATATTACCAAAATTTACCCCGAATTTTAATACTTTTGTAAGCAATAAAGTTATATCCCATCTTAAGGTATTAGCATAAATCCTGGAAGAATTGGCAGCAAGAGATGTTCTAAAGCCTTCAGCTCCAATGGAAAGAAATGATGTAATTCCCAAATCGAGCCTTAGCCCCTGAACATTTTCGTTAACGCCCAGGTTATCCGCATAATACGAGCCGTACGGAGTAAGTAAAACATAACTGGGAAAAGTTGCAAGTATTCCTCTAAAACCTGTAACAGGCAGCCATTTATATCTTTGTTCAACCATTGCAGTTTGGGAAGAATCCAGGCTTAATTTGTTTTCCATATAATCGTATGTATCCCGTGCTTTGCTGTAATCATGCATCTTTACATAGGAATCTCCCAGGTAAAGATTTGCAGTAAAATTGTCGGGATGACTTTTTGCAAGTTTTTTAAATTCAGCTAAAGAAGTTACCGTGTCACCCATGTAATAATAAGTTTCTGCCCTTGCTAAATCAACATCAAAATTGTACCCGTGATCCAAAATATCCGAATAAAGATTTATTGCTTTTTGATAATTCTTTGCACAAACATTTACATCTGCATATTCCTTTTCAATTAAATCATTCGGCTGGGACTTAGCAATATATTCTTCGTAATAAGGGAGTGCTTCTTCACATTTATCTTCTCCGTAAAGCTTCTCACCTTTTCTTAAAACATCCAATAATTTTTCCTGCTTGTATCTGGACTGCTGCAACACATACATATTTTGAAGCTGCTGGATGTTTGGGCTCGCCGGGTTAATATTTTTAATTTCATCAATATATTTTTGAGCAGATGCAAAATCGTTCTTTTGCATGTTAAGAAAACTTAGTGCGGTAAGTGCCGCAATATTGTCTGGCTCCTGGGCAAGTACATTATTTAAATAACCCTTGGCTTCATCAAAATCTTTTCCAATCCAAACATCAAGCTGAGCTTTAAACAGTTGGTATTTTAAATTATTGGGGCTCATATTTAATAGTGTTGCCATCTTTTCGTCAGCCCTGTTAAAATCCCTTTTATCGGCTTGCGCTTTTGCGTAAGCATACAAAACAGCCTGGTCATCAGGGTTTTTATTTAAATAACTTGCGTAAACCGCCAAGGCGGAATCATAGTCCTGAGCACGAGAATAATACTGGCCAAGGTTCAAAACGATTTCTTTATTACTTGAATCTGCAGAAAACTTAGCCTGATACTCTACTATTTTTTCCTGGTATAAGGCAGCTTTTGCAGAATCAACAAGATCAGATAGTTTATCCACTTCAACAGTATCTATACCATCTTTGTATTGAGCATGAATAACTGCAGGGCAAAGAAATAATAATAACAATGGAATTGTAAAAATAACTTTTTTCATTTCATTCCAATATCTTTTTTCAATATTTTAATCTGTTGAGAGGCTTCTTCCAGACGGTTTGCTTTATATAAAGCCTTTATAAGAGCTAGTCTTATTTTATTATCGTTCGGTCTTTGTCTTAGAATTCTATAATATCTGTCTATAGGATAAACATATACCGGCCTAACCGGCGGCATTCCGTAATTAAAATATTTATAAGAAGTATCATTAACAGTATAAACATAGCCTTTTCCTCTGGCTTCATCCAGGCCGTCCATAGCTTCTTTAAAATATGGTTTTAAAGCAAGTGCATTTTCAAAAGCTTCAATTGCAATTTTGTTTTTACCCAGCCACAAAGAAAAATACCCGTAACGGGACCATATCCTTTGGTCGTTAGGATATTCTTCAGTATATTTTTTTAATATTGGCCATCCTTTGGCAATGTGTCCTGTCTTAGCAAGAATTTCCGAATACCTTATAATTTCGTCTGGTGAAGCATGTGCCATAGTTAAATACTTATCGTACCATTCTTCGGCCACAGCCCACTTGCCCATATTCTTGTAACACTTGCCAATAGCAAGGTAGTTATCCGGTTTATTCGGGTTTATTGCAATTTCTCTTTTATAGCCTTCAATTTCGTTATCCAATAAGGAATACCAGGCTTTTGTTGCTCTTTCCAGGTTGTTATTAATATCTTTATTGTTTGGTTCCAGTTTTCTTGCGGAACGGTAATCGTAAACAGCGTATTCATACTGTTGTCTATTTTCATAACAAAGTCCCCTCAAATTATAACCATCGGCTTGCTGCGGGCGTGCGGAAATATATTTGTTCAAAAGAGAAATAGCTTCACCGTAGCGTCCGGCCTTCATTTCCCTTTGAGCTTCCAGCTTCATTGCTTCTGCGCTGTATTGTGCTTTGGTAAAATTAGTAAATCCTATCAGCAGGAAAATAACTGCTGCTATTGCTGCTGTTTTCTTCATAGGAACTTTCTATTAATAAAATCCTAATTTATTTTGTGCCTTTGGTTCTTCAAGCATTAAAAGTTGAAAGACATCGTCGGCATTCTGAATTGCTTCATCTACTTTAACTGCATAAAAAGAAATATACTGTGCTACGTTTTTTAAATAATTTGAATCCTGGTTCGGCAGGTTGCTTTTAATCTTTACGATTAAATTATTCACGGATTTTTGATCGTCCTTGGTTACCAGCACAATTATTTTATTACTTATTATGCAAATCTTGTCTTTTTTATCCGTAGATAACCTTACTGCACTTTGTAATTGATTAAGTGTTAACAGCCCTTGCTTCTCGGCAGCAGGGTCTAGGCGGAAAGAAATAATTGTAAATATTTGACCGGTACTTTTAAACAAAGCGATCTGGTTATTTAATATAAGATAAAAATCGTTCATGGAATAAATATTTGAGAATGACAGATTTTCCTCCGGTAAGTTAATTTCCGCAAGAGACTTGTATTTAAGATCGGATTCTGCAGTAGCTGCAGTTGATAAGTGTTCATACTTAGGAGCAGGTTTATAATCTACTGTAACACCTTTATACGGTTCAATAAAAAAATTGGATTTGAATTGGCCTTCGGCATGCCCTATATTAGGAGTAATAGTCATTATTCCTACCTGAGATTGGTTTACTTCGCTTTCTTTTTTCTGAAGATAAATCATCCCTGTAGAATAGGAGGCAAGGGCATCAACAATTGAATTTGCAAACGGTGTTGCAGGTTCTCCAATTACAAACAAACTTGTTATACCGCTGTCTTCAATTGTTTCCGTGGTACGAACAAAAACATCCTGCAATAAATTTACATTTCTAAAACCTATAAAAGGAGTTAACTCATCAAAAACTATTTTATTCGGCTGGTACTGATCAACAACGGTAACAATATCATTTAAATATTCAACCAGAAATTCATCCGGGTTACTAACTTCATACATATCCGTAGGGGGAGCAACCCTAACAACAATGATAAGGTTCTGATTCATATAATGCTGCAAGTCAAAGTCTATTGAAGCAGCCTGTATCATCAAATCCTTCGGCCTCATGTTTGTAAAATACAGGCAAACTTCTTTTTGACTTGCACACTCCATTGCATATTGAAGCCCGAGTAATGTTCTGCCTGATTTTCTAGGGCCAATTAATAAATAAGTCCCCCCCCTGTAAAATCCTCCCCATGCCATATCTACAAGGGAGATTCCTGATGGAATAAGTTGTATTTTCTTTTTCATAGCCTTATCACATTTTTTTCTTTGAAGTTCCAAATATTATGCCGGAACAATCTTTCGTTTAAAACTTTAATTTTACACAATTTACCACATTCTTTGATTTAAAGAGAGACAATATTTTTCAATTGTATTATTATGCAACACTAAAAATTTTACTGAAAAATATTTAATTAAAACCAGCTTAGGTAACTTTAAATATTTGTTTGGATTTAGATTGAAAAATACCCACTATTAAAATATAATGAGTAAGCAGTAATCACATCAAAATAAAAATTATATAAATTTTCATTAATTAATGGAATAAACAGAGCATATTTCTTAGGAAATTTAATAAAATAAATTGGATTTATTTTCTATTGCTATAAAAACCATATACAAATAATGCTGTTGCGTTGGACACTATTGTCGGCTCATTGGTTATGTAATCAAATCTATCGTCATAATATTTTGAAGTGCCTGTATTAAAAAAATTAGAATGAAAATTTTTTATTTTAATTTTGTATTTTTTAAGCAGGCTTTCCGGTGCGGGACCCGCAGCTAAAGCACCCGGCAAATATCCGCCGTGAAAGTATGCAACCTGTGAATGCAAATGATGCGGAAACTGTGTACCTATATTATAAATAAAACTTAATCCCCAAGGATTTCTCCCAAGGACAAAATCTCTTTGATCAATTGCCAAAGAATCAAATCTTGAACTTCCGGTTAAATTTTTATAAAGTATTACTTCCAGCGCCGCACCCAATAAGGAATTGGTTGTACCCCACGTATACGGCATAGCATGATTAAATGTTGTTTTATCTTTTTCTTTATTAAAGCTGATTAGATTATTTAAAATGTAATTAGCAAAACGCGGATTAAATTTAGCCAGGCGGTAATCGGCAAGAGCATTTATATTCCCCCAACTCCACCAGTAATCGGAGCCGGCGCTGTCTGCATACTTTTCTGCATCATTTAAATATTGTTCCTTTTTTGTTGTTATATATAGCTCAACGGCACCTAGTGCTAATTTGCCAAAGTAGGAATTATCCTTATAAAACCCTGTACCGCTGCTGTCTATATCCGGCACCTTATCCCTGATTGAATATAAATTTATAGCGGCATTTAAGCATTTGTCTGCAAAATCATATAATTTAAATTTTTCAGACCATATTCTGTAAGCCATTGCCATTACGGCTGCATATAAGCCAATTTGATCTTTTCCAATTCCCGCAAACCCGGGCCTGTCGTAACGCAACGTATCATTTTCCGGCATTCTCCATCCCACATTTTGATCACGCAGATCCTGAACTTGAGTAATTAATTTATATTTAGAATAATTACACCTAAGCATCCAGTCCAATCCAACTTTAGCTTCTTCCAGAACATCCGGCACTCCGTTTCTATCGCTGTCAAAACCAAACTTGGAGCTGTCAAACTCATAAGAAAAAATTAAAATATAAGTTGTTAATGCAGTAGTAGAAAGGAATTTTATATAATCGCCGGCATCATGCCATCCGCCGGTAACATCTACGGGCCCTCTATGGTTTTTATCTCCAATTAGCCTAATAACATCTGATAAATGGCATGGTGCATGCAGGATAGGATGTGTAGGCCCGCATCTTTGTTCCTTAAAAAACAGCATTAAAGAATCGGCAACATTATTATAAATTCTATTTCCTATTTTGAAGGGATAGGAAAAAATACCGTTAAATTCAATTCGGTATGTTCCGGGAAAATTTAGTTTGGAAAAATTTGCTGTGTAACAGTATTTAAATTTACCGTAACTTTTTTTACTGTTGTACAAAGAGCCGCGGAAAACAGTTCTGTTTCCTGTTAAGGTTTTAATGTAAAATTTATTTAAAGGGAAATAATTTTCGGAGAATACAATAGCAGTTTTCAAATCTCCGGGCAAGTAACCCACCTGGTTGGCTCTAATAAATACCGAATATTTAGTCTGCCCCGTTAAAAAACAAGTAGAAAAAATAAAGAAGATAAAAAGAGAATTAATTCTAAAAATACAAACAAATTTTTTCATGCATTAAAAAAAGAAGGGAATAAATATTAATTCCCCGAAATGAATTTGTTTAATTCCATGAGCAGTGTATTTTTTTCAACAGGCTTAGGTAAATAATTATTTGCACCAAGTCCCAAAAATCTTTCTTTATCTCCTTTTAAAGCGTAAGCAGTAATAACTATAATGGGAAAATTATTAAGCTTCGGATCATTCCTTGCTTCTTTCAAAACGTCTTCACCGTTAAGCTTCCCCGGTAAATTAATATCCAGCAGTAAAGCATCGTAATTATTTTTGTTTAACATATCAATTCCTTGTTCGCCGCTGCCGGTAATTTCAACCGAATATTTATCTCTTAAGTAAACTTTAAAAATTAATTGAGTCTCTATATTGTCCTCAATAATCAAAATTTTCTTTTTATTGTTTTCAGCCATAGTTAAAACCGCAGCTACAAGTTCATTTTAAATTATCATTATTATTAAAGAAAATTATGACCTGCCTATTGGACCGGATTCCAAATTACCTTCATTTTCACTTTTGGATTTAGGAAAGTTTGTTCCTATAATATTATCCCACATAGGAGAACTAACGCCAAAGCCTTTTTCGGCATCCTGAAAGTGATGTCTCATGTGATGTTTCTTTAAGGCTAGCCAAAATTTATTGTGAATATTAAAATGATGAACAGCGTAATGGGTCATATCATAGAAAAGATACCCAATTAAAAACCCTATGAAGAATGGTGATACATAAGTATGCCCCATTGTAACTTCAAATAAGAAATAAAATAATACCGCAAGCGGAATGCTAACAGAAGGCGGCATTACAAGCCTTCTAGAGTCGTTTGGATAATCATGATGTACACCATGAAATATAAAGTGAAGCTTTTTACCGAAATCCGATTTGGCATTAAAATGAAAAACAAACCGGTGCAAAAAATATTCGGCAAAAGTCCATACAAAAATTCCAACTATAATAAAAAATATAATACTAATTGCCGGTATTTCTAAAACCTCAACAGAGCGGTAAAAGAAATATAGAATAACCGGGACATAAACTATTAAAGGAACCGCCGGATGGACGCGGGAGAATGCCTCCATCAGATCGCTTTTAAACATCCTGACTGTAACGTCTTTGTTCGACACAAAATTTCTGGACATAATTCATATTCCCTTGTTTGAAATTAGTTTAGTCAAATTTAATAATTTTTTATTAATAAAAAACTACAGGTGTAGCCTGCATCATATTCTATTTATCCCTATACCCGGTAAAGAACTTAACGTAACTTTACCGTTAATAATTTTTGTACCTTCGTAAATATCGTTCTTAATTAGTAAAGCACCGTCCAGGTCTGCCCAATCTACAAGAGGAGAAAGATGTGATGCTGCGGAAATAGCGCAGGAAGTTTCCGTCATACATCCAAGCATTACTTTCATTCCAAGTGAGCGAGCTAAAATTATCATCTTGTAGGCTTCACGCATTCCGGAACATTTCATCAGTTTAATATTTATACCGGAAAACATATCTTTAACTTTTACAACGTCACTCAATCTTTGTACGGACTCGTCTGCAATAGTGGGTAACGGACTATTCGCAGTAAGCCAAGCGAGGTCATCAGGCTGAGTTTTCGGCATAGGCTGTTCAACAAATAAAACATTTTTTTCATTAAGCCAATGAATCATGTCCAGCGCTTCATGTTTGTCTTTCCATCCCTGGTTAGCATCTACAGTAAGCGGTTTATCTGTTACGGAACGAATAGTTTCAATCATTTCTTTATCATTGTCGCGCCCAAGTTTTACTTTAAGTATTTTATATTCCTCGGCTTCCTTTACTTTTTGAATGACAACTTCCGGAGTATCTATTCCAATTGTAAAGGTTGTATATGGAGTGTTATATTTATTTATTCCCCAGATATTATACCAGGGCTGGTGCATTATTTTTCCCAGCAGATCGTGCATGGCAATATCTATCGATGCCTTTGCAGCAGTGTTGCCCGGAGCTATGGTATCTATTTCACTTAATATTGTATCAAGCTCAAAAGGATTTTCAAATTTTGAAAGATCGACCCTGGATAAAAAACCCAGCACTGTTTGATGTGATTCGCCAAGGTATGGTGGCATGGAAGCTTCTCCATATCCGGTTACACCGTCATATTCTATCTCGGTTAAAACAACAGGTGTAGTAGTTCTGGAATTTGCTGCAACTGTAAATACATGTTTTAATTCCAGAGTATAAGGTCTGTAAGTTAATTTTAATTTTTTCAACATTTTTTCCCTTATTTAAAAAATTAGTAGTTAACATCTTTTAAAGGAATTACACCGTTTTTACCTACAGAAGTAATAATCCTTTTTGCACGTACAAACTGATGCAGCCTGTATGAGCTGAAGTTTTCCTTTGTCTTATCAAAACTGCTTATATGCACCTGACCTGCTTCATGTATAAATTCATCGTTGCCAATGTAAATTCCAACATGCGTAATTCTTTCCTTTGTAGTATCGGTAGCTTTTCTTCCGAAGAATAAAAGGTCACCGGGCTGCAAGTTACCGAAACCGTTTTTTGTATCAACAGGGATTCCAACATTAACCTGCTGCGAAGCATCCCGCGGTAAGTAAATACCGTTTAGAAAGAAAACTGTCCGCGTAAAACCGCTGCAGTCAAGCATTTTTGCTGAAGTTCCTCCCCATAAATATGGAGTACCTAAAAATCGTTCGGCCGTTTTAATAATGTTTTCCGCAGTTAAATTCCTGGAGTCAAGCCACTTTTTATAATTCTCACAATCTTTCGATTCGACAAATCCTATCCTACCGTCGGGGTATTCTACTTTAATAAAGCTGCCGTCTTTTTCAAGTTCTTTTAAAATATCCCCCACTACTAAATCGGATACAGGTTGGGATGTACTACTTTTTTCCGAATAAGCAAAGCCGTATTCTTTGGTAAAAATAATTTTTTTTGTATTGCTCCAATTGTCAATCTGTTCTTTATCGGCCAAAGCAAATCCGCTTGGCTGTGTCCACGCAATATATTTATCAGGTGTTTGAACCAGGTACCATCCCCTGAGTTTTTGTAATATTTTAATTGTGCAGCCAAGCAATGCCTGAGTAGAAAGTTCTGCTTGTTCTCTAGGTTTTGTTCTTAACGTAGCAACGGAAATTTTTATTATTCCGTATATGTTTTTCCCCAATTTGCTGTCCGGAAGAATATTTATTTGGTCGTTTGTTTTAATATCATCTTTATTAAGTAAAGATATTAAATCTGACTTTGCCTTTTTTATATTAGTTTCGCCTGCTAATATAATTTGATTATTTTCAAATTTAGCATTAACATCAAACAAAGCCGTTCTTTTATCCGGTGCATATTTAGTTTTAACGGAATTAATTAAATTTTGAATTTTTTCCATTTCGTTCTTTTGTTGTGAATAAATAGGTAATGAGCATAGCATTAGTAAAATAAAAAGAAGGTTTTTCATGGATTTCCTCAAAGTTCTACTATTATTTTTTTAAGCTACAAAAATATATATTTTTTGTCTTATTTTAATATAATTGAAATATTATTTATTTGGAGTAAAATAATGCTGAATAAGATTAAAGAATCTGT
This sequence comes from Ignavibacteriaceae bacterium, assembly GCA_046704255.1. GTDB lineage: Bacteria > Bacteroidota > Ignavibacteria > Ignavibacteriales > Ignavibacteriaceae > FEN-1297. The sequence continues at coordinate 20,815 of JBJKSH010000176.1, read as the reverse complement.
TGAAAAGTACCCACACAAAAATGCATTTAAAATTGAAGGTGAATATTATACATATACACAATTTGCAAGAGTAATTGCAAAGGTAAGAAGGTTCCTGGAAGTAAACACTGATAGAAACGAAAACCTTATTGGAATAATTTATAATCCGAAAAGTGAAATAGAAGTTTACTCGGCAATATACGGCACCTGGTTTGCAGGTAAGGGGTTTGTACCAATTTCTATTTCCAATCCTCTAAAAAGAAATACTGCAATAATTGAACAGGCAGGAATAAAAACTTTATTGTGTGCTTCTGCAAATAATAAAATAACGGAGCTTGCCCAAATTAGTAATTCGGCTTTAATAAATATTAAAGAACTTGCGGAAGCAGATATTAACCTGGATTTGCCGCCGGTTGATGATAACGAAATTGCATATTTGTTATTTACCTCCGGAAGCACCGGCATCCCTAAAGGTGTTCCAATATTAAGGAAGAATTTATTTTCGTTTGTAGACGCATTTTTTAAGCTTGGCTACGATATAAACGAAAATGACAGGTTTTTGCAAATGTTTGAACTAACTTTTGATCTTTCAATATTTTGTTATGTTATTCCTTTATGTGCCGGCGCATGTGTTTATACTTTGCCTGCAGAAGGAATTAAATTTGCAAATGTTTACTTAACCCTGGAAGAAAATGAAATTACTGTTGCTTTAATGGTTCCTTCCGTACTTTCTTATCTTAAACCTTTTTTTGACGAAATTAAACTGGATAAATTAAAGTACTCGCTTTTTTGCGGAGAAACTTTATTTAACGATTTAACTATTGAATGGTCCAATTGTGTACCGAATGGTAATATAATAAACACTTATGGCCCTACGGAAGCTACAATTTTTTGTACAATATATGAATGGAATAAAAACCCTGTTCTTCAAAAAACTTTTAACGGAAGTGTTTGTATCGGTAAGCCTTTGCCGGGTATGAAAACAATTGTTGCAAATGAAAATTTAGACTTTACAAAGCAAGGAGAAATGGGTGAATTGTGTTTAGCCGGTTTGCAGTTAACTCCCGGCTACTGGAAAAATCCGGATAAAAATAAGACTTCATTTTTTAAGAAATCGATTAATGATGAAGAGACTCCGTTTTACAGAACAGGCGATGCCGCATTTGCCGATGAGGAGGGAGATTTAATGTTCTCAGGAAGATTGGACAACCAGGTAAAAATAGAAGGCTTTAGAGTTGAACTAGGTGAGATAGAATATTTTACCAGGCAGTTTACAAAAGCTTCTAATGTTGCAGCAATTTCTTCAAAAAATGTGCTAGGCATAATTCAGATTCATTTATTTATTGAAAATTATGATGGAAATTTGCAAGAAGTTATTGAACACTTAAAAACCTGCTTACCTGATTATATGATACCGGCACAAGTTTATACCATCCTCTCCTTCCCGTTAAATGTTAATGGTAAAGTTGATCGTAAAGAATTGTTAAAACAGATACAAATAAAATAAACACTTTTTAGTAATTCCTATTTATTCCCGGGTTTTTGCAAATATATATTATGTGTGTATTCGGTCAGTATCTTTTTAGTATCATTAAATGATTGCATCATTTTAAATTTATCGGACGCGGAAAGAAAACTGTAGGATGTATCCATAGGCTGAATTTGAGACGGTAAAACTACGTATTCCTTTCCCCTTCCGGTTATTCCTTTAAATACCCAGGTTGGCAAATAAGTTACTTTAGAAATATAAATTGAATCAGTTGAAAAATTTTTTGTAATATGTAATGTTAAAATTACACCGCAATCCGAATAACGCCAACGCTGGTTTGAGATAAAATTTCCTAGAGAATATGCAGCAAAGCCGGAATCCATTTTACAATTTATTGCATTGTTAGAATTGACCGCTTTGCGGTAAAACATTACTGGTTCAATAACATGAGGATGACTCCCTATTATTATGTTCGCTCCATAGCTAATCGTTTTCTTAACAATTTCTTTTTGAAATAAAGTAGGCTGCCTTTGGTATTCTACTCCGAAATGAAAATAAACTAGAACTATGTCGGCATTGCTTTGTTTTGCTTTTTTTATGTCATGCCTAATCAATGTTGTATCGATTATATTTATTAAATACGGCTTATTTTTAGGAATTTCATTTCCGTTTGTTCCGTATGAGTATGCAAGAAATGCAACCTTAATTCCTTTTATATTATAAATTCTAATAGAATCCCTGTCTCTTACGGAAGAAAAAGTTCCGTCATAATTTAATCCGTATTTTTTTAATTCTTTAATCGTATGGAGTATTCCTTCCTCTCCTCTATCCAATGCATGATTGTTTGAGGTAGTAACCAAATTAAAACCTGCAGATTTTAAAGCTTCTATAAAAGAACCGGGAGTATTAAACATAGGATAACCGGAATAGTGCATTGCCCTGCCCGCAGTTACTGTTTCCAGGTTGCCGAAAGTAAAATCCGAACTTTTAAGATACGGTGATATGAACCTGAAAAACGGATTAAAGTTGAAACTGTCTGCACCTACTCTTGCATAGTCGTATTCAACAGAGTGGCACATTAAATCTCCAACGGCAGAAATAGAAATAGTAACCAGGGAATCTTTTTTATCCTGCGGCGGAATTTTTTTATAACTTCTCTGAAAAGAGCTTAAGTTAAAAAGAAATAAAAAGATTATTAAAATAAAAAGAGTTATGGATTTGAGCATATAAATATCACTTGCTATTTAGCCGCTTTAGAATAATAGAGATATGTATTAATAGAATTAAAAGTTTATTTGTTATTCCAACATTCACGTCAGAGCTTCTCAAAGTACTCTAGATTCTGATAGAATCCTACTGCCGGTACACTTAGCTTCAATGTTTACTACAGATAATTAAATAAATAAGGCTGAATTAAAAAAATTAATTCAGCCTATTGCAAAGCGACCAAACATGTAAACTCTATTGTAAAATTATTGGGTAGCTTTGTCAGCCTTTCTCTGAGCTTTAACTTCTTGAATATCTTTACGAACATCCTGAGCCTGTTTGCGTAAATCGCTTAAACCCTTGCGCAAACGTGTGCCGGCAGCCGCCTGCCCCTTTATATAAAACTTTTCAAAATCCGTTTCCAGATTTTTAACCGACTGCATCAAGCTTTCGAATTTTTCCATTTATACCTCCTAAGAAAGATTAAAAATAAAGTTATTTAGAGTTCTCGAAAATTATTTCAGCAATATCTTTTACTTCAACATCATCGGATTTTTCAAAATGTTTAACCCCGTCCGTAAGCATTGTCATACAGAACGGGCAAGCGGAAGCAACCGTATCGGCTTTTGTTTCCAATGCTTCTTTAGTTCTCTCTATATTAATTTTACCGCCTTCCACATCTTCCAGAAACATTCTCCCGCCGCCGGCACCGCAGCAGAACCCGCGGGTTTTAATTCTTTTCATCTCAACAAAATTTATTCCGTTTACCTTCTTTAATGAATCTCTTGGTGAATCGAAAACGTGGTTGTATCTTCCCAAATAACAAGAATCGTGGTATGTAACCGTATTTTCCGCCGGTTCACTTTTTAATTGAATTTTCCCTTCGTTAAGCATTTGTTGAATTAATTGGGTATGGTGCATAACTTCAAAATTACCGCCGAATTGTTTGTACTCGTTGCTTAAAGAATGAAAGCAGTGTGGACATGCAGTTACAATTTTTTTAACACCGTATTTATTAAGAGTTTCAACATTACCGGTAATAAGCATTTGAGCCAGATACTCGTTGCCAAGCCTTCTGGCAGTATCTCCGTTGCATTTTTCTTCCGTACCTAAAATCCTAAAGTTAATGTTTGCTTTCTGCATTAGAGAAGCAAAAGCTTTGGTTACTTTTTGATACCGGTTGTCAAAAGAACCGGCACAACCAACCCAGAATAAAATTTCACCGTTCGGATCTTCAGCCATGGTTTTAATATTCATACCATCTGCCCAGGCTGCTCTATCTGCCTGGTTAAATGCCCATGGAGTATAATTGGTTTCCAGGCTTTTAAATACATTATTTAAATTGGACGGAAATTGAGACTCGGTTAGTACAAGGTTCCTTCGCAAGTCCACTATAGAATCAACATGTTCAATCATTACGGGACATTCCTGAACACATGCCATGCATGTTGTACACTGCCAGAGTTCGGTATCACTTATATAATCGTGGACTAATGTTTTTTTAAATTGTTCACCTTCACTAATTCCTGCAGCAAGCAGCGGAGCTTTGTCTTTGGTTCTTCTTCTTATATCTACAATTATTTTTCTAGGTGATAAAGATTTTCCAGCAGTAGCCGCAGGACAAACGGATGTACACCTTCCGCATTCGGTACAGGTATAACTATCTAAAATTTGTTTCCACGATAATTGCTCAATATCTGCGGCGCCGTAAACTTCTATACTTTCATCTTCAAGGTTTATTGGTTTTAAAGTATTTCTTACCGGTTCCAGATTTGCAAAGTAAGTGTTTGGTATGGATGTTAATACGTGCAAATGCTTGGAATACGGCAAAAAGTTCAAAAAACTTAAAACAACAACAACATGCATCCACCAGAAAATTTCATAAAATGTATATGCATTTGCCGAACCGTTTCCATAAAACACCGGGCTTAATAATGCAGAAACCGGACGAACTTCATATTTGCCTAAATGAAATCCATGATATGCAATAAGGGAAGTATTTTCACCCAACATTGCAATACATACCAGCATTATAAGTATAAGAATAACCGTAGCATCTATCTTACCGTGTTTATCAACTTCCAGCCGGGGAATGTGTATTACAAATCTTCTGAACAACGCATAAAGAACTGAAAGAATTACAAGTACCGCAAAAATATCTTCAATAAAAGTAATTATAGAATAAACCGGGCCTAAAAACGCAAGTGAAAAAGGAGAATAAAAACCCTGAATAAGTGCTTCTAAAACTGCAAATAGAAACAGCATGAATCCCCAGAATATTAAAAAATGAAGACTACCTGCAGCGGGATCCCTTAGTAATTTAGATTGGCCGAAAGCAACTTTAAGTACCCTTTTTATTCTCTCACCTATTTGATCAAATCTGTTGTCTTTCTTTTTAGCAACAAGCATGAACTTTATTAAATTCCTGCTGCTCCAAAAAAACAGACCCATAGAAAAAAGGAAAAAGATAATAAAGATAATGTTTTTTAATTCCATTATTTACCAAGAGAATTATACATGAAGGTAACCGGATTTTATATTTACTTTGTTTGTTTTTTACCTCTACCGGAAATACCGGAATATACGGATGCTGCAGCAAAAACTTTTACAACCATCCAAACGGAAAATACGGCAGCGCCGGAAATGAAAGCCTCTTTTAAATCCTTTAAGAAAAACAAACCTAAATACCCCGCTCCAATTAATAAAATAAGGATGCTTCCGATAAACATAGAAACAATTACACCGAAATAGCTTTTATATTTTTCTACCAAATAACCTGTTACAAATGCTGCAATTGGAAAAGCTAACAAATATCCTCCCGTTGGCCCAAGCAGCCGGGCAAAACCAATTGCCGGATCAGGAATTTGTGCAAATACCGGCAGACCGAGACATCCAAGCATCAAATAAAATAATTGACTGTATGCGCCGTTTTTTGCACCGAGAAATGCTCCTGCCAAAATTACAATCATTGTTTGTAATGTAAATGGAACCGGCCAAACAGGAATTGTTATTTGCGCCGCTATTGCTGTTAAAAAAGTAAAAGATAATATCCAAAATAATTTTGATGATGAAACTAAGGTTATAAATTTAAATAACTTACTGTTTTTAACATTTTCTTTTACCGTCATAATTTGCCTCCAATGTAGGATAAAATCTTTGCTTATTGTTTCAAATATGCTTATTAAGATTAGAAAAGTCAAGAAAATTGATGATTTTCAAAGAAAATTAGTTAAAATATTTTTTATTGTGTTTTTTACCAAATTGTAAATCAATCTTTGTTTTATCTGTGCAATTCATTACTTTTCAAACACGGAAAATTAAAGGATAAGAATTTGCAATGAGGTATTTGCTAGTTATTCCTTCTATAGATATTAGACAGGGAAAAACCGTAAGAATAGTTCAGGGCATTCCGGAATTAAACTGTAAAGAATATGGCAGCGATCCGGTTGATATGGCTAGAATCTGGAGAGCTGAAAATGCCAAGCTTATTCATGTGGTAGACTTTGATGCCGCAGTTGAACATAATCATAAAAATCTTTCCATAATCAGAAAAATATGTGAATCGGTTATAATCCCTGTTCAATATGCGGGAGGAATAAGAACGATGAAAGATGTTGAAATGATAATGGATGTAGGTATTAGAAGAATTGTAATAAGCACAATGGCGGTAGAAAACCCTTCTTTATTCAAAAAGGTATTTGAAAAATACGGGCCGGAAAAAATTTCCGTTGCACTGGATATTATTGAAGATGAAATAATAATTAAAGGCAGAAAAATTAAATCCGGGATTAATTATATGGATTTTGCTAAAAATACTGCAGCGGTGGGCGTAAGCCGCTTTGTTGTTACGGACGTAATGAGAAACGGAATTTTAGGCGGCCCGAACCTGCAGTATTCAAAAGACGTTGCGGAAATTACAAGGGGAAAAGTTACCCTTTCCGGCGGCATAAGAAACAAAGACGAATTAATGGATGTTCAAAACTTAATGCCGTTAGGTATCGATTCCGTAATTGTAGGTCGTGCTTTATACGAAAACCGCTTTCCATGCCAAAAGCTTTGGCGGGTGGCCGAATTAGGTATTTTTCAATAGAGGAAAAAATGGATGATCAAAAAGAAAAAATTATTCACAGCAGTTTTTGGTCCAACTTTTTTAACTCACCTGCTGAAAAAATAGATTTACAAAAATCAATCGCTTTAATTCCTATTTTCAAATCTTTGTCCGGAAAAGATATAACCCATTTAATTGATTTTGTTCATAATAGGAATTACCTGGCCGGCGAATATATTTTTTACCAGGGAGACCCGGGCATTGGTCTTTATATAATTAGAGACGGAGAGGTTATTGTAAAACGAATAATAGGTTCTAACGAAACGGCTTCACTAGCTACTTTTACAAAAGGAGATTTTTTCGGCGAACTTGCACTTATAGACGGAGAAAAAAGATCTGCTTCTGCTATTGCAAAAACAGATACAAGGCTTGCCGTAATTTTCAAACCCGATTTAGATGAATTTATAGAAACATTCCCAAAAAAAGGTATAAAAATTTTACACGGTTTTTCCGAAATTATTGCCGAAAGACTTAGAAGAATAAATGAAGAACATATTATGCTTCAGTCAAAATTAAAAATTAATTCTGAGGAAGATTATGGAACCTGAAATAAAAAAAATACTAGTTCCTATAGATTTTTCTGACTATTCAAAAAGTGCATTAAGATATGCCGTTAATTTTGTAAAACAATTTAATTCGGAATTAATTTTAATATATGTTGTAGAACCGGTAATATACCCCCCGGATTTTAGCATGGGCCAAATAGCAATTCCTTCCGTAGACCTGGAAATGGACAAGCGTGCAGCCGAAGAACTAAACAAGCTTGCAAAAAAAGAAATTCCCGGAGAAATTAGAGTAAAATTTCTTGTTAAAACCGGTAAGCCTTTTATAGAAATTATTGAAACGGCATCGGAAGAAGATATAGATTTAATTATTATTGCAACCCACGGCCATACCGGTGTGGAACATATCCTTTTCGGAAGTACCGCGGAAAAAGTTGTTAGAAAAGCACCCTGCCCCGTACTTACTTTAAGAGAACCGTTAAAAGGTTATTCATTTAAAGATGAAATAAAAAAGCTTAAAGATGATAGTTAATGGTTATTATACTTCCGATTTACAAATTACTTCTAAATATTAACTTACAACTTTTTCAGGGGGTAAACGGCATTAATTTTTCCTATCCACTATAAAATCCACAAGTGCTTGCATTGTAATTTTATCCTGTGAATCCGGGAAAGCTGCAAGAGCGTCTTTGGCCTTATTGGAATATGTTGAAGCAGTATTAAGTGCATATTCAATTCCGCCGTGGTTACGGACAAAATTAATAATTTCGTTAACGTTTTCTTTATCTTTACGATTTTTAATCAACTTTCTAATTCTGTCTGCTTCTTCTTTAGAAACCTGGTTAAGAGAATATATAAGCGGCAGTGTAATTTTTTTTTCTTTAATATCTCCGCCGATAGGTTTGCCGATAATACTCAGACTGCCTTCATAATCCAAGATATCATCTCTTATTTGAAACGCCATTCCTATAAATTCTCCAAACTGCTTCATAGATTCAATATACTCCGGATTTTGTGAAGCACTTAAGGCACCTATCTGGCAGCAGGTTTCTAATAATGACGCTGTCTTATCGCCAATAATTCTAAAATAAGTTTCTTCATCAATATCCAGTTTTCTTGTTTTTCTTATTTGTAGAAGTTCACCTTCCGACATTCTTTTAACAGTATTAGTAATAACATCAAGAAAGTCGAAATCCTTCCCTTGTACGGCAATCATTAATCCTTTGGAGAGCAGGTAATCCCCCATGAGAACAGCAACTTTATTTTTAAATACTTTATTAATCGACCAGAAGCCTCTCCGCTTATCGGCATTATCAACAACATCATCATGAACAAGAGTTGCAGTATGAAGCAATTCCACCATAACCGCACCCCGGTAGGTGCGTTCACAAATTCCACCGGAAATTTTTGCCGCCATTAAAACAAGAAGCGGCCTTATCTTTTTTCCCTTCTGCCTAATTAAATACCTTGCTATTAAATCTACAAGGCCAACATTAGATTTCATAGAACGTTTAAAAAGATCTTCAAACTCCTCCAGTTCGGATTTAATAGGATGACTTATTTTTGATAATGTATTATTAATCAAGATTTCTTAACTGCTAATTTGGAAATTAATATACTTATTTCGTATAAAACCATTAATGGGCCTGCCATTATTAATTGGGATGCTACATCAGACGGAGTAAGAAATGCTGATAAAATAAATATGATTACTATTGCATGTCTTCTGTATTTTTTCATAAACGACGGTTTTAAAATACCGAGCTTTGTTAGGAAGTATGATATCATGGGCAGTTCGAAAATAATTCCCGCACCAAGCATTATGCTTATAATTATGGTCATGTATTCGTTTATTGCAAAAATGTTTTTTATTTCCTTAGTACCGAATTGTTCGGCAAATTTTAAGGAAAAAGGAAGCATTATAAAATATGCAAATACAATCCCTATCAAAAAACATATTGTAGAAAACGCCACGATGGAGGAAATATATTTCCTTTCTTTCTTTCTTAATGCGGGAGAAATAAACTTCCAGAACTGGTAGAAAATATTAGGCAGGCTTAATATTGCTCCGCCAACAATGGCTACTTGAAAATAGAGCATTAATTGGCCGAAGGGTTTTAAATTTTGTAATTCTATTCCGGCATTTTTTGCAGGCAGAAGAAGTACGCCGGTTACAAGATAATTTATAAATATCCAGCAAATTAAAGTACCGACGCCAAGCCCGATTAAAGAATAAATTATACGCCACCTTAACTCTTCAAGATGTTCAAGAAAAGTCATTTCTACGTCTTCGGATTCCTCATCAGACGGGTCTTCGATTACAGAAATATCTTCGGATGCCACAATACACCAAATCTTTAGTTAAGTATCTTATACAAAGGAAATTGATTGCATAATTCGATTACTTCTTGTTTTACTTCCGCAAGTTTTACTTCATTCTCAACATTCAATAAGGCTTTGTTTATTAAGTCTGCAACAACCTGCATTTCATTTTCTTTCATACCTCTGGTAGTAGCTGCCGGGGTGCCAATTCTTATTCCGCTTGTAACAAAGGGACTTCTTTTATCAAACGGTACCATATTTTTATTAACCGTAATACCTGCTTTGCCTAATGCATTTTCCGCAGCCTTACCGGTTATATTTTTATTCGTCAGATCAATAAGCATTAAATGGTTATCGGTTCCGCCGGAAACAATATTATAATCTAATTCACTTAATTCGGATGCCAGCGTTTTTGCATTCTTAATTATCTGACCGGCGTAATCCCTAAATGAATCTTCCAATGCTTCTCCAAATGCAACTGCTTTAGCCATTATAATGTGCATCAGCGGGCCGCCCTGTATTCCCGGCATAACCATACTATCCAGGAGTTCGGACATCATTTTGGTTCTATCTCCCTTCGGAGATTTGATACCGAAAGGATTTTCCCTGTCCTTGCCCATCAATATTATTCCGCCTCTTGGGCCTCTTAGTGTTTTGTGGGTAGTAGATGTTACGATATCGCAGTAAGGCAACGGATTTTTTAAAAATCCTTTTGCAATTAATCCTGCAGGATGCGCCATATCGCAAATTAAAAATGCACCGGCTTTATCAGCAATTTGTCTAAATTTTTCGTAATCCCATTCCCTTGAATAGGCACTTGCACCGGTTATTATTAGTTTCGGTTTTTCTTTTTTTGCCAGGTCTTCAATTTTATTATAATCAAGCATACCGGTTTCTTCATTTAACGAATAGCCGATAGCATTATATAAGGTACCGGAAAAATTAACAGGTGAGCCATGAGTTAAATGACCTCCGTGTGCAAGGCTTAACCCGAGAAATTTATCGCCGGGCTTTAAGAGAGTCATTAATACCGCCATATTTGCCTGTGATCCGCTGTGCGGCTGAACGTTTACATATTCCGCATCAAATAATTTTTTAAGTCTTTCGCGGGCAATGTTTTCGGCTATATCTACAAATTCGCATCCGCCGTAATATCTTCTGCCGGGGTAGCCTTCCGCATATTTATTTGTTAACACAGTTCCTGCCGCTTCCAATACGGCAGGGCTTACAAAATTTTCCGATGCAATTAATTCCAGATATTCCTGCTGCCTTTTAGTTTCCATGGAAAGTGCATTAAATATCTCTTTATCGTTTTGTATATAAGTGTACATAAATATTCTTAACAGAATTTTTTAAAATATTTCTTTACATTGTTAAGGCACTGTTACTGTTCTATTTATCCATCCGTAACAACTGCCCGTAATCGGCAGGCTTTGACCTGCTTTAAATCCTCTAAAGAAATAATCTTCTTTAGTCGGTATAGAACTAGCCAAGGCAGTAATTCTTTCCTTAGCCTGTGAAAGGCTGGGATCGATGGATAATGCTTTTTTATAAGTTTCAACCGCAAGCAGGTAAACTTTTTTGGTATCAAAATCGAAGCTGCATTTAGAAGCAGCAAGCTCATATAAATTACCCACATAATAAATAGCTAATCCCCAACCTTTTGCAACATCGCTGGCTTTTAAATATTCTTCTCTTGCTTTAGCCAAATTACCTTCGTCTTTGTATATAATACCCAGGTTTAAATAAAAATCTTTGTTATCCGGTTTTAACTGGATTAATTTTTTATAAGCCGATTCTGCCTTGTTAAGATTGCCTGATTTTTGATAAACCGATGCAAGCTGAACCCAGTAATTAACATTATCCGGAACTTTTTGAGTAAGAAACTCCAGGACATTTGCAGCTTGAGGCAATAAGCCGGCTTTTATTGATGTTACCGCATAGTCCCATGCCTTAGCAAGATTGTTTTTATCCATATCCCAGGCTTTTTTTCTAAGCTCAGCAAGTTGTTTTATATTTTCGGCAAGGCCTTCAAGTTCCGTATTCCACTGGGGATTATCCGGTTGCTTTTCACTTAAATAAGAGTATAAATCAAGAGCCTTGTTTTTGTAATCGTTTTTATCATTTGCATTATTTTTATAAAGCTGGCCAAGCTGGTCATAATAATAAGATGAAATTGTCGAGTCGTCTTTAATTGCTTGTTCGTATTCTTTAATAACCGAATCCGGAGGGTCTTTCAGCCAAGAATCATCTACATAGGCTTTTCTGGCTTCAAAGTATCCTTTGGAAGCGGGATCGTATTTTATAGCCATGTTATAAAAATAATCAATTGTATCTGCAATGGATTTTTTTATTTTAGGAGCAATTGCGGTTGAATCGTGAAGGTGCCAAAAAGCATCTTCCATTTTAAAGTAAATAAAATCGGCAAATTTTTTCGGGTTAAGGCTTAAAATATTCCACCCGAAAGGAATTGCGCTTAAATAATCTTTATTCTTATAATATTCTGAAAATAAACTGTATTGAGTATAAATTTTAAGAGTATCGACGGCAGCTGTAGTATCCCTTTTTGTGGTTTGCGGATATTGCCCGGCAGCCATAAGTATAACAAGCAACAAAGTAAAACCATATAATAATTTTTTGTTTTTCAATTTTTTCCCTGCATTTAATTTTAATAATTATTTTCAGTCGGCCTTAAAAACCAAAGTTCGCCCAGACTAAGACCAACATTTATTTTAATAAAATTTTCCTTAATTAAATTTAAATCTGTTTGACCTCTAATTCCGTATTCGACGGCAAAATCCACAGTGTTTTCATAACTTAACGGGTATGAAAACCCTGCGGCAATAGAATATTGATTTATTCCCGTACCGTTAACGTAATATTGGGTCTGCTGATAATTTAAACCGGCGCGCCAAATAATTTGTTTCCATTCCGAAGCACCAAGTTCCGGTTTAGGCCTGTATTCAAAACCAGCACTTATAAGTAGAGAATTTCTCAAATTCCCGGAGTTAATATCATTTAGTTTATAATTAGACCACGCTTGAGACGCCATATCTAAACTTAGCAAATATTTATTACTAAACATAATACTTAAGCCGGCAGAAATTCTAAGTGGAATTTTCATTTTAATGGTACCCATGCCTACTGTATCAGTGCCTAAAGAAGAATAAGTGGTGTATAATGTATCTGCATTTAACGGAGCTAAATAATTAATAGCTACCGCTGCTCTAAAATTAGTTACGGCTTTGGAACTAAAAATACCGGAAAGATCAGGTGAAATCAGACCGAAATCTCCACCTAATCCGGAGGCTTGATATAAGGTAGTATACTTGCTCATTACATCATTGGAATTAAAAAATACTGCGGAAGCAGAATGTGAAATATTCCCGAAATAATAATCAAAAGCTGCACCAAATATAAAATTATAAGGCAGTTTATAAGAAGAACCAACGAATGCGCGGGAAATGCCGCCCTGACCCTGGTACAGCAAATTATAATCGCCTATTGAACCGGATGGAGTAATATCTGTTTGAGTTATATTATAATTAAGGCCGGAATAAGGTACAAGTCCAAGTGCAACGGCAGCACCGTATTCTTTACTTATGGGAAAGGCTAATGTAAAACCGCCGAACTGTGCTTTGCCTGAAAAACTGTTTGAAGTATTATCGGATAAATATAAACCGCTGTATGCAAGGTTTACCTGAAAGCGCGTCATATTAAGTTTATACCAGGTTGCCGGGTTGGTAATTCCCACATATTCGGAAGAAGCAACAGAAGTTGTCAATTGTCCCATCCCTAATTCGGGAGCAGAATAAGAATAAAGTAAATCTCCTATTCCTATCCTGGAATAGCCTGAATTTGTTTGCGCAAAAGTGAGTCCTTGAAAAATTAAAACGGCAGCAGCAATAATAAATTTAAAATTTAATTTCATATTATTTTTTAGTTGTGTAGGTTATTATTAATCTGGGCCTTATTGCCAGGTCGGTTGTATTGCTTCCTTTAACAGCAAATAATTCGGTACCGCTTGTAAGACCGCCGGCTTGTATTAGTAATCCTTGATTAATTCCGCTGTTAACCCAGTTTTGTACAAATGAAGTAATATTTCCGTCGTAGGTATTATTAACGCTGGAAAGTGAAAACGATCCTTTGGTAGTATCTATTAAATTATTCGTACTATCTTTTGAATAATAGACAGTAAGAGAATTTATATAATTGTTTCCTTTAACGGAAGCAGAAGAATCGCTTGTAAGAATTAATTCCGCACGGTTAATTCTTGCATTATTAGGAACGGAAGATACATCAAACCAGAGTTTTGCATTATATGCTGCACTGCTTTGAATAAAGATATCATCGGAACTGCCTGAAGGCGGCGTTGAAGTTACTACACTTGTGTTAGCCGATGGGTAAAATATTACTGTATCCGTATAAACCCCGGGCTTATTTAGCACAAGACTTAAAGTCACGGCAGATGTAAGGCTAGAAGTATAAACATCAAAGCCGACAACTTTATTAGTGCCCGCCGATGGGATAAAATAAATTCCGTAATCATTTGAATATGTGGAATCGATAAGTTCTTTCATCCATTCATCCGTAAGCGATGAACTTAAATTAAAGCTGGCAGCGCTGTCCTTATAATTTATATTGGATTCAACATTCGAAGGATCATAAACAAGAGAAGATAGGCTGTCGGCATCAAAACCTTTGGGCGTCCATACACTATTTACTTTATGCACGGAAAAACCAAACGGCGCTGTTGAATCTCCGTAAAAGTACGAAGTTGTTAACTGCACTACAGCAGATGTAATGCTGACTTTGTTTGCAGCATAATCGGTTAATATTGAATCGTTAAAGCCTATGGAAAACCTCATTAGTATAGCGGCCTGCACATTATTATGTTTGCCTAATAATAATGTTGGAGAAGTTCCAAGCGGAATTATTCTTTTATAATAAGATGATGATTGTTTAAGCGAATCTTTAAATGAATCAACTTGCTTAACAGCCACATAATCATTTTTTAAAAGATTTGAGCCAACAGAAGCGGGATTATCATTACAAGAATAAAAAGCTATCGCCGTAATCCCTATTAAAATTAACAACAATTTTCGATAAATCAATTAATTTCTCCGATACAATCTTTTTGAATAAAATTGCACACTTCAATTAAATTATGAGCAACAAATGTGGGAAATTTATTTTGCTTTTTCAAGATAGAAAAACTGTCCTTACCATATCCTGTTTTCACAAGGATGGTTTTAAGTCCGGAGTTCATTCCGCATTCAATATCCGAAACAGAATCGCCTACAAAATAGGACCGGGCTAAATCTATATTAAAATCTTTTGCTGCCGTTAAAACCAGTTGAGGAGACGGTTTTCTGCATTTACATTCTTCTGCCGTATTAAAATCCGGGTGAAAGGGACAATAATAAAAGGCATCAATTTTAACTTTATTAAATTCCAACAATTCATTTAATCGAATGTTAACGGCATCAACCATTTCCTCCGTAATCAGGCCTCTTGAAATACCGGATTGGTTGGAAACGACAATAAGTTTAAAGCCGAGACTATTTTTTAAAATCGAAAGAGCTTCCCCTGTATCAGGATAAAGTTTTAAATGGCCGGGATCGCCCAAATACCCGGGATCCTCGTTTAATGTACCGTCCCTATCAAGGAACACAGCGGAGTTATGCATCAATCGTTGTTCAAAACCGTTTTATAAAGTTCAATATATTTCTTAGCCGATGAATTCCAGCTAAAATCAGATTTCATGCCGTTTCTTATTATTTTTGTCCAGGTTTTTTTGTCTTTAAAAACAGTAAGTGCTCTTTTAAGTTCTTTAATAAAGGCAGAGGCATTATAATCCTTAAAAACAAAACCGTTTCCCTCTCCGGTTTTATCATTATACTTAATTACTGTATCCGCAAGCCCACCGGTTTCCCTAACAAGCGGAACGGTACCATACATTAAACTGTACATCTGGTTCAAGCCGCAGGGTTCGTACCTTGAGGGCATTAAAAACAAGTCTGCGCCGCTTTCAATTAAATGAGCAAGATTATCGTCAAATCCTAAAAAGCAGGCAAATTTATCCGTGTATTTACTTGCAGTCTTTTCAAAAAAGCTATGGTATTTTTTATTTCCCGTGCCAAGCAGAACCATCTGTAAATCCATTTTCATTAATTGAGGAAAAGCTTCAATTATAAGATCAAATCCTTTGGCATCGTACAGCCTGGAAATTAGTCCTATGATTGGAGTATCCGGATTATATTTAAAACCGAACTTTTCTGCTAGTGCTTGTTTATTTATTTCTTTAGAGGAAATATTTTTAGAAGAATATTTCTTGGGAATATGTTTGTCTTTTTCAGGGCTCCATACTTTTGTATCTATACCGTTTATAATACCGTACAAATCATTTTTTCGTTTTGCAAGAACGGATTTTAAACCGGCACCTAGCTCTTCATCGGTTCTAATTTCATTAGCATAGGTTTCGCTAACAGTATTTATAACATCGGCAAACACTAAACCGGATTTCATAAAATTCAGCTTGCCGTATATTTCCAGTCCCTTTTCGGAATTTAATTCTTCAGGCAAACCTGTTTTATAAAATGACAATTTGGGAAACTCACCCTGGTAAGCAAGGTTATGTATTGTATATAAAGTTTTAAATTTGGAAAATATTTGGTCGTCTTTATAAATAGTTTTAAGATATGCCGGTATAAGGCCTGTCTGCCAATCGTTGCAATGTATTATATCCGGTATCCATCCTAATTTGGATATTAGTTCGAAAACCGAATTTGTAAGAAGAATAAATCTTTCATCGTTGTCGGGGTAATCATCTCCGGTGGCGGGGTCTATATACAAACTATTGCGGCTGCCGAAATATTCCTGGTTATCTAGAAAATAAATTTGCACTCTAACCTTTTGCCCCGGTAAGAAACATGATTTGATGGAAAAAATTACATCTTTGTTACCTATTTTTACATGTAAATCTTTTAACCTTACTACTTCGTGAATCTTAAATTTTCTATCATCGACTGCGCCGTACTTAGGAACAACTATCCTTACTTCGTGCCCTAATTCTGCAAGCATTTGGGGTAATGCTGCCGAGACATCCGCCAAACCTCCCGTCTTCATGAACGGAACAACTTCGGATGTAACAAAAAGAATTTTAAATTTTTTTGCAGCCATAGTTGTAAAATTTTTTATTAATAATGTTGCAATTTACTAAATTAAATGATTTTTCTCAAAAAAATCTTTCAGTAAGGGAACCTATGTAAAGATATACCAAATACTTACAATTATCGGTTATTTACTTAAAATCAACTTTATCTAATTGAATAATTATTTTATATTTGATAAAGAATACAGAATTTTTATCCTTTAAGAAAGCACAAACATGAAATTGAAAATATTTGCATCAATTATATTCTTATTGATTTCTATTATGCTTGTTTCTTGCGGAACTTCAACAGCTACCCGATATTCGGAAGGCGGGAAATCAGCCGAACTTAAAAAAGAGGAGAAGGCAAAAGGAGAAAAAGAAATAAAAAAATACCCGGAAAATTTTAACTTATCCGGTTATCATACCAAAATAAATGTTAAGGATACAAACAGGGTTAAGGAAAAAAACAATTTAAACCTCTGGTACACTTACCACGAAGCACCGGATACAGGGGATGTTAACAGAACCGTAATTAAAACAGAATCCGGCTACAGAGTTCAGGTGCTTTCTACAGATAACCTAGACGACGCAAATAAAATGCGCTCAGAAATTTATTTTAAGACCAGCCAAAAGGCGGTGTATATTGTTTTTGATCCGCCTTTTTATAAGGTGGAAGTCGGTGATTTTACGGATATAAACGATGCAAAAAGTTTAAGCTTTAAATTCAAACAAATGGGTTACTCAGACTCAAGGGTAGTTAACAGCACTATAAATATTTTTCAACAACAATAAAAAATAAATGATAAAAATTTTAACCGGTGCTTCCCAAATAATTTCCGTAGACACATACGGCAAAAACATTAAAAGGGGAAAAGACATGAATGAAATAAGCGTTTTAACCGGACACGCCTTAGTTATTGAAGAAGATATTATAAAAGATATAGTACCGGAATCTTCGGTTAAAAACGTTTCTGCCGTTGAAATTATTGAAGTAAAAGACAAGATCATTTTGCCGGGGTTAATTGAATGTCATACTCATACTGTTTTCTCGGGTTCCAGAAAAGATGAATTCAAAAAAAAATTACAAGGAACAAGTTATGAAGAAATAGCGGCTGCCGGCGGAGGAATAAACAATACGGTTAATGCGGTACGAAATGCCAGAGTTGAAGAGTTAATAAATGATGCTGCTCCAAGAGTAGAATATTTTATATCTCAAGGAATTACGACACTGGAAATTAAAAGCGGCTATGGCTTGGATTTTGAAAACGAAATTAAATTATTAAAGGTAATTAACTTTTTAAATAAAAAATTTCCAATCGACATTATACCAACTTTTTTAGGTGCACATACATATCCGCCCGAATATAAGAATAATCATGAAGCATACCTGCAAATTTTAACGGGCGAAATGCTTCCCTACATTAATAAAAACAAACTTACAATTTTTTGCGACGGCTTTTGCGAAACTACTGCGTTTAATACGGAAGAAATAAAATTGCTCTTTGCCGCAGCCCAAGAACTTGGTATGAGCCTGCGACTTCACACAGAACAATTTAACAGTATAGGTGGAATAGATATTGCCTTAAATTTTGGTGCCGTAAGCATTGATCATCTTGAAGTTATAAAAGAAACAGACATTGTTAAACTCGGTGCTGCCGATATTGTTTGCGTACTTTTACCGGGCGTATCTTTTTTCTTAAATCACAATTATGCCCCGGCAAGAAAACTTATCGACAGCAACGCCGTTGTTGCTTTATCTACGGATTATAACCCCGGCTCATCTAATATTTGCCTCTTAAATTTGATTATGAGTCTTGGTGCCTTAAAAATGAGAATGACCATCGAAGAAACAATTTCTGCCGTAACAATTAATGCTGCTAAAGCATTACTGGTTAATTCTAATACCGGAAGTATTGAAATAGGCAAGAAGGCAGACTTTGCTGTATTTAAGACTAACGATTACTCAGATATAGTATATAATGTTGGCAAGAATTTAAATTATATGACTATTAAAAACGGAGAAGTTGTTTATCTCTTAGAATAGTTTCACAAACCGATCAAGCACACTTAGTTAGCATGCCTAAACAAAATAATTCTTAATTCACTATTCAATTATTCTGTAGTCTTTATTTTAAAATACTGAATAAAGAATTGGTATATTCTCTAAATTCAACTCTTTTCAACTTCAATTTTCTATACTCCCTACTTTTTAATAAACTTTCCCCAGCTATCCCTTAAAGTTACCGTTCTATTGAATACAAGTTTTTCACCGGAGGAATATTTAGTATCAACACAAAAATAACCCAGTCTTTCAAACTGGAAACGATCACCCGGCTTTGAATTTTTTAGAGAGGGTTCAATTATTGCATCGGAAATAATCTTAAGTGAATCAGGGTTAAGCAGTTCTATAAAATCTTTTTCTTTATCGGCATCGGGTTCCTCAACTGTAAACAATCTATCGTATAACCTCACCTCCGCTTTTGCGGCGTGCTTTGCCGATGCCCAATGAATAGTTCCTTTTACTTTTTTATTACTTGTACCGGTGCCGCTTTTAGTCTCAGGATCGAATGTACAACGGAGTTCAACAACATCACCCATTTCATTTTTAATAATTTCTTCGCATTTAATTATATAAGCGTAACGAAGCCTGACTTCACCGCCGGGAATCAATCTTTTATATCCTTTAGGCGGAACTTCCATAAAATCGGAATGTTCTATAAATACTTCATTTGAAAACGGTATTTTGCGTGTTCCCATTGCCGGGTCTTCGGGATTATTTATGGCATCAAGTTCTTCAACTTTATCCGGGGGATAATTTGTAATTACTATTTTTAAGGGATCAAGAACTGCCATGGTACGCTGAGCACGTTTGTTTAAATCATCCCGTATGGCAAATTCAAGTAAAGCAATATCGGTAAGAGCATCCCGCTTAGCTACTCCAATTATATCCGCAAAATTTCTAATTGCTTTAGCAGTGTACCCGCGTCTTCTAAATGCGGAAACAGTCGGCATACGCGGATCATCCCACCCATCAACATATTTTTCCTGAACCAGCCTTAGCAGTTTCCTTTTACTCATAACAGTATAACTCAAATTTAGCCGGGCAAACTCAATTTGCTGAGGATGATAAATTTCAAGTTCATTAAGAAACCAATCATACAGCGGTCTGTGATTTTCAAATTCAAGCGTACAAATAGAATGTGTAATTTTCTCAATAGAATCCTCAAGCCCATGTGCCCAATCATAAGTAGGGTAAATATGCCACTTACTTCCCTGTCTGTGGTGTTCGGCATGAACTATTCTATACATAATCGGGTCTCTCAAATTAATATTAGGAGAAGCCATATCAATTTTTGCACGCAAAACTTTTTCTCCGTCTGCAAATTCACCGTTTTTCATTCTTTCAAAAAGATCTAGATTTTCGTCAACCGTTCTATTTCGAAAAGTACTATCTTTCCCTGCTTCCGTAAGTGTACCGCGATATTCACGAATTTCATCGGCACTCAAATCATCTACATAAGCCTTTCCCTTTTTAATTAGTTTTACTGCCCATTCATACATTTGAACAAAATAATCGGAAGCAAATAAAATTCTATCCTCAAAATTCGCCCCCAGCCATTTTATGTCCGCAACTATAGAATCAACATATTCCTGTTCTTCTTTGCTGGGATTCGTATCATCGAACCTAAGATTAAATTTACCATTATAATCTTTTGCAATTCCATAATTTAAGCAGATAGACTTAGCATGCCCTATATGCAAATACCCGTTGGGTTCAGGAGGGAAACGAGTATGCACTCTGCCTCCCCATTTATTTGTTTTCATATCTTCATCAATAATTTCACGAATGAAATTTTTTGTTTTACCCGATAAATTTTCGTTATTGTTTCCGGCTGTTTCCATTTTCTTTATACTGTATTTTTATTGATAAATTATAATATAAAATTACATAAATAAAGAGATACGCTCAAATTAAGGTTGATAGTTTACTTGATAATAAAACAAAATAGGCATAGATTTACAACTCAAAATTTTAATAGATTTTGAATATA
>JBJKSH010000175.1:0-3223 GCA_046704255.1 Ignavibacteriaceae bacterium | reverse complement strand
AAAAATTTATACTGAAATTTTAATAAATTAAGTTTATGTTAATATCTAAAATTTAACATTGTGTAAATTTTATAATGATACGCAAACCGGAAAAGATTCACTACTCCAGAAATTTTGAAATTGCTTTAATAATAAGTCTCAGCATAGTTATACTTTTATTTACATTCTTCCCTAATAATCTTGGTAAGGGAAAAACATCAAACAATAATAATTCAATTATTTTTACCCTTAAAGATATTCCACCCACGGTACAATCTTCCGGTTCAAAACAAACAGCACAGCAAATTCCAAAAGTTCCTGCTATTTTAATTCCATCAAATATCGAACAGCCAGAAGTTTTAAAAGATATAAAAATAACAGATAATAATTTGAATTCTTCCGGATCTACGGCTAATGCAACTTCTGCAAAAGCCGGTGCTTCGTCTCCCCTGCCTTTTGTTCCGAGACAAATTCTGGAAGTAATTCCTAAAAAAGCAGATAAAGATGTTAATGGTTATATTAAACTATCTCTTAAAATAGGAACCGACGGAAAAGTGGAATCCTATAAAATTATAGCCAACACAACTAACTGCAGCCAATGCCTTAAAAATGTTTTAGAAGCAGCCTTAAAATCCCGTTGGCAGCCTGCAGCGGTTAACGGCAGAAATATCGGATACCGGGTGGAAAAGACTTACAATTTTAATTAATTTGACTGGAAAACGTCCGCATCTTATTTTTATCCATTAATTTTATAAATATTTAGGAGATTATTATTAAAGGTGTAGTTTGTCGTGTTGAAAGCAAGGACTACTATGTGATTGCGGAAAATGAAGAAGGATTTATCCGGTGTACGCTGCGAGGAAAATTTAAAAAAGACTTTCATCTAAAAAAAGATAAACAGTACTTAACAGACATTGCTGCAGTTGGTGATTGTGTTGAATTCAATTTAAATGAAGACGGAACCGGTACTATTACCGGGATAGACAACAGAAAAAATTATATTTCTAGAAAAGCTCCTAGAATAAAAGGTGCAGGCTACCGCGGTGAACGCCTGGAACAAATTATTGCAGCTAATGTTGATAACCTAATTGCCGTAAGCAGTATTAAAGAACCGGCTTTTAATAACAAAACCGTAGACCGCCTGCTTGTTGCCGGTGAAAGTGCCGGTGTAAATGTGTATCTTGTAATAAATAAAACCGACTTGGATGATAAAAACGAGATTGGCATTTGGGAAACCCTTTACAGGCGATGCGGATATAATGTATTTGTTACAAGCGCAATAACAGGTTTTGGTACCGTAAATCTTAAAAAACTTTTATCGGGAAATAAAAACTTGTTTTTCGGCCAATCCGGTGTTGGAAAATCCTCATTGCTTAATACAATGTTTCCAAACCTTAATTTGAAGACCGGAGAAATTAGTAATTTTACCGAGAAGGGAACTCATACAACTGTTACAAGTGCTATGATTAAAACCGATGAGAATACCTTTGTTGTAGACACGCCCGGTATAAGAGAAATTATACCTTACGGATTAACAAGAGAAGACCTGGGTCACTACTTTATTGAATTTTTAAATTATATTAATAACTGTAAATTTAATACGTGTACTCATTTGCACGAACCCGGCTGCGCAATAATTGATGCAGTTGAAAAAGGAAATATTTCTCCTTACAGATATAACAGCTATATAAGAATGTTGGAAACAATAGAAGAAGAAAATTTATATTAATGGAAGAAATAACTTCACAAATTGAAAAAACATTTCCTCAATTTTTATCACAAAACCAAGAAAGAATAAAACAAAGAGGAAGTTCGGCTTTACTTTTAAGTTTTGCCTGCCGCTTTAACGGTTTATCGTTTTTTAACAATTTAAACCAACTGCAAAGGCACTACGAAAGATCATTTTATTTTGAAAAACCTGCAGAGGGAATTTCATTCTTAGGATTGGATGAGGTAGTTAATATATCCGAATTCGGAGAAGGCAGGTTTGCAGTTACCGATAAAAAATCGAAAGAATGGAAAGAACATTTTTTAAACAACTGGGATATTATACCTTCTAAAAATATCCCCTTATTTATGGGAGGAATGAAATTTAATACCGGCCATGACGACGACGAATGGCACGATTACGAAGACTCATCCTGGTTTGTCCCGGAAATTCTATTAATTAATTTTAACAACGAACAATACCTTCTATTTAATTTTATTTATTCGTTAAATACCTCTGATAAAGCCTTAACCGATAAACTGCTATCAAAGCTGGATAAGCTGGTTAATGTAGAAAAAGCCGTTAACCGGAAAGAAAATACTAAAATCCTTTCCATGGAAGGGGTATCTCCAAAGGATAAAAAGAAATGGAAAAACCTGGTTAGCCAGGGCATTGAAAAGATAAACGAGAACCAGATCGAAAAAGTAGTTTTATCCAGAAAAATTGAAATGAAGATTTCCGGTACACCCAATTTTAATGATATTATAAACAAACTAAGAAATTCATACCCTGACTGTACTTTATTTATTTTCCATAGGGGAAAGTCATCGTTTTTCGGGGCAACTCCCGAAAAGCTTGCAGAATTTTCAAACGGAAAAATCGAAGTAGATGCGCTTGCCGGTTCGGCACCTCGCGGCATTTCCAAAGATGAAGATTTGCATCTGGAGAAAGAATTATTGAACGACAAAAAAAATCTTAACGAACATAGTATTGTACTTGAGTATATTAAAGGTTCAATATCGCCTTTTACAAACGAAATAAAAATTGAAAACGAATATTCTATAAAGAAGCTTGCAAATATTCAACATATTTGGTCTAAAGTAACTGCGGAATTAAGTCTGCCGAATTCCATTTTCAATATTTTAAAAGAATTGTTTCCAACGCCTGCAGTATGCGGGCTGCCTAAGGAAGCTGCCCTGCATTTAATAAAAAAAATGGAGGGGTACCGCCGCGGTTTATATGCCGGAATTATAGGATGGTTTAATTTTAATGACGAAGGTGAATTTGCGGTTGCTATAAGATCTGCTCTGTTTACAGGCAGTAAATTAATTGCTTACGCCGGTAACGGAATTGTGTCGGATTCCGATCCGGAAAGTGAATACAAAGAAACAGAGTTGAAACTTAAAACCATTATGTCTTTATTTACAAATGAAAATAAAAATTAATCGCAATATCCTTTGGACCGAAACTTTTGTTAAAGAACTCGCCGGTTTGGGTGTAAAATATGCCTCGCTTTCACCCGGTTCCAGAAATACA
>JBJKSH010000174.1:0-30591 GCA_046704255.1 Ignavibacteriaceae bacterium | reverse complement strand
CAGGTAAGACCTTACTTCGTTCTTGAAAATGTTCTTAAAAAAGGTCTTTTTTATGAAGCTCATCAACTTTACGGATTAACGTTTAAGGAGCTTCATAATATACCGGTTTACCAAAAAGACGTTCGAGTTTTTGAAGTGTATGATAAAAACGGTACACCGCTTGCTTTGTTTTATACTGATTACTTTAAGCGGGATAACAAATCCGGCGGTGCCTGGATGGATAACTTTGTAGAGCAGTCCAAATTACTTGGTACAAAACCGGTAATTTATAATGTATGTAATTTTACAAAACCTGCTCCGGGTCAGCCGGCTTTATTAAGCTATGATGATGTAACTACCATGTTTCATGAATTCGGTCATGCTTTACATGGTATGTTTGCCGATGAAGAATATGAGAGTCTTTCCGGTACAAATGTTCCAAGAGATTTTGTTGAATTTCCTTCACAGTTTAACGAACATTGGGCGCTATTTCCAAAGGTGCTGGAACATTATGCTTTAAACTACAAGACTGGAAAACCTATGCCGGAACAGCTTGCCGAAAAGATCAGAAAGGCAGCACTTTTTAATGAAGGTTATGATTTTACGGAACTCTTGGAAGCTGCAGATCTTGATATGGCATGGCATACTTTGCCGGCAAGCGCACCTTTGCAAAATTCGGATTCATTCGAAACCGCTAGTTTAAAGAAAGATCATTTATATATTCCTCAGGTACCGCCGCGTTACCGCTCAAGTTATTTTGAACATATCTGGAGTGAAGGATACGCAGCGGGTTATTACGCTTATCTCTGGTCTGAAATGCTTGATGACGATGCATTCGACTGGTTCGTAAGCCACGGCGGATTAACACGTGCAAACGGCGATCGTTTCCGCAGCATGATACTTTCACGCGGCGCAACAGAAGATTATAACACAATGTTCCGCAATTTTATAGGGCATAATCCCAGGATTGGACCAATGCTGAAATACCGGGGCTTGAAGTAGTTTATATAACAATCAGAAAATATTTTTAATCTATTAAAGTTTACCGGTGCATCATCTATTTATTTAACAAAACATTTACATTTATAGATAATGCACCGGATGCTTTTTTTAAAATAAAAAAATTTTCGATTTAAGAAGAAGATTTACTTATTTCCTCCAGGAAATGTGCCTCAGGAATTCCTTGTACTCCTCCTTTTTTCATAGCTCCCTTCAAAGAATCGGACTGAGTAAACTTTTGTGCATTTTCCATGCTGTCCCATTCCATAATAACAAATATTTCGTTGGGATCTTTTGAGCTGCGAAATAACCTTTCACCTTTAGAACCTGCCCTTTGACGCTCGGAAGCATGTTCGTCAAAAAAAGGCTTCCATTTTCCGTAATCATCAACATGATGATGAACTAATAAATGTGCCATTGTAGACCTCCTTATAAATTTATTATTATTTAATTTGTCCCCGTATATTAATATCCTTTATAACCGCAGAGCAATGTTTCTCATTCAAACTTAACCTTATCCTTATTGTCAGTTAACCATTCCCGGAAGCTTTTAAGAGAAGGATTAAGCGTTTTGGTAAAGTTTACATCTCTCACTCCGCTGTAAGAATCTTCCA
Organism: Ignavibacteriaceae bacterium; assembly: GCA_046704255.1. GTDB lineage: Bacteria > Bacteroidota > Ignavibacteria > Ignavibacteriales > Ignavibacteriaceae > FEN-1297. The sequence continues at coordinate 28,999 of JBJKSH010000174.1, read as the reverse complement.
TATCATGTTTGAATTGAAACATATTTCCGAGTTCATCGGCACCGGGGAAACCGAACGAACGGTATTGATCAAACGATACGGGATTATAAATTACTTTTTGTTTCGTAACATCCGTAAACACGTCAGCTAATTCTTTTCCGGTTAAATTTCCTCCTGTAATGCTAACTGTCTTTCCAATGTATTCATTTCCTTTTTTGAAAATTTGGAAAGCCGTTTTACCTATATCCTCACTAGATATTCCGGGGAGTTTTTTATCTCCCATAGGCATAGTAAGATAAATATTACCGTCAGGACCTTTTTTAAGCCCTAGCCCGAAATAAATAAAGTTATCCCAGTAAAAGGCAGTCTGTAAAAGTGTAACGGGCAGGTTTTGCTCTGTGAAGAATTTATTTGCATAACCTTTGGCATCAAAGTGCGGTACATTATATTTATCCTGAAGTACAGGCATTCTTTTATCTTCGATAGGGATCCATTTACGAGTATCTTCCAAAGTAGACCATATAATATGCTTTATACCGGCTTCTTTTGCTGCCTTAGCAATCGACTCTGCTTCGGCAATTTCTTTATCGGCGGAAAGATGTTCCCAGAAAAATGTTACTGCATAAACTCCGTAAGCCCCGGAGAAAGCTGCTTTGAGAGTTTCGTGATTATCAACATCAACTTGCACAACTTCCGCTCCTAATTCAGCTAATTTCTTCGCCTTTTCCGAGTCAACATTTCTAGTTAAAGCCCGTACGGAAAATTCTTTCGATTCATCATTTAATATTGCACGTACAAGCCCGCCGCCCTGCGCACCTGTTGCCCCTAATACCGCAATAATCTTTTTCTCAGCCATAATTTATTTCCTTTCCTTTTCTTATTTATAAGCAATTGCCGCTCCTGTCGGTCCGGCAAGGTTAATCCAATCTGTTTTTGAAAAGCCTGTATGATGTGCCCATTCATCAAACTGATTAAAAGTAAAATTCGCTCCCGCCTTCGTTTCTATAAGCATATTTAGAGACATTAATAATCCGAATACATTCTCTCTTCTGTCGTTGTCAATTATATCTTCTATACAGACAAAAGCTCCTCCCTGGGGAAGTGAATTAAAAGCTTTTTGCATCAATATTAATTTTTCTTCTTCGCTCCAATCATGCAGTATATTACCCATTGCAATTACATCGCTCTTTGGAAGTTCGTCCCGGAAGAAATCACCAACGGCAGTTTTTATTCTTGCAGATAAACCGGATTGCTCAATGTTTTTTTGAGCCACTTTTTCAACAGGCGGAAGATCGAAATTTGTACACGAAATATCCGGGTTATGTAAAGCGACCTGCACACATAAAGATCCGTTGCCTCCGCCGGCATCGCAAAAAGTTGAATAACCTGAAAAATCAAATTGTTTTGCGAACGAAATAAATGCACCGGATTGAACCGCAGACATTGCCCGAAGAAAATTATTTAATGAATCAAAACTGGAATAAATTTTATCAAAAATGTTTTCTGTTCCGTTTTGTTTTAATTCATTTTGGGGAAGACCGGTTTTTAATCCTTCTTCAAGATCATCCCAATATTTGAATAGTCTGTTATTGCCCATTTCCAGGATACCGCCTATATAAGATTTTTTGTTCCTGTCGAGAAAGAAACTGGTTTCTTCGGTACAGTAATAAACCGCATCCGGACCTAATCCCTCTCTTCCCAAAAACCCTAATGCTACAAGAGTATCAAGAAAATCCAGATACGACCGATCATTCAATCCGGTTTTTTCTTTAATTTCAACTGCCGATTGCGGCTTGGCTGCCAATTGAGTAAAAAGCCCAATGTTTACTGCCGTAAGCAAAGTTTTCGACGCAAAGAATCCCATCCCGATTTTCATAATATGTTCGGGACTAACTTTGCTACTATTAACGAATACTTTTTTTCCTTGTACTGCTGTTTCCATAATGCCTCCTTCTGGTTTTATTTTCACGGGGCAAAATAGAGCAGTAAATTTATAGAGTCATTGACTTTGGTTAAGATTTTTTCCTTTTACCGCTGAGGCGTTTACGGAGGCGGCTTAATGACTCCGGCTCTATTCCAAGATAGGAAGCTATGTAATGAAGAGGAATTCGTTGGAACAACTGCGGCTGGTCTTTCATTAATATGGAATATTTAACCTCGGGTGATTCGGATTTGAAAAGCGAGAGACGCTTAAGTACGGCGTAATGATTACGGCTGATCTTAGCGTCGTGAAACTGTTTGTACTTTGGAAGTAACTCACAAACCTTTAAATAATTTTTATAAGATAACAAAAACAGCTCACAGTCTTCAAGAGCTTGAATAAAGTAATTCGTCGGTATTTGATTAAAGTAGCTATCCAGATCTCCTGTCCACCATCCTTCCAGTGCAAAATCGATTGTTACTTCTTTCGCGTGTTCATCTATTATATACCTTCTCATACATCCTTTATTTATATATGCAGATGCATTACATATCTCACCAACCCGGAGAAAATGATCTTTCTTTTTAATTTTTACTAAATCAAAAAAACTAAAAAGCAGCTCAATTTCTTCATCGGAAAAATTCGCTTTTTCTTTTAAAGCAGATTTTAAACCTGTCGTCTCATTTTTCTTATTAAGCATTGTTAAAATAGTATTTAATCACTAGATGAAAGGAGAAAATTTTCAATAAAAGAATTTAAGTAAATAATACCAGAAAAAACAAAATATTGAAAATTAAAAAATTTGATTTAAGATAATCGGTTTCCGGATATCTTGTATTGGTATCTTACATACTACCGTTCCAAAGAATCGAATATCCTGTGAATTGCATTTTTAATATATTGGACTTAGATTAGCGGTTGTGTGAGATTAGATAATATTTTATATTTTACATAATAATTTCACGTTAGGAATTTAATGCCCAGACTGCAAAAACTTTATTTTGCATCCTATATAATTATATTTCTTATACTGCTCTCGCTGTTTGATTTTCTTAAGGTAAAGGCAATTTTATCTTATACATTTATTTTCGTTTCAGCATCTGTGGTTTTTATATTTATATGCAGGCAAATTTTAAAATATGATATAAATGAAAAATTAGTTCTATTTATTTTATTTCTTGGTATATTTTTAAGGCTTGCATTTATTCCGATGCATCCAACCGGCTCGGATGATTACTACCGATATATTTGGGATGGTAAAGTTCAAGCTAGCGGAATAAATCCTTACACTTACGCACCAGATGCTGCTGCATTAAATTCTCTACATACAGAAAAACTTCCAAAGCTGGTTAACTATCCGGAGATGAAGACGATTTATCCTCCGTTAGCCGAAATATTATTTTGCATTTCATACTTGATAGGAAAAGATGGTTTTTACGGATTAAAAATTCTGCTTTTTATTTCCGAAATGTTTACTCTTTTCGGACTTTACTTAATTATAAAAAGGCAAAATTTAAAGATTAAAAATATCCTGATTTATGCTCTTACGCCGCTTATATTCTTTCAATTTTTTATTGATGCTCACCTGGACGGATTCGGGCTGCCTTTCATTATATTTTCAATATTCTTCTACCTGGATAAGAAAAAAATATTGAGTTATATCTTTCTGGGATTATCTTTATGCATTAAGCCTTTGGGATTAATTATTATTCCAATTTTTTTCTTTTCTGAAAATAAAATTATTGAAAGAATTAAGCCCGTTATTATTCCATTAATAATTTGTGTTTTATTTTATTTACCTTACACCTTAACAGGCTCTCCGTTCCAATCTCTTGTTACATTTACGGAAAATTGGACTTTTAACGGAGTGGTTTTTAATATTTTAAATTCATTTATAAACGATAACCAAATTGCCAGATCAATAAGTGCAGTACTTTTAATAATTACTTATCTGCCATTAATAATCACAAAAAAAAGGGACTTCCTTACAAAAATATATATTTCCGTTTTCCTGCTTTTTATTTTTTCACCGGTTGTACATCCGTGGTACGTTGTATGGTTGGCTGTACTGCTGCCTGTTATTCCCAGATGGAGTGGAATATTATATATAAGCCTTATAAGTCTTACTGCTTTTACCGTAATGCATTATCAATTAACAGGTGTGTGGAAAGATTACACAATTGTTCAAATATTTGAATATGTACCTGTAATAGCTTTGTTTCTTTGGGAGTTATTTTTTAGTCCTCACAATCATTTCTATTTCAACCGGCGCATTTAACGGAAGCTCATTAACACCAACAGCGCTTCTTACATGTTTGCCTTTTTCGCCGAATATTTTTCCTATTAATTCCGAAGCGCCGTTTGCAACTTTATGCTGGTAAAAAAAACCTTCGGCACTGTTTACAAATACGGTTAGCTTAATAATTCTTTCAATATTATCCAATTCGCCAATTACACTTTTTACAACGCTTAAACAATTAAGTGCACAAATCTCTGCAGCCTGTCTTCCTTCATCTTCAGTTAAACCGGAGCCGAGTTTACCTTTAAATTTTAACTCACCGTTTACTGTTGGAACTTGCCCGGCTGTATAAACAACATTATCAACCATTAGTGCGGGGATATAAGCTGCTAATGGTTTTGGCGCTGTGGGAAGCTGAAAGCCCAGCTCTTTAATTTTTTCTTCTATCATATAAACTCCTTTTTTAAAGAATGAAGAATTTAGTATTTTTCAATTAAGATGATTATAAAATATTTAACTTTCATTTAAAGGATTTTTGTTATGGTCGAAAGCAAATTTAATGAATTTATCGGGATTGTGAAAAAACTTAGAGCAGAATGCCCCTGGGATAAAGAACAAACCAACGATTCGATTAAGGCTGCAACTCTGGAAGAAGCTTATGAAACAGTTGAAGCAATTGATAAAAAGGATGATGATGAATTTAAAAAAGAATTGGGTGATCTTTTTTTCCATATAATTTTTCATTCCGTCATAGCTGAAGAAGCGGGTAAATTTTCCCTGGAAGAAGTTATAGATTCAATTAAAGAAAAGCTTGTTAGAAGACATCCGCATGTTTTCGGAGACATTGAAGTGAACGACTCGGAAGATGTTAAAAGAAATTGGGAATCTATAAAACTTGATGAAGGCAGGGAATCCGTACTTGACGGTGTACCGGTTAGAATGCCTTCTTTGCATAGAGCATACCGGCTTCAGGAAAAAGCATCCAAAGTTGGTTTTGACTGGAATAAAAAAGAAGAGGTCTGGGAAAAAGTTGTCGAGGAAATTGAAGAGATGCATGAATCAGAAAAGAAAGGAACAAAAGAAAAACTGGAAGAAGAAGTAGGAGATGTTTTTTTTGCTCTTACCAATTATGCAAGGTTCCTGGAAATAAATCCGGAAAATGCACTAAGAATTACAAACGAAAAATTTATTAATAGATTTCATTATATTGAAAAAAAGATAAACGAAAAAGGCAGAAAAATAAACGAGTCTAACTTGGAAGAAATGGATAAGTATTGGGAGGAAAGCAAGGTTCAATTAAAAATTATCAATTAAAAATGTAAAATTAAATTTCCCGGGTATTTTGAATTTTTAATTATTACTTCCGTTAACCTTTTCGTAAGCGTTTATAATATCTTTAACAAGTTTATGCCTAACGACATCGGATTTTTCAAAATATACAAAACCAACTCCTTCAATATTCTTTAAAATATCTTTTGCTTGTACAAGCCCGCTTATTGTTCTCGGCGGCAAATCTATCTGGGTTATATCACCAGTAATTATAGCTTTTGAATTTACCCCAAGTCTTGTTAAAAACATTTTCATTTGCATATCGGTAGCATTTTGCGCTTCATCTAAAATAACAAACGCATTATTAATAGTTCTTCCGCGCATATAAGCAAGCGGAACAATTTCAATGGTTCGTTTTTCAATATAACCCTTTAACTTATCGGAGGGCATCATATCATCCAGAGCATCATATAAAGGGCGAAGGTACGGGTCTATTTTTTCTCTAAAGTCGCCCGGTAAAAATCCCAAACTTTCACCGGCTTCAACTGCGGGGCGCGCAAGCACTATGCGGCTAACAACTCCTTTTTTAAGTGCGGAAACGGCAAAGGCAACAGCTAAATATGTTTTGCCCGTTCCGGCAGGACCTATAGCAAAACAAATATCGTTTTTTGATGCAGCCTGAATGTAATTAACCTGCCCCGGAGTCTTTGCTTTTATTACATCGTTTTTTGTATAAAGGACAATGGAATCATATTCCTTTGCAGTTATAATTTCTTTACCTTGCACGGTTAAATTTAGTATTGTTTCAATATCGGAAGGCTTTAATGTTCCGTTTGTATTTAGAACGTAAACCATTTCTTTGAATATTTTTTCTATTATATCAACTTCTTCAAGTACACCTTTAATAACAATGTTTTCCCCTCTCACTACAATTGAAGCATTAAATTTATCCTCTATTAATCTTAAGTTACTGTCATTCGAGCCAAGTATTGAAAACATGTCTACATTTTCAAGAACCAATCGTTTCTCAACTGCCGTCATTTAACTCCTTGTATAAATATAAAAAGCCCTCATCCCGGTATAAAGGGATAAGGGCTTTATTAAAAGTTTCTAAATAAACCAACATCATGCCGGAGATGTTACTTAACAGGTGCCGGCTTGTAATTTGCTCTAATCTTCTCGTATTTAGCTTTTTCCTCTTCGGTTAACTTTGGAATTTTAAAATTCTGTTTCGGGTAAATTAAATTAGGGTTTTTAATTTGATCGCGGTTTGCTTTGTAAATATTGGGCCAAGCAAACGCATTAGAATAAATTGAGGGTTTCTTTGCAATGTTCCATAAGCAATCGCCTTTTACAACAGTATAGGTAATTTCTTTAGGTGCTTCAACCCATGCATCCAGGGCAGCCTGCATCTGGTTGTGTACTTTATCGTAAAATTCCGGCAGAGCGCTAATCTTATTCATTTTCAAAGCATCAAGGTCTTTTTGCCTGTCGGCTTTCGGTCCTTCTTTTCTATTGATTTTTCCGTCCAGTTCATTAACTTCATTTCTAAAATTATCAACATCTTGCTGCGTAGCTCCGACCATTGCATAAAGCTCTTTCATGCAATCTTCGTAGCTTTGAATTTTTTTAGATTTTAAATTATTTACATCTGTCTGTAGTGAACTAATTTCTTTTGTTAAACTTGCTTTTTCGGTTTGCAGTTTGTTCATTTCTGCCTGCCACTCGTCTTTAGTCATCTTTTTTTCCTGAGCAAAAACAGCCGTTGAAAAGATAAGCAAGAGGGCAAAAACGCCAATTAAATTTCTACTTAATTTCATATAAATTCCTCCAAGTTCAAATTTTATAAATTCTTAATTATGCTTATTGATTAGAAGACATTTTTTCCAAATTAGCTTTGGTTTCTTCTTTTTCCTTGTTGCACTGTGCCAGTTTAGCTGTTTTTGCAGCAATTTCTTTTTCAAGACTGGCTCTTTCATCCTTTAAGGATTTAGCTTGAGACTGTAAGGAATTTACCTCACTTTGCAGGTTATTAAGTTGGGCCATTTCTGCTTCGCTAACTCCCCCACAGCCGCTAAGAAAGGCAGTAGTAGCAGCAAAAGCGGCTATTATTGCAGTATTTCTCACTACTTTTACTATTTTCATTAGAACCTCCAATTATTAATTTTTAGTAAGTTATTTGAGTTACTTAAGGAACCCTCAATGGCATTATTTTCGCTTATTAATAGTCCTATTATCTAAATTATTACAAATTAAGTTTTTATAGCAATGTTATATATAACAAATTAGCTTCTTAAATTCAAGCAAAGTTATTTTTGATTTTTTATTATATGCTTTAAATAACAGGAGATTAAAATTATTATACTTTAACCTAACTTGAACTTAAACTTGAACCTGAGATTTCCAAAAATTAAGTTTAAGATAAAGTTCAAGTTCAAGAAATAAAAAGAACTATATTAATCTTTTCTCCACGAAGCTGGAGAAAGAATTACCGGCGACAATTATATGATCGAAGACAGGAATATCAATTATTTTGCCCGCTTCCACCAGTTTTTTTGTAATAGCTATATCTTCGTTACTTGGTTCTTTATTACCGCTCGGGTGATTATGTAATAGTATTATACTTGCAGAACTATATTCTATAGCTGTCTTAAAAATTTCCCTTGCATGTACAACACTTGAGTTCAAAGTTCCGGTTGAAATTGTTTCAAACTTAATTATTTTGTTTGCTGAATTCAAACAAATAATTATAAATTTTTCTTTTAATTCATCTTTAAGCAAGGGTATAAAAATTTCGGCAATATCTTTGGGGGATGTAACCTGCTTATCGGAAAACCATTTAGACTGCGACAGTATCCGCTTGCTTATTTCGAAAGCAGCTTGTAGTGCTGCAGCTTTGTCATTTTTTATTCCGCTATAACTAGTTAAAACGGAAAGCGGTTTAGATGCAAGTGAAGCCAGGTTTCCGTTAATTTTTATAATTTCCCTGGCAACATCAATAACGGATTTTCCTTTTGTACCGGTACGAATTAGAATTGCGATAAGCTCGGCATCGGTAAGGCTTTGGGCGCCGCGCAGTAATAATTTTTCACGCGGGCGATCGTCCAGCGGAATGTCCTTTACTTTTGACATACCCCTCCCTCTTTAATTTTTAGTTATTTGCTCAATTTAAATTTATCTACCAATTCAAATTTTCCATCGCGGTATCTTACTATATTTAAAAAGTTATTTACCCTGCTGCCTCCGAAATAATAATTGTTGTGAAAACCGCTGTAAGTATAACCGGATTCCAGGCTGGTAATAATAGTATCCCTCGGGCTGTTAAAGTTTTTTACGGCATTCAACAAAAAGTCGGCTGTATCAAAACCATAAAGTACGTTTCTATCTACATCTATATTTGTCTGCGCTAAAAAATTTCTATTAAAAGATTGAAAGGACGAATCTGAATAATCAATAAAAAAATCCGAAGTAAAAGTAAGGGAATTACTTAAAGTAGAAGAAGTTTCGTAACCTCTTGCAAAGAACCAATCCTGGTTGCCGTATATGGGAAGTGTTAAATTGCTTAAAACAAATTGAGAAAGTAAAACGGGAACATCTCTTCTGTTTGCAAGCGGAAGATAAATACCTTGTAGTTGTAAAGAGTCTGCCGCAATTTTATTAACCTGCTGGCTGTATGAAACACTATTGCTGTTATATGTTTGCTGAATAATAATTTGGCCTCCCAGCTTTTCAAATTCATTTATAAATGCATCTGCAAGTGCAGGAGAATATCCCTGGTTTGCATTAAATACGGCTATCCTTCTTTTGTTTTCTACATAATAAATATATTCCGCCATTACCTTGCCTCTAACAGCAAAGGAAGGGTTAGCCTGAAAAAAATAAGGATATAAATCTGTTAGATTATTATCCGTAGCAGTTGGAGAAATAACAGGTATATTTGTGTATTTAAAAGCTTTTAAAGCCTCTTTAACTTCACTGCTGAATATAGGCCCAATAACTGCTTTAAGCGAAGGTATGGAAGAAAATTCATTTGCAATCTTATCTACGGACGTAGAGTCGGTTCCGGTGTTCCGGATAAGCAGGCCGATTTTAGTATTATGATTTTTATTGAATACGGAAACCGCATATTTTATTCCTTCAAGTATTTCGACTGCCGCATTGGCATGTACACCATTATTTAAACTATCCAAAGGAAGCATAACTCCGATAATCGGTGTAGTGGAAGTTGTTCTTAATTCATTTAGTACTTTTTGATATAATGTTGCAGCTTCACTTTTTTCTTCGGATTGAGGATATAAATGGAGCAAATCGGAAAAAGTACTTTCTGCCGCTTTTAAATTAAAATTTTGAATATAAAACCTGCCCGTAAGTAAAAGCAGGTACGGCTTTAATCTTTTGTTTTGCGTGCTGTCGTATAAAGCTTTTATATCGTTTGCATTCAAGTAATCAAGCGCTATTTTCCTGCCTGCGGACTGTGCGTAACTATTATAAAAAGGAGATTTTGAAGTAGCTATAATTTCATTTAGTTTCTTAAACGCCGGTAAATATTTGCCTTCTTCATAATAGCAGTCTGCAAGAATAAGCCTTGCTTCTTCAATATATTTGCCGGTTGAATATTCCAATTCAAATTTTTTCAACAGTTTTTCGGCATCCGTATATTTTTTCAATTTAACCAGGCATTTGCCTTCGAAAATGTAGGATATAGTTGTTTGCGGGTTGAAAGCATAATTATTTAAAATTTCATTAAATATTTTTTCGGCTTCGGCATATTTACCAACGCTGAATAAATTTAATCCTGCACGGAATTGATTAGCTGTTTTTAAAGTATCTACCCTGTTTTGAGCAAAGGTACTTGTTAAAATAAAAAGAGGGAAAATTATAAGAAGAATTTTATACTTAACCATCTGATGCCATATTGTTGTTTAGTAAAAATGAGGCTTTGTTTTTACCTTCAATTGCGTTTTTATTACCGGGATCTAGCTTAATAGCTATATCATAGTAAGCAAGGGCATCCTTCGGGTTTTCCGAATTAAGGTAAGCTTCTGCCAGGAAAGCGTAAGTATCGGATGAAACATACTCTATCTTTTCAATATAATTCAGAAAATATTTTTCCGCTTTAGAATAATCTCCCATCTTTAAATAAATTTTACCGGCAAGTTCATAAGGAGAAGGTTCATCGGGGTTAAGCTTAATAGCTTTTTCAATGGGAGCGGCGGCGTGTGCATACATACAAAGTTTAAAATATGTTTCGGCATATATATAATTAAGCTCCCAATAATTTGAATAGAATACTTCCGCCTTCTTTGCAAATTTTAAAGCATTGTTATAGTTTTTCAATTTAAGTTCTATTTTAGCCAGGTAAATATGGGCATCGTAAAGTAATTCGGTTTGATCTTCGGATGAAATAAAATTATTAAAGTTTATCTTTGCCAATTCATATTCTTTTAGCATAAAATTTGCATAGCCTATAAAAAAAGAAACAACAGGTTCTTCTTCGGGCAAAATGTAACTTAAAGTTTCTACCGTTTCTTCCCATCTTGAATGCTTAAGCAATGTCTGCCCAAGATAAATTCTTATTTCGGTATTTTCCGGATTTTCTTCAAGAAATGAATTAAGAAGAGTTAAAGCTTTATCCAGGCTTCCCATAGATTCATAAAGATTAGCAAGGCCAAAGTATATTTCGTTTTTATCCGGGAATTCTTTTAATAAGGAAGTGAATATTTGCAGCGCATGCAGAAATTTTCCTTCGGCTTCAAAATCCCGGGCTTGTTTTAATTTATAACTATACTGATAATCCTGTTCCAATTTCTATTCCCATTCTATAGTTGAAGGCGGCTTAGAGCTAATATCGTATACAACTCTGTTTATGCCGTGAACTTTATTAATAATCTTGTTGGATAAATTGGCAAGGAAATCATTATCAAACCTGTACCAGTCGGCAGTCATTCCGTCTACGGAAGTAACTGCTCTAATGGCAAGAACGTTGTCGTATGTTCTTTTATCGCCCATAACACCAACGGATTGAATAGGCAGTAAAATTGCAAAAGCCTGCCAAATCCTGTTATAAAGCACAGCACTTTTAATTTCGTTAATAAAAATATCGTCAGCTTCCCGTAAAATATCAAGTTTTTCTTTAGTAATTTCTCCGATTATTCTTACCGCCAAACCGGGGCCCGGAAAGGGATGCCTTTCTATAAATTCTTCAGGAATGTTTAATTCGCGCCCGACGTTCCTAACTTCATCTTTAAATAACTCCCGGAACGGTTCAATTAATTTTAGATTCATTTTTTCAGGCAGTCCGCCTACATTATGATGGGATTTTATTGTTGCCGATGCACCTTTAACAGGCGTGGATTCAATAACATCCGGGTAAAGTGTACCTTGAACTAGAAATTTTGCATCTCCGAATTTTTTCGCCTCTTCTTCAAAAACTTCTATAAAAGTACTGCCTATAATCTTTCTCTTTTTTTCGGGATCCGTAACTCCGGCTAACTTTTCAAGGAACCTTTCGGAGGCATTAACATGTACATGGTTCAGGCTCATCTTTTCATCAAACATCTTTCCTATTTTCCTGCTTTCATCCTTCCTCATTAAACCGGTATCTATATGAATACTTATTAAGTTATCCCCTATTGCATTTCTTACAAGTACTGCAGCAACCGTTGAATCCACACCGCCGCTTAAAGCACAAATTACTTTTGAGCTGCCTACGGTATTTTTAATGCTTCTAATGCTTTCATCAATAAAGTTATGCGGAGTCCAGTCCCCCCTGCATTTACAAATTTCAAATAGAAAATTTTTGATTATTTTGCCGCCTTCTTTTGTATGGACTACCTCCGGATGGAACTGCACACCGAGAATTGATTTTTCTTTATTTTCGATTGCACATGCCGGCGCATTATCAGATTCAGCTTTTACTTCAAAACCTTCCGGCAAGTGCGTAATATAATCACCATGGCTCATCCAAACGATTGAACTTTTTGTAACATTCTCAAATAATTCGGAATTACCTGTAACACGCATTATAACTTTGCCGTATTCTCTATCCTTTGCGGGCTTAACTTGGCCTCCGAATATTTTACATATTAACTGAAGCCCGTAACATATACCAAGTACCGGTATATTTAGTTTTAGAATTTCCGGGTTTAATTCCGGTGCGTCTTCGTCGTAAACGCTCATTGGGCCGCCGGATAATATTATACCGGCAGGATTTATTTCCTTTACTTTGTCAATTGAAATTGTGTGGGAATGAATTTCGGAATAAACTTTGGCTTCTCTTATTCTTCTTGTTATAAGCTGTGTATATTGCGATCCGAAATCTATTACTAATATAGTCTCTCTCTTTTTCATCTTTACTTAAATTATTTATAATCATTGGTGAAAATTAAAAACAAGGCAAAACCAGTAATTAGCTTTGCCCGGAAAAATACTTTTAGAAATTAAAAAACCAGCCTGAAAGGCAAATGTAACTTAAAGAAAGGATTCGATTAAAGCCGGTTTTTATTGACCGGTTTGTTGATTGTAAGCAGCGCTGTCAAGCAGGCTGTTCAATTCACTTAAGTCTTTTATTTCAATTTTTATCATCCAGCCTTTTCCGTAAGGATCCGAATTTACTATTTCGGGGGAATCAGCCAGAGCTTTGTTTATTTCTATAACCTTTCCGCTGCAAGGGCCGAATAAATCGCTGACGGTTTTTACAGCTTCTATAGTGCCAAAAGGCTGCCCGGCAGAAATTTCACTTAAATTAGGATCGATATCTACATAAACCACATCGCCTAATTCTCCTTGGGCAAAGTCTGTAATTCCTATAGTACCTTTATTACCTTCGACTAGAATCCATTCATGATCTTTTGTATATTTTAAATTTTCGGGAATATTCATATTAACCTCTTTAATTAAAATTCAAATTTTTCCAGAAACCCGGTATCAAAATTACCGTTAACAAATCTTTCATCTTCCAGAACTTTTAGATGAAAAGGAATAGTAGTTTTAATCCCCTCAATTACAAATTCTTCCAATGCCCGCTTACCTCTTGCAATAGCATGTTTTCTGTCTATTCCCCAAACAATAAGTTTTGCAATTAAAGAATCGTAAAACGGAGGAATAGAATATGAAGTATACAGATGGGTGTCTACCCTTACGCCTTGTCCACCCGGGCAATGCAGAGAAAGTATTTTACCAGGCGAAGGCCTAAAACCGTATTGAGGGTCTTCGGCATTAATTCTAAATTCGATGCTGTGCCCTGCAGGTTGTTTTGTTTTTATATCCAGCTTTTCTCCGGCTGCAACCAGAATTTGCTCTCTAACAATATCAATACCGTAAACCCATTCGGTAACCGGATGCTCAACCTGAATTCTTGTATTCATTTCCATAAAATAGAAATTCTTGTTCTTATCAAGAAGAAATTCAATTGTGCCGGCACCTTCGTAGTTAACGGATTTTGCACCTAATATTGCTGTCTGTCCCATCTTTTCTCTTAATGCCTCGTCAATTGCCGGAGATGGAGATTCTTCAATTAATTTTTGATGACGGCGCTGTACGGAGCAGTCTCTTTCGCCGTAATGAAAAACGTTTCCGTGCATGTCTCCCATTACCTGAATTTCCACATGTCTTGGATTTTCAATATATTTTTCCAAATACACATCGGAATTTCCAAAGGAAGATTCAGCTTCAATTTTAGCGGTTCTAAAAGCACTGTCAAAATCTTTTTTATCCCAAACAATCCGCATACCTTTACCGCCGCCGCCGGCAGAGGCTTTTATAATAACCGGATAACCAATTTGTTCGGCAATATTTTTACCAACTGCAGGATCATCAACAACGCCGTTGCTGCCGGGAACCACAGGCACATTATTTTTCATCATAGTTTCTTTTGCAAAAGCTTTATCGCCCATTGCGCTTATCATTTTAGGTGAGGGGCCAATAAACTTTAAGCCGGATTCAGTGCAGATTTCCGAGAAGTCTGCATTTTCCGCAAGGAAACCGTAACCGGGGTGTATTGCATCCGCGCCTGTTATTTGTGCTGCGGAAATAATAAGCGGAATTTTTAGGTAGCTGTCCCTGCTGGGTGCAGGACCTATACATACAGCTTCGTCTGCAAAGGTAACATGAAGAGAATCTTTATCCGCTTCCGAATAAACAGCAACGGTTTTAATACCCAATTCTTTGCATGTTCTTATAACTCTTAAAGCTATTTCGCCTCTATTAGCGATTAAAATCTTATTAAACAAAATTTCCTCTCAAATGGTAACCGATTCCGGTAAAAATTAAACGAGAATTAACTAGCCTGTATTAAAAACAGAGGCTGATTATATTCAACGGGTTTTCCGTTTTCAATAAGAATTTTTACAACTTTGCCGCTAACATCGGATTCAATTTCATTCATCAGCTTCATAGCTTCAATAATACATAGAACAGTACCGCTGGATACATGGTCGCCTACTTGAATATAAGGGTCGGCATCCGGTGCCGGAGCCCTGTAAAAAGTACCTACAATAGGCGATTTAACCTCGTGCATATTTGCAGCCGGTTCGGCCGCCTGTGCTTCCTTTTCAACAGGTGCCGCATGTCTATCTTCTGCAATCTGTTCAACAGGGGGTTGACTAATAAGAACTTGAGGCTGAGAATTAGAGTTCCTTATTTTTTTTGCAACCTTAATTCTTAATCCGTTCTCTTCAACTTCAAGGTCGGTAATTTCACTTGTATCAACAATTTTTACAAGCTTTTTAATTAGGTTTAGGTCCATTTAATTTTCCTAAAATTAAGATTTTACTCTTTCTACATAATCCCCCGTTCTAGTATCTACTCTTAAAACATCATCTATATTTATAAAAAGCGGAACATTTATTGTAGCACCTGTTTCTAGTTTAGCGGGCTTTTTAGCACCTGTAGCAGTATCGCCTCTAAATCCGGGTTCGGTTTCTACAACTTTTAAATTTACAAATATTGGTATTTCAACGGATATAATTTCACTACCGTTGAATAAAATATCTACTTCTTCGCTTTCTTTTAAGTACCCTACACCATCGCCAAAATATTCCATCGGTACGTTAATTTGTTCGTAAGTTTCAATATCCATGCAAACTAAAAATCCGCCGTCTCTATAAAGATATTGATATTTTCTGCGCTCCACTCTAACAATGTCTATACCTTCACCGGCGCGGAATGTGTTGTCTATAACTTTACCGTTTCTTAAATTTTTTAAAGTACTGCGTACAAAGGCCCCGCCTTTACCCGGTTTTACATGCTGAAATTCTACAATAGAATATAAATCGTTTTTAAATTTAATAATCAATCCGTTCCTAAAATCAGAAGTGTCTGCCATAAGTTTCCCGAATAATTGTTTTTAAATAGGCAAAAAAAATATGGATATAAGGTTTGAAAGTCAAGAAAATAAAGGAACTGCACAAATGTATAGCGATCTGTTATAAAAAACATTACTAGTGATTTTATAGGTTTGGTTTCTGGCGAATTTCTGTTTAAGCTGTTTATTTATTCGGATCGTATGCGAATGGAAATCCGGGTGAATACTGTGATATAGAAGACGCGGTTATACAAAAAATTGTTAATTTAATAACCAATTGATTATAAATTATTTATTTTGTTAATTAGTACAACTGCTTATGAAAAATTAACAAAAGCAGATGCCTAATTTGCGGGAAAATTTGAAATATTATTTAATAAGCTAAAAGAATGTTTAAAGTTTTACTTGTTGAAGATGAAGAATCGTGCTCGTCCATTGTTAATTATGTATTAAACGGGTTTTGCACGCTGGACATAACACAAAAAGGAGAAACGGCAATAACTCTGGCGGAAAATAATAAGTATGATTTAATCCTTATGGATATAAAACTAAACTACGGCATGAGCGGCCTGGATGCTACTCAACAAATTAGGCAGATTAAAGGCTACGAGTCCGTACCAATTGTTGCATTTACCGCTTACGCAATGAAGGGAGATAAAGAGTATTTCCTTTCCCACGGTCTTTCTCATTATATTTCCAAACCTTTTGATTTAAAGAAATTTGTCGATACAGTAAAGTCTATATTATTTAACAACCAGTCAGTTAGCAAAGAATAAGATATATCCTCCTTTAACCATAAGATGTATACTTTGTAAACATTAACTTATCACAACATACTCTTAAAGATTATTTAAAATTTGACTATAAATTTTTTTTGTATTAATTTTTTTTTGAGCGGCATTTAAAGAAAATTTTAACCCGGAATATTTTTCTGTACATATAAAAATTTCAAACAGGCCAGATTGAACAAATAAAATGATAATACCACTGGTATCAAACTCTAATATTTCAACTACAACATTTCCAACATAGGGTAAAATAATTATTAGGAAAAAAATGAAGCCGTTAAATATAGTTCACGTTGAAGACAACACCTTTGACGCCGAACTAATTCACAACAGAATTAAAAAAGAAGGAATTGATTTTAACGTAAGGCTTGTACTTAACCGGCGGCAGTTTTTTAACGAAATGGAGAAAGGGGATATAGATTTAATTTTATGCGATTATTCAATTCCGTCTTACAGCGGTATGGAGGCACTGGCATTGGCTAAACAAAAACTTCCTTTTGTTCCCTTTATTTTTGTATCGGGAACAATTGGGGAAGAGCGTGCTATAGAGTCTCTTAAAATGGGTGCCACCGACTATATTATAAAAGATAATTTGGCACGACTTGTTCCGGCTATAATACGCGCAATTAAGGAAGTTGAAGAAAGAACAGAAAAAGAACTTGCGGAAGAAAATCTTAAAAAAAGTGAAGAAAGATTTGAGCTTGCCGTAAAAGCTACCAACGATGTTATATGGGACTTTGACATTATAAATAATAAAGTCTGGTGGAACGATAATTTTATTAAAGTATTCGGCAATTATAATGGTGAAGATATTTCCAAATTTAATTTCTGGATTAGTAAAATCCATCCAGATGATGCCGAAGGTTGTAAGGAAAGTTATACAAATGTTATTAATTCCAAAGAAAATTATTGGTCTTATGAATTCCGCTTTCAAAGAGCAGATAAATCTTATGCTTATGTGTTGGACAGAGGTTATATTATTTACGATAAAAATAATGATTTCGTTCGTATGGTGGGGGCAATGATAGATATAACCGAAAGAAAAGAAAACGAGGCAGAACTTATAAAAGCAAAAGAAATTGCTGAAACTGCAGACCGCCTTAAATCCGAATTCCTAGCGCAAATGTCTCACGAGATTAGAACTCCGCTTAACACAATAATCAGCTTTGCTTCGCTTCTTCAAATGGAGTTTGAAGATAAAATAAATAAAGACATGGAAATGATTTTCGAGGCAATTGAAACTTCCGGCCGCAGGCTGATTCGTACCGTAGACCTCATCCTGAATATGTCTATACTCCAGGCAGGAAAGTATGAGCCTGTATTAAAAAAGACAGATTTACAGCCCTTAATCAAAGGAATTGTAAATGAGTTTGTTAACGCTGCCAATCATAAAAAATTGGAATTATCTTTTAAGTTTAAAACAAACGATACCGTGCAGCTCTGCGATGAATACACGGTTAATCAGATAATGCAAAACTTATTGGATAATGCGATTAAATACACTGAAAGAGGAAATGTTGAAGTAAGTGTTTACAGAAATTATGAAGACAGGCTGTGCATAGATGTTAGGGATACGGGCATCGGAATTTCAAAAGAATTTAGGTCAAACCTTTTTCATCCGTTTGTTCAGGAATCCACGGGGTACTCCCGCAAGTTTGAAGGAAACGGACTCGGTTTGGCTCTTGTTAAAAGTTATGCGGATATAAATAATGCAAATGTAAAAGTGAATAGTGAAAAAGGAATAGGTTCTACTTTTACAGTTGTGTTCTAAAGTTTTAAACTAAGGCTGTTTAAACTAAATTTGAATAGAAGAAAGGTTAAAAATGAAATATAGAAAATTAGGAAATACAAACGAAGATTTATCTGCCGTAGGTCTGGGCTGCATGGGTATGAGCCATGCTTACGGCGTAAGCAACGATAAAGAATCCATTTCCGTTTTGCAAAAGGCGCTGGATTTGGGAATAAATTTTTGGGATACGGCGGATTTTTACGGCAGTGGTAAAAATGAGGAACTGGTCTCTAAAGTTCTTTCGGAAAATCGCAGCAAAGTTTTTATTGCTACCAAATTCGGTTTTAGGGTTAAAGAAGGTATTGTACAATTTAAAAGTATGGATGATGCATATCTGGATTGTTCGCCTGCGTATATTAAAAAAGCCGTAGAAGCAAGCCTGCGAAGATTGAATATTGAAACAATTGATCTTTATTATGCTCACCGCATTGATCCCAAAGTTCCAGTTGAAGAAACAACCGGAGCAATGTCCGAGCTTGTTAAAGAAGGAAAAGTACGTTACCTCGGCTTGTCCGAAGCTTCCGCAGATTCCATAGAAAGAGCAAATTCTGTTCACCCGATAGCAGCCCTGCAGAGCGAATATTCTTTATTAACAAGAGATGTAGAAAAAGAAATACTTCCCGTTTGCAAAGAGTTGAAAATATCTTTCATCCCATTTAGTCCGCTGGCTAGAGGATTAATTACAAATACGGTTAAAAGAGAAAGCCTGCCGGAAAACGACTTCCGCAGAACCATACCCCGCTTTGATGATGAATACTGGGATAACAATTCCAGGCTGGCTGCCGGGTTTGAACAGCTGGCAAAAGATAAAAATTGCACCCCTGCACAATTGGCATTAGCATGGGTTCTTGCACAAGGTAAAAATATTATTGCAATCCCGGGCACAAAAAAATTAAAATACCTGGAAGAAAATGCCAAAGCAGCAGATGTGAACCTTTCTACGGAAGATTTGAATGATATAGAAAATTTGATGAAAAAATATCCTAATGTTGGACCAAGATACAACACAGGAACAATGCGGCTGGTAGATAAGAAATAACAAATTAAAAGTTAACCGGGAAATGACTTATTCCGGTTTCATTTTGAATCCTGGTTTTACCGATACTATCCCTCCAAGGAAAAGTATCGGTTCTTTTTCAATTTTATTTAGGAGATAAAGAATGACGCGCCCACAAAAAGATGAATACAATTCCTATTACGAATCTTATATTAACAAAGTAACCAATAACGATGTAATAAGTTTTTTAGAGGAACAGCTTAACAGGCTGGTTTCTCTTTTTACATCAATTCCGCCCGGAAAAGAAAAATATTCCTACGCAGAAGGCAAATGGAGCATAAAAGAAGTACTTGGTCACCTAACAGATACCGAGAGAATTTTTGCATACCGGGCCTTATGCATTTCCAGGGGCGAAAAAAAACCGCTCCCGGGCTATGAACAAAATGACTATGTAGAATGCGCCGGCTTTAATGATTGGCCGTTGAACGATATAATAAATGAATTTAAACTTCTAAGGGAATCAAATATTCTATTATTTAAAAATTTTAAAGAAGATACATTAGTTAATCTAGGTATTGCAAGTGAAAATCCGGTAACCGTAAGAGCTGTCTTATTTATTATCGCAGGCCACACGGAACATCATCTTGATATTATTAAAACCAAATATCTTGCTTAACCGAACAGATATAGGAAAAGAGCTAAATTACATTATATATTTCTTTTAAAATTTTCCCCGTTGCGCCAAGATTTTTCTGTACGTATTCGTAAGAGATTTTTCCTTTTGATTCTCTAACCCGGTTATTGCTTAGAAGTGCACGCAATTGCCTGTATGCTTCGCTTTTATTTCTTATAAGAACCCCTCCGCCTTCTTTAAGCAGCTGCTGGGTTTCCTGGGAGTTCTCAATCTTTGGTCCGAACATTACGGGTATTCCGTAAACTGCCGCTTCAAGAACATTATGAATTCCCTGTTTAAAACTTCCGCCGATAAATGCCGCATGAGCATAAGTATATAATGTTAAAAGTATGCCGATCGAATCAACAATTATTACGGACTCGTTTTTATAATTATTTAAAAAAGAGAAACGAATTGTTTTTAAAGTACCTAAAAATTCACTTTCCAGTTTTTCAAGATGTAAAAGCGTTGGCTCATGCGGCGCAATTATAAGAAGTGCATTTTTTTCATACCGGGTTAATTTTCTAAATGCCGGTAAAATAACTTCCTCATCGGTTTCCCATGTACTACCGGCAACAAAAACTTTTTTACCTTTAAGAATTTCTTCTTTAACTAAATTACGATCCTTTGCGGTAAGACTTCTCTGGTAAACACGGTCGAACCGTGTATCCCCCACTGCGGTAACTTTATCACCCGAGCAGCCGAACACTTTAAATCCTTCGGTATCTGCACCGGATACGGTAAGTATTCTGGAAATATCTTTATACAAAATTTTATGAAAGTTCCTGGAAACAGGAAACTTACGCATTGAGTTACCTTTCATCGTAGCATCAACTATAAACGAAAGCACTTTGAATTTTTTCATTGCCCAGATGTGGTTGGGCCAGATATCGTAGCGCATCATCACTGCCAAATCCGGGCGGGCAGTCATTATAAATCTTTTTGCATTTGAATAAGTATCGAACGGGATGTAGGAAATTAAATCTGCATAAGGATATTTACGGGAGTTTTCCAAACCGGAGGGAGAAAAAAATGTTACCAGTATGTTTATGTTTTTATCTTTTTTAAGCTCTTTAATAATAGGTTTTGCCTGCTCAAATTCTCCCAGCGAAGATGAATGGAACCAAACCAGTTTTTTTGTTTTGTCCATGCCCGCTGCATTTAAAATAAGATCCTCAAAAATTCTTTTCCTTCCCTTAATTCCTCTTTTGACTTTTTTATTAAAAAAACCTGCGGCATGAATTAATAAATACAATGCAGGTACAACAATCAAATTATAAAAAATAAACCAGAAGGTTTTCATCAAGTGTTTAATAATGTTTTTAGTTTATTCAAAACTTCTGCGGGCTTAATTTCCAGCATACATTTAAAGTGCCTTTTAGGGCAGCTGCTTCTTCCAATATGACTGCACGGCCTGCAGGTTAGTGATTTGTTTTCAATTACAATGCTTTTATTTTTATAAGGCCCAAAGCCAAACTCCTTTACCGTTGACCCGAAAATTGCCAGCACAGGTACTTTTAATGCGCAGCCAACATGCATAAGGCCGGAATCGTTGCAAACAAGCGCACGGCATTTTTTCATATCTGCTGCGGTTAAAAATAATTTATTATCATTACATAAATTAATTGCACCCTTAACCGATGCGGAAATCTCCATGCAAATATTTTTATCTGCTGCTCCGCCGAACAAAACAACCTGGTACCCTCCCCCGGCTAACTTGCTTCCTAATTCAATAAAATATTCCTTAGGCCACATCTTAGTAAAGTGCTTAGAGCCGGGCGCAACGCCTATATAACTACTGCCGGCAGGCAGCAAGGAAGGTATTTCAGAAGGCAGAAATAAATCAAGGCCGTCGTCATCCAATATAAAATCATCAAGCGACTCGGCATATCTAACCGGCATCTGCGGGGAATTTTTCAGCCTGTTTATTTTAAATTTAACTAGCAAAAATTTATCGAATGTTCGTTTATTAAAAACCGCTGTTTCCGCTTTTAATGCGCCGGTTATTTCTCCGGATCTTAAATTTTTCTGAAGGTCGATTACCATATCATAATATTGTTTTTTTAATTCATTTAAAAACAAAATCTTATAATTATAATCATCGGTTTTATAAAGATATAATTTTGAAAGATAAGGATTATATAACAAAAGATCTTTGTATTGTTCTTTCAGAATAAATTCAATTTGAATATCCGGGTATTTTTTTTTAATAGAGCGAATAAGAGGAGTGGTTAAGAGAACATCGCCTAACGAGCTTAACCTAATCACAGCCAGTTTCTTTATGCCGTTTAAGTCCAATAATTAATTTCTATAAGTTATTAAAAAACCTTGTAAATTTAGTCAAATAGTTTTTTTACTTCCAATTTATTATTGAAGTTTTACTCAATCTAATTTATTTTTACAATTATTTTTTAAGGAGAAAAGATGTCGACTTTACCCCCTCCGGATGTTCAAAAAGCGCCGGAAGACATTGTAGAAAAAAAAGTTTACAAAATAGTGGAAGACTTAACGGAATACCTTCCAATAATGAACGACAGGAACCGCCTGGGTTTTATGCTTTATAAATATGTTACCGGCGAAGGCGACGACGCCGTAACTATTGTAAAAACCGCCAAAGTTATGATTGAAGGAATTTCAATTGAAAAATTAGCCGAAAAAATTGAAGCTGAGTTAAATAAGATTATGCCTTCTAAGTAGCTAATTTATTTTTACCTGCCTAACCGATGTTTTTAAAATTTCACCTTCGGTTTTGGCAATAACGGCGGCACCGCAGGAATCGCTCCATACGTTTACTGTTGTCCTGCACATATCCAAAATTCTATCTACGGCAAGAATTAAACCAACACCTTCAAGCGGAAGGCCGACAGCAGTAAGTACTATTGTAATCATAACCAGCCCGGCCATTGGAACTGCAGCTGCGCCAATAGATGCTAATAAAGCCGTAAACACTACTATCAACTGGTGATAAAAATCCAGATGAATGCCGTATGCCTGTGCAATAAAAATTGCTGCAACACATTCGTACAGTGCAGTGCCGTCCATATTTACCGTAGCACCTAAAGGCAATACAAAGCTGGAAACTTTATTTGAAACTCCTACTTCGTTTTCAACAGCTTCTATGGTTAACGGCAGTGTAGCTCCGGATGAAGAAGTTGAAAATGCTGTAAGCAGGGGCGTAGTCATAGCTTTAAAATGTTTCCAGGGATCAGTCTTACCAATAAATCTTAATATTAAAGGAAGCGTAACAAATGCATGAAAAATTAATCCAAGCAGAACACAAGCCATATATAAGCCGAGGCGCCCGGCAATTTCCAGCAAGGCTGCCTTATCGCCTGCCTGCTCTGCAACTACACCGGCAACAATTCCAAAAATTCCAAGCGGTGTAAACTTTATTACAAAGTTGGTAATCTTCATCATAACCTCAAAGCCGCCGTTGAACAAATTAATTATCGGATTTTTGTATTCATCTGAAATTCGTGTAATAAAATATCCAAGTAAAATTGAGAAGAATATTATTGCAAGCATGTCTGCATTGGCAAGAGCCTGAAAAATATTACTGGGTACAATCTTTAATAATACACCGCCAATTCCATGTGAAGCTGCATGCAGGCCTTCAACATTTCTTCTTAACCCAAGGTCGGCACCAACACCCGGATTTATAACATCTACAAGAATCTGTCCGACAAAAATGGCGGCAAGGCTTGTAATTATATAATAAGAAAATGTTTTCAGACCCATCTTACCAAGGTTTTGTGCAGCCCCCACATTAACTACGCCTGAAACTATTGAAGTTAAAACCAGCGGAACAATTATCATTTTTAGCGCACGAAGGAAAAGATCTCCCATCCATTTTACATCTTTAACGGATGAAGTAAAGAACAGCCCGAACAAAACGCCGAGGACAAGTGCAATAAGAATTTGCCAATGAAGCTTCAATTTAAATTTGGACATTGTGCCAGCTTTGTTTATGAATGGATTTTATGAGTCCGCAAAGTGCACAGATTATAGCGCTTAGCGGTTTAAGCCCGGTAATTCATTTGAATAATTTCTTAAATAAACTTACTCAAGATTTCGTCGCAAACTGCAAAGCCTGTTCTTGTAAGATGAACAAAATTATCTTCGGATACAGCTAAATTTTTATTAACCAGTGTTTCAATATAATTAATATTACGTTTTATCCAAGCACTCCCGAATTTTTTTCCCAGCTCATTTAAATCAATACCTTTGCTTCTTAAAGCCAGCATAACATAATCATTTAATGCCGTATCTTCATTTATAATCTCACTGCTTGCAGCAGCGAATCCGTTATTTTCTATTTCGGAAATATAATGTTTGAGGCTCGAATAATTCCTCCATCTTTTTTTGTTAACAAATGAATGAGCTGAAGGACCGAAACTGAGATAATCTCTATACCGCCAGTATGCGTTGTTATGCCTGCATTCATATCCCGGTTTAGTAAAATTTGAAACTTCATATTGAATAAATCCGTTGGATAAAAGAAGATCGATTGTTAACTCATAAAGGTCGGCATCATAATCGTCATCTTGAAGTACAACTTTTCCGTCCAGTACCATTTTGTTTAAAATTGTCCCGCGCTCTAAAATTAGGCTGTATGCGGAAATATGTTTTACCGGAAGATTAACAGCCTGTTTAAGATTATATTCCCATTTCTCTTTTGTCTGGCCGGGAATGTTAAATATCAAATCGACATTAATATTTTCGAAGCCTGCTTCGTAAGCATTATAAACTGTTTTAACGGCGGTTTCTTTATCGTGTATTCTAGTTAAGAATTTCAGCTCATCATTGTGAAAAGATTGAATTCCTATACTCAAACGGTTTATTCCTATTTTTCTAAAGTTAGTTAATTTTTCTTTATTAACAGTACCGGGGTTGGTTTCCAACGTAATTTCCGCATCTGCACTTATTGCATAACTATTTTTAAGTAAATAAATAATTTCCCGGATGTATGAAGGTTCCATTAAAGATGGAGTTCCGCCACCGAAATATATTGATGTAAAGATATGTTCATCGTTATAAAACCGTGTGTAGTATTCAATTTCTTTTTTAACAGCCTGCAAAAAATTTAAGATGTTATCCTTTGTAATAACGGAATAAAAATCGCAGTAAATACATTTATGATCGCAAAAGGGAATATGAATATATAAAGCGGAATCTTTCAAACCTGCCGTCCTTAAATAACAAAACATTTTAAAATAATAAAAATAAAAAATCCCTGCAGTGCAAACCGCAGGGATTCCAAAAAAATTCCAAAAAAAATTTCTTATTAAAAATAGTTAAGATGTTTTTGCTTTCATTTGAAAAACAACATCTAAAACTCCTACCAAAGTATATGGTTTTACGCTGGAAGAAATATTAGTAATGGAAATAGTAGCAGTAAAAACTCTATTTGATAAAACGGAAACATAGGCGTTTATCGCAGCAATTTCAGTCGAATTTAAATTAAGCTGGTAAGGTGTGGTTTCATAATCGGCAGGTTTAACATTATTAAGCTGCTTTTCAAAAAGTAAGTTTCCGGAATCATCTTTTAAAGTAACTGTAATATCACCGCTTAAGTCGGCAGGAATTACACTATCAGCCACGGTTCTAAATTCAGCGCGTACATACTCAATTTGCTGAATTTTATTTTCATATCGTTGATAAGTAGAAGAATTGGATAAATCGAAAGTTTCGGATTTGGTATAAGATGTCTGGCTGCTGCTAATATGAAATTCCTGTGAAATAGGAATATTTTCAGTAAGTGAATTTAAAGCATCAAGAATACATCCGCTAAATAAAAACGGAACGGCAAAAGCAATAATAATAAGCGTATGTGTCAAATATTTTTTCATGTTTAACTCCTGGTTATAATTCAAATGAAATTCCGCCGCAAATAACGGGTTGAGAACTAATATTGTAATCTATATTTAAAGCAATAACGGCAAGGTTCAAGGATGCGCCAAGTATAAGTCTAAAATTGTCCTGTCCTTTAACACTTGCACTAATATTCCTAGATTGACGCAAAGAAGGGTCGCCGCTGTTAGGGTCGCCTTGCAGCGTATAAGACAAATCAAAATTAGAGGTTTCATATTGAAGCCCGCCGTATATTGTCAGCGGATCAAAAGATTTGCTTACCTCTCCGTTAACAGCAAAGCTTGTTGCATTTATCAATCCGTTAACAGTTAATTTATTGTATAAAACCTGAACTGCCAAATCAACAGGAATCAGCGGAAAGTATTGACTAATACTGTGCCGAACTCCAACACCAAAAAAGTTTAACTTTCGTTTGGCAACTGTTAAACCCGGTAGGTACCTTATCATCAATTCCGTACCAAGCAGACTGGCGGAAATTTGCGGTATTATAAACGGAATGTTGGTTTGATTAATTCCATTGGGGTAAGTAATGTATCCGTTTGGTCCGGAATAAATTCCGCCTTCCTTTCCCCAAAAAGTTGCAGTCGGCGAACTATTGTAACCGTTTGGAAGAGATGGGGTATATGTTAACTGGCTGTTGGGTACCATAATATACATGTACCTTAAGGTTACTCCAACCCCAAATAACTGCGGTACCTGCGCCGTATAAAATCCTCCTGTATTTAATCCCTCGCCCAGGCTGGTAACAAACGGCTGGGCAAATTTAACAACCTGGCTGCCGTTCAAACTATTAAATTGATCTTGCTGGGGAAATACGGAACAGGTAAACAGTAAGGGAAGAATTAATAAAAGAAAATTTTTTTTCATTAAGAGAGCCTTTCTTGAAAATTTAAATAATAAGATCCGCATCCCTAATCTGATAATTCTTTCGTAACAAGTCAAGTATGGAAGGTCACTAATTTTTCCCTTATTTTTATGATTTGTTGCAAGTATTTATATGAATTGGACTTATGATTTTACTTTATAAAAAATATTTTTAAAAATTTTACTTCAACCCCATCAGCTCCCTAGCACCTTTAAGACTGGTTTCAGTAATCTGTTCACCGCTCATTAGCTTCGCCACCTCTTCAATGCGTTCTATTTTATTCAACAAACGGATCGAACTTACAATACGATTGTTAATTTGTTTTTTCTCAACGGCAAAATGATAATCTGCCAGGCCGGCAATTTGCGGTAAGTGAGTTATAGATATTATTTGATGAAACGAAGCAAGTGATTTTAATGCATTACCGACTTTTTGCGCTACCCTTCCGCTCACGCCGGTATCTATTTCATCAAAAATAAGCAGGGGAAGTTTATCGCTTTTTGCCAGAATGGTTTTTAATGCAAGCATTATCCGGGAAACTTCTCCGCCGGATGCAACTTTTGATAGCGGCTTTGGATCTTCCCCCAAATTTGTAGAAATAAAAAACTCAACTTCATCATAGCCGTTGGTATTGTATATGAAACGCTTTCCGCTTACTAATATAAAATTTATTGAATCTTTTCCGGCAGTTTTTTGGTTTATATTTATTTTAAAAACCGAATCCGGTATACCTAGATTCTTTAGAACATCTTTAACTTCTTTTTGAACCTTGCCGGAAATTTCTTTTCGCTTTTTGGAAATCTTTTCGGCTGCCAGACCGCACTTTTCTCTTAATTCATTTAATTGTTTTTCAATAGTTAAAATTTTCCCGGAATAATTTTCTGCAATGTCGAATTCTTCACCGATTTTCTTTCTATAATCTAGTATTGATTTTATTGAACCGCCGTACTTTTTCTTAAGAAGATTTAATGCACCCAGTCTATCTCTTATTTCTTCAAGACGTTCCGGTTCCATGTCAATTTTTGAATTATAATCCCTAACATACTTCGAAACTTCATTTATCAGATTTACAGATGCTTCAAGATCCTTTTCAATTTCGGCAAATGAATTATCGATTTTAACTAATTCGGAAAGTTCGCTTCTTATTCTGCTCAATTGATCAAGCACCGAATTTTCGGATTCATAAATACTCCCGTAAATACCGGATGTTATTTCCAAAAGTTTTTCGGAATTTTCAAGAATAATTAACTCGCTATTCAGACTTTCTTCTTCGCCTTCAACGGGAGAAATGTTATCAATCTCTTTTATCTTGTAAGAATAAATTTCCCTTTTTTCTTTAATTGAAAATTCCATTTCTTTTAATTCCGCAAGTTCATTTAGTATGCGTGATAATTCATCATAAAGCATTTTATAATTATTCAAATCTTCTTCAAGACCGCCGTACTCATCTAAAAATTCTATGTGTGTTTCTGTTCTTAATAATGATTGATGTTCATGCTGCCCGTGAATATCCACAAGCAAATTTCCGGTTTCCTTAATTAAGGAAAGTTGTACGGGAGTATCGTTTATAAAGCAGCGGTTGGAACCTTTTAAGGATATTTCTCTTCGCATGATCATTTCCGGGTAAAATTCGATGTCGTTCTCCTTTAAAATTTTTCTCACTTTTTTATTATTTTCAACGTCGAATATTCCTTCCACAATTGATTTGGAAGCACCTTTACGAACAACCTCGGTGGAAGCTCTTTCACCTAAAAGCAAGCCCATAGCATCAATTAAAATAGATTTGCCTGCGCCGGTTTCCCCGGTTATTATATTCAGCCCTTCCCCGAACTCAATATTTACCTGCTCTATTAGTGCGTAGTCTTTTACGAATAATGATTTTAACATATATCGAATTGAATTTAATGAAGCTAAATTAATTTATTTGGAAGGGAAATTCAAAAATAAATTCCATTGATAGTTTGTCCATTTTACATTACGGCAGTTTCTTGCTTATTTGGAATAAATACAGCCACTAATTTCACTAATTTTCACAAATAATTTTTTAACAAAGGATCCTTAATTCAGGTTTTACGTTGTTGCTTTGATTAAATTTTTTACATAGTGAATACCGCAAATTGTTTTGGAATCAAAAATTTCTCCCTTGCTTATTTTTTCTTCGGCTTCATCAAGAGTCAGCTCTATAATTTCCATCCCGTATTCACCTTCTTCGCGGTTGTAGCTTCCGGGTATTAGGTCTTTAGCTAAATAAATATGCAATACTTCCGTGCAAAAACCCGGAGTTGTACAAATAGCTCCCAATTTT
>JBJKSH010000173.1:0-18862 GCA_046704255.1 Ignavibacteriaceae bacterium | reverse complement strand
TCATATCACCGGTTAAAATATACTCCATTGCTCTGCCGGAACCTATTAGTCTTGTTAATCTTTGAGTTCCTCCATAACCGGGAATAATTCCAAGATTAACCTCCGGCTGCCCGAACTTTGCATTTTCGGAAGCGAGTCTAATATGACAAGCCATAGCAAGCTCGCAGCCGCCGCCTAAAGCAAAACCGTTAACAGCAGCTATAACCGGCTTGTTCATGTTCGCAATTAAGTTGTAAACTTCCTGTCCGTTTTCGGCAAAGTCTTTTGCGCTTATCATATTAAGCTTATTAAGCTCGGAAATATCGGCACCGGCGACAAATGCCTTTTCCCCGCTTCCGGTTAAAATTATTACGGATACTTTTTCATTAAAATTAAGTTCGGTAAAAACCAATCTTAATTCATCAACTGTTTTAGCATTAAGCGCATTCAGTTTGTCCGGCCGGTTTATCGTAACAACGGCAAGATGTTCGTTTATTTTCAATATTAAATTTTGATAAGCCATAATAATTCTCCTAAAAACTTATATACAAAGGAATTCTAACTCTTAAATCTACAGAAACATACTGATTAGAGTACGTATAATGGTAAACTGCGGCAACCTCCATCATAAACATGGAAATACCGGCTCCTGCACTAAAGCCCAATTTGGAAACATCTTCAATATAATTACTTTTACCTGTTGCCGGTTTAAATTGGTGAAGCTTTTCGAAGTAAACATAATCTGCCGAAATTTCTACGATGGGCATAAACAGTACAATATTTTTAACAAGCGGAGGAAAGAAATATCTTATGCCTAGACTAACCGGTAAAGCTCTAGTGGAATAATTTGAATAATCCGTTAATTCGTAAAACTGCTGGCTGCCTGGAAATTGATCGAAACCGATTTTTGTAAATAAGAAGAAGGGAAGATACCGGTCATCTGTATAAGATAGTTCTACATTAAATCCGTAACCAAGGTCTGTTGAATTTGCAAAGTATCCAACCGGTAGTCTTGGTCCAACATCGAAAGCGAGAAAAAGCCCTCTGGCATGATCTGAAGACGGGCTTTGGGCTAAGGCTCTAAACGAAGACAAAAGTATAATTATAAGTAAAAATTTCTTCATTAAAGATAAACGGATTTAATACTCTAAAATACAAAATTAACTGTTCTCTTTAAAAACATTCCCGGGAGAAGAAGTACATGAATGATGGAACAAATTACACCGATTTTCATCTTCTATCTTTTTATGCGTTGAAGTTCAGGGGTATAATTATTATAGTTATCTTTTATTAACAATAACTTAATTTTACAAATTGAAATTATAAATACTGATAGATATATTAAACCACTAAAATTTGGTTTTTATGAATAGATTTTTTTTAGTATTCTGTTTTGTATTATCGATTAACATTTTTTTAATTGCACAAGAAAAGAGTGCATTTCAAATAGCAAGGCTTAAGTACGGCGGCGGCGGTGACTGGTACAACGGCCAGACTGAAGAGCCTAACCTGCTTACTTTTATACAACAGCATACTGATATTAAAGTTAAAGCGGAATATACGTGGGTAGATATAAATTCCGATGCCATATTTTCTTATCCTTTTTTATTTATGACCGGGCACGGAAACATTTTATTTACACCGGAAGAATGTGAAAGACTGAGAAAATATTGTGAAGCCGGCGGATTTTTGTATGCCGATGATGACTACGGTATGAATAAAGCTTTTAGACGAGAAATAAAAAAAGTCTTTCCCGATAAAAAACTTGTTGAACTTCCGTTTAATTACGGTTTATATCATGATTTTTACGACTTTCCCGACGGTCCGCCGAAAATTCACAAACTGCATGGTTTGCCGCCGCAGGGGTTTGGCATTTTTATAAACGGAAGACTTGCTGTTTACTATACATACGAAGCTAATCCGAGCGACGGCTGGGATGATCCCGATGTTCACGGTGATCCTCCGGATAAGAGACTTGAGGCTCTTAAATTCGGGACTAATCTTGTTATTTGGGCTTTAAGCAACTAACAATTAAAAATTCAAAATTGAAAATTAGGTATGGTAAGTGAACCCGGCTATTTTAAAGAAATACTAAATAAACTAGAAAAGCTGGTTAAAAAAGAATATACTTTAACCGCATCGATAGGTATTCAGACTGCTTTATTGGCAAGTATTGCAGTTTTTACTTTGCTTGTATTTTCGGAAATGTTAGGTCACTTTTCCGCTGCGGTGCGTACGGTAATTGTAATAATTTTTTCGGTGTTTTTCGTTGTCCAATTTATCATACTGTTTTTAATTCCCGCATTAAAATATTTTAAACCCTTTAGAAAAACAGATTATTATAAAACGGCCGGAAAAGTAGGGGAACACTTCCCTACAATAAAAGATGACCTGCTGAATGCAATGCAGCTTGTAACATCGGAAAAAGATAACGGAAACTATTCGAAAAAATTAGTTGAGGCTGCATTTTACAATGTATATAACAGAGCTAAAGATTTAAAATTTGAAACTATAGTTAGATTCAATAAAGCTAAAAGGCTATTTTTATATTTAATTAGTTCCTTTGTCTTTTGCGGATTGTTAATTCTTTTAGTTCCAGGATTACATGCGGCAGCGTTTCGCATTGAACATTATAATAAAGAATTTATTGTACCTCCCAAATTTTCTTTTAACGTTGAACCCGGAAATTCCGAGGTTACAAAAGGAGATAATATAACCATAAATGTTAAAGTTGAAGGCAGCATTCCCAAAGAAGTTTTTTTAGCTGTTAGAAACAGCGATCAAACTAATTTTGAAAGGCAGCAATTATACGGAGATTCAACGGGAAATTTCCATTATGAAATTCCTGCAGTTAGAAATTCATTTAAATATTATGCCGTTTCCGGGAATATTAGCAGCAGCATTTATAAAATAAAAGTAATAGATAGGCCGATTGTAAAAACACTGGATGTAAAAATAATTTCGCCGGCTTACTCCAAAATTGCGGAGGTAGAACAAAAGGACAACGGCAATGTAACTGCTCTTTTAGGCAGCAGAATTAATCTGCAGATCTCTTCTACAAAAGAACTTAGGAAAGCAATTTTACAATTTGCAGATTCTGCAAAAAAAAATCTTAATGTAAATAATACTAACGCCGGCGGAAGCTTTATTGTTAGGAAAGATAACAACTACAAAATAATTTTAACGGACCTAAACGACAATCAAAATTTATCGCCGATAAATTACAGCATTAAAGTCCTTTATGATGCTTATCCGTCTATAGAAGTAACAGCTCCGGCTAAAGACGTAAACCTGTCGGCAGATAACCGCGTCCCGCTGGCAGCTAAAATTTCCGATGACTACGGATTTACAAAGCTCCTTCTTTGCTACAGACTTTCCTCTTCAAAATATAAAGAAGTACAAAAGAATTTCAGTTCTGTTGAAATTCCTATTAATAAAACCCAAACTAGCGAAGGAGTAAATTACTTGTGGAATTTAACCGATCTCGGCTTGACCGAGCAGGATGTCGTTTCTTATTACCTTGAGATTTTCGATAACGACAATGTAAGCGGGCCTAAAGGTACAAAGTCATCTACCTTTTCGGTTATAGTTCCTACATTAAACGAATTACTAAGCCATGCCGACGATGTGCAGAATAAAAGTGTAAATGATCTGAATGATGCATATAACCAGGCGCAGCAATTGAAACAAAAGATTGACGAAATAAGCCAGGATTTAAGGCAGGATAAAAAAGATATTAGCTGGCAGGAAAAGCAAAAAATTAAAAGAGCACTTGATCAATTTAAAAACCTAAAGGATAAGGTAAACCAGATAGGTAAAAACATCAATAAGATGCAGCAGAATATGCAGCAGAATAACCTCCTTTCCAAAGAGACTCTGGAAAAATATATGGAACTGCAAAAGCTGTTCGATCAGATGTCTACCGAAGAAATGCGTAAGGCTATGGAAAAATTTCAGGATGCTCTGCAAAGCCTTAACAGGCAGTTAACGCAGCAGCAGATGGAAAATTTTAAACTGAATGAAGAAGCATTTAAACAGAGCATTGAAAGAACGATGAATCTTCTTAAACGAATCCAGGTTGAAGAAAAGGTAGAAGAACTTTTAAAGAGAACGGACCAGATAACCGGGAATCAAAAAGAATTACTGAATCAAACTGAAAAGTCCGGTAGTTCAAATAAAAACGAACAAAACAAATTAAGTGAAAAACAAAACGATATTACCAAAGACCTTGAAGACTATAAAAAGCAGCTTAACGATCTATCCCAAAAGATGGATGAATTAAAAGATATGCCCAAAGATCAGCTTGATAAAATTATGAAAGAATTTGCAAAGCAGCAAAATCAACAGCTATCCAAACAGGCATCTCAAAATTTGCAGCAAGGACAAATACCGCATGCGCAACAGAGCCAATCTCAAATTTCTCAAAATATGAATAATATGAAAAGCCGGATGCAGGCACTTAAAAAATCAATGCAGCAGCAAAGCCAGATGCAGGCTTTTACGGACATGATGCGAATAACTAATAATTTAATCAGCCTATCCAAGCAGCAGGAAAGTTTAAAAGATCAATCAGAAAAACTTGATCCGAATTCATCCAGGTTTAACAATGATGCACGGCAGCAGAATAATATAAAAAGCAGCCTTGATAATATTATGCAGCAAATGTCGCAGCTTTCTCAAAAGACATTTGCGATAACTCCGGAAATGGGCAAAGCATTGGGAGATGCCAGCAGGGAAATGGATAATTCGATTAATGGGCTGTTAAACAGAAACGGAAACCAGGCGGCGGCAAGCCAGGGTAAATCGATGAAATCCATAAATGAAGCTGCCGACCTTGTAAAAAGCGCGATGGAGCAAATGATGAAAGGCGGCGGTGGCGGCGGCATGTTGTCTCTTATGCAGCAACTGCAAAAAATGACCGGGCAGCAGATGGGATTGAATAATCTAACTCAAATGCTTAAGCAGGGAATGCAGGGAAATTTAACCATGCAGCAGCAGGCAGAAATTCAGCGCTTAGCACAGCAGCAGGATTTAATCAGAAAATCTCTTGCAGAACTTAACAAGGAAGCAATGCAATCCGGTAAATCTAAAGAAATTCCTGCGGACTTAAATGAAATTGCAAAAAGGATGGAGGAGGTTGTAAAGAATTTAAGATCGCAAGACTTAAATAATCAAACACTGCAGGAGCAAAAGCATATTCTTTCCAGACTTCTTGATGCACAAAGATCTATAAATACCAGAGACTTTGAGAACCAAAGAGAATCCGAAGTTGGCAAGGACGTGGCAAGGCAGTCTCCCGGCCAGTTGAATTTATCATCGGAACAAGGTAAAAATAAAATTGTTGATGAATTGAATAAATCCGTTCAGGAAGGTTATACCAGAGACTATGAGGAACTGATTAGAAAATATTACGAGGCGCTGCAAAAGGAAGGGAACAATAAATAATTTTTTCAAACCGGATCGATATGAACAAACACTTTATTTATTTCCGGTAATTTTAAAATAGCACTTTGTACTTCTTTGCCAATATCGTGCGATGTTTTGGTTGAAGAGTTTTTATCCACATCAATATGAATTTCAATATGAAATTTGTTTCCCACATAATGGGATTTTAATTCGTTAAGCCCTAGCACTCCGTCTATTTTAAGAGCTGCATTAGCAATTTCCAGAATTAATTCCTCGCTGGCAGCTTTGCCCATCAAGTAGCCTATATTTTCTTTTGCAATCTGGTATCCGGATCTAAAAACGAATAAAGCAATTAATATTCCGGCAATTCCGTCTAAATATCTAAACCCAAGCTGCACTCCAACAATGCCTATTATTGATAAGGAGGAAGCCAGGACATCGTTTAGACTGTCAACTGCGCCAGCCTTTAATGCGGGGCTTTTATAAACTTTTCCTACATAAGATTGATACCTGGTTAATACAAGTTTGGTTACGATTGTTATAATTAAAATAATGTATACAACCGCTGTTATATCGGTTTTATAAGGAGTAGTAATTCTAATAATAGATTCTTCAATTAAATTTATTCCTACAACAGCAGTAAAAAGTGCAACTAAAAAAACCGCAATAGGCTGGGCAGCATGGTGCCCAAACTGATGTTCCTCATCAGGCTTTTTAAGGGAAATATTTACGCTGTACAATATAGCTATTGAAGCAATAATATCCGTAAGTGAATTGATAGCATCCGAAATTACTGCTATAGAATTCGATATTATCCCGGCAAATGCTTTAATAAAAAATAAAAGTATATTAATTACTAAAGTTAAGTTTACGGCTCTTTTTAAAATCTTCGGCATTAAAACAAAACTGATATAATTAAATAAAAAGGATATTACTCTGTTTGGAAATTTGTTTTAAACTTTATAATAATTTAACCAATAGATTAAATAAGTTCAATTTTATATATTTATTTATTTCATTTTGATAATTACTAAATTTGTATAATCGGATTAAATCAATTAGGATATAAACTTAATGCTTGTTACCGGAAACTAAGAATGACTAACCTTTTAAAAAACACTCTTGGAATTTTAGGAAAAATAAGCGGGAGTTCCTCCGGCTATTTATTTAAACATAATTCCGGTAACGTTGAAACTGTTAGCTGCTTCGGCAGGAATGAAAATGAAAACGGTTTATTAAATAATTTATTCTTGGAAATTGTAAATTCTGAAGAACCTGATAATAATGAAATTCATCATTTGAAATCTTTTAAAGAATTATCTTCTAAAAACTTATGGAAATCCGGGTACACAAAAAAAATATGGACTAACGACAATAACCTGGACAATTATTATATAATTTTATTTTCGGATAAAACAAATAATTATAATAAATCCGCAGAAAAGGATTTAATACCGGTTATAGATACCTTAAGCGAGGAAGTTAAAACACAGGTTTCTTCTAAAATTAAAAAGGATGATGAATTATTTAATATGCCCCTGTCAGATAAAAAAAATTTATTAGGCATCTACAGTACTGAATTATTTAACGGGTTTATGGAAGGATCCGAAGATTTGGTTTTTATACTGGATAAATTCGGGTGCTTTTCGGTAATAAATAAATTCGGTGCCGCAATTCTGGATTATGATGAGGAGGAACTGCTTGGTACACATTTAATTGAATTGGTATCCACGAAAAATAAAATAGGGTTTTCCAGGGAAATGCATAAAATTCTTGAAGAAGAAAAAATGCATACTTTTGAATCCACACTTATAAGTAAATTCGGCAACGAAATTGTATTTAATTTTTCATGCAAGGCATTTAAGAAGGATAATAATGTAACAGGCATTTTTGGTGTTGCTAAAAATATTACCGATATTAAAATTTATGAAGATAAGATACACGACTTGAATAATAAGCTTATGGAAAGCAACAGGGTTATCTCAATTGAAAGAGAAAGATCTCAAAGACAGAAATCAATTCTTTACGAGTTGAACCGTATGAAGAATGAGTTTATTTCCAATATATCCCACGAGCTTAGAACTCCGCTTGCATCTATAATCGGGTTTTCGGAAACAATTGTATCCGATCCGAATATGCCGGAGGAGATGAAGCGTGAGTTTAACGAAATAATTCTTAATGAAGGAAAGAGGCTGGCAAAATTAATTAACGATGTGTTGGACCTGTCTAAATTAGAGTCCGGGCAAATAGAATTAAACAAAACTGAATTTGATATTATCGAAGCATTACAAGATGTTGTTGATTCTTATAAAGATAAGATAAATGAAATGGGATTAATTTTAACCGTAGAAATTCCCGTTGAAAAAATAATGCTTAAGGCAGATAAGGAGAAAATAATAAAAGTTTTCGGCTGTTTAATATCCAATGCAATTAAGTTTACAAAAAAGGGGGGCAGGATAAGAGTTTCCGCACAGGCCCTTTATAAAGAGTTTGAAGTTATTATAAGCGATACGGGTATAGGAATTGATGAAAAAGATTTGCCGTTTATTTTCCAGAAATTCTATAAAGCCGCACCGGATGCCGGAATGCCGGGAACCGGTTTAGGCTTGGTTTTTGTCAAACAAATTGTAGATTTGCACAAAGGTTTTATTTCTATTAGAAGCGAATTAAATAAAGGAACTGCTGTTGTTCTTAAGTTCCCTAGGGAGTTCAAAGTATAACAAATTAAAGGATGCGACGTGAATAAATTAGTCTTTATTGTTGACGATGAACAGGCTATTTCCAAATTACTTACTTACTGGGTAAGGGAAAAATGGAAATACGATATTGAAGTTTTTTCCAACGGAGAAGACCTGCTGCGCAGGCTGAATGTAAAACCGGATTTGATTTTGCTTGATATTATGCTGCCCGGTATGGACGGCATAGAAATTCTAAAAAGAGTTAAACAACTGGACGAAAATCTCCCGGTTATAATGCTTTCCGCACAAGGCAGTATAGAAGTAGCAGTGGATGCTCTTAAGTTCGGCGCTTTTGATTATTTTCCCAAGCCGATTGATATTCAGCGCCTTGAGCCTTCCATTAAGAATGCAATTAAGAACTACGACCTTACAAAGGAACTGGAAAATCTTAAAGAGAATGTTAAGAAGGAATACAGCTTTGATAACATTATTTCTTCCGACGGAAAAATGCAGGATGTATTTAAACTGGTTAGTAAAGTTTTAAATAACGACATAACGGTTTTAATACACGGCGAGAGCGGTACCGGCAAAGAACTTATTGCACGTGCAATACATTATAACGGCCAAAGAAAAGATAAGCCTTTTATTGTGGTTAACTGCGCATCAATACCCAGGGAGCTGCTGGAAAGTGAGTTGTTCGGACACGAAAAAGGTTCCTTTACAGGTGCACACCAAAGAAAGCTTGGCAAGTTTGAACTTGCCAACGGCGGTACTTTATTTCTTGATGAAGTTGGCGAACTTGAAATGCTGCTTCAGGCAAAACTGTTAAGAGTAATACAGGAAAAGGAATTTGAAAGAGTAGGCGGAACCGAATTAATTAAAACCGATGTTAGAATTATTTCCGCCACTAACAGGGACTTGAAACAGGCTGTTGAGAACAAGGAATTTAGAGAAGATTTATATTACAGGCTGAATTCATTTCCGATTTATATCCCGCCGCTGCGGCAAAGGAAGGGAGACATTCTGGTGCTTGCCCAGCACTTCCTTGATAATTTTAACCGGAAGCTAAATAAAAATATTAAGGGCTTTACAAAGAAATGTTTAAAACTTATTTATGAGTATAACTGGCCGGGCAATATAAGAGAAATGGAAAATACAATTGAGAGATGTATAATTATATGCGATAAAGATACTATTGATCTTGATGATTTGCCTTCCCACATTAGAGCGGCTGAGCCCGCATCAGTTACCGATTTTTCAGGTGCATTATTCAGCGACGACAATGTTGTCCCCTTTGAGAAGCTTAAAGAGGAATCCATACGGCATGCTCTTAAAGTTTCCAGAGGCAACATAGTTGAAGCTGCAAAAAAACTGCAATTAGGCAGGGCAACAATTTATCGTTTAATGGAAAAATATAATATTGAAAACAGAACTTACGATTAACTTAAATTTAAAAACTAACAGGTTTGCATTATGGATTTTATTAGAGAAAAACAAGGCGACATTATTGTTGAAACAGTAAACCTAACCAGGGCAACGCTTAAAGAAGCCGAGGAGTTCAAACAAACTCTTATACAAGATATTGAAATGGGTGCCAGGAAAATTGTTGTGGATTTAAGTGAATGTGAATTTATCGATTCAACCTTTCTAGGTTCTCTGGTTGTTTCTTTAAAAAAAATAACAAATTACGGCGGAGACCTTCGGCTTGTAGGTTTTCAGCCTGCCGTGCATTCTATGTTTGAACTTACCAGGATGTACAGAGTATTTGAAGCGTTTAAAACAAAAGAAGAAGCTGTTAAAAGTTTTAACAAATAACACGGTATAATGCTGCTTTTGTTAAAGCTTATAATTTCAGCGTTTATTGAAAAAATTTTTACTTTATGCAAAAGAACGGGAAGAAATCTGTTTTAATAATTGACGATGATGTGACAATAAGAAAATTAATTAGCCATCATCTTAAAAAAAATAACTATGAAGTTTTTGAAGCTGACGGTGCACACGCCGGATTTAATAAGTTAAAAGAAAACGGAATAGACCTGGTTTTGTGCGATGTTACTATGGAAGAAATGGATGGTTTTACTTTCTGCAAAAAAGTTAGGGAAGATGAGAACTACCGTGTTTTACCTTTCGTGTTTGTAACCGCAAAAAACACAATGGAAGACAAATCCAAAGCACTTGATGCTGGCGGCGACGACATAATAACAAAACCGTTCGATGTGAATGAACTGCTGCTTAAAGTTCAGTCGCTGATTAGAAGAACCGAAATTTATAAGATCTACGGAACCAAAAAAAACCTCGAACATTCCTTTGCCCAAAATACTCCAAAAATTCTCCTGGTAGACGATGATATTTCGCTTGCAAAATTATTTCAATATAATTTAACAAAAGCCGGTTTTGAATGTGCAATTGCTGCAAGTGCAAACGAAGGAATTAAATCCGTAAAATCTTCTGTACCGGATTTAATTATTTCCGATATAATGATGCCGGAGATAGACGGTTTTCAATTTAGAAAAATGTTGCTTACGGATGACAATTTAAGATCAATCCCATTTGTATTTCTCACATCCAAGGGAAACGAAGACGATATTCTGGACGGCTATGATTTGGGAATAACAGATTATGTTCTTAAAACCGCCGGGCCAAGAGTGGTGGTAGCAAAAGTTTCGGCAATAATAAAAAGCCTTGGCAAAGAAAGGCAAAAAATTGTATCCGAGCTGAACCAGGCTGCCGATTCGTTAAGGGCAAAGGTTGTACCGGATAATAATCCGGATTTTGCAGGCTTCGAAATAAACCACTGGCATCAGCCGTTTAAAGGAATTCCCGGCGGAGATTTTATTGACTATTTCGTCCTGGACGAAGATAATTTTGCCGTAGTTCTCGGCGATGTTATGGGCAAAAAATGGGGCGCATGGTATTTTGCATTTGCATATGCCGGTTATGTTAGAAGCGCACTCCGTGTTGTTTTACAAACTACAAAAGAATATTCTCCAAGCGAAATTTTGCAGCAGGTGAATGATTCCGTTTATAAGGATGCAAAAATTTCGGAAGTATTTACTACACTTTCCGTGGTTATTGTAAATAATAAAAATAACACGGTTAAATATACAGGTGCTGGAGATATCCCCATAATTTTAAAAAAGGTTTCCGAAGCCGATCCGCAAAGAATTAAATCCAACGGCTTACTTCTAGGATTTACTGCATACGGAGAATATAAAGATGTATCTTTAACACTGAATACCGGTGATTATATCATTATGTTATCAGACGGATTAATTGAATCCAGGAATACGGAAGGTGAACAATTCGGGGCAGTTAAATTATTTGAAGTTATAAAAAAAATTATGCCCGATGAAAATCCTTTGGAAAAAATTAAAGAAGAATTTAAAAGTTTTACCGGTGAAAATTTTGAAGATGATATTAGTCTAATAGTGATTAAGTTAAAGTAATAAGAAGTTAAACACCTGCACTGGCCTGGAGCTTCTCGGTTCTGTCCGCAAGTTTCAGCTGTTCTATAAGTTCCTTTAAGTCACCTTCAATTATATTGTTCAGATTGTACAATGTTAAGCCGATACGATGATCGGTAACCCTATTTTGCGGGAAGTTATAAGTTCTTATCTTGTCGCTTCTGTCTCCGCTTCTAACCATACTTTTTCGTTGAGCAGAAATTTCCGCATTTTGTTCTTTCTGTTTAATGTCATACAATCGTGCTCTTAATACCTTCATTGCCTTCTGCCTGTTTTTAAGCTGAGATCTTTCATCCTGGCATTGCACAACAATGCCTGTCGGAATATGCGTAATCCTTACGGCAGTTTCAACTTTATTTACATTTTGCCCGCCGGCGCCGCCTGATCTGAAAATGTCTATCCTCAAATCGTTTGGATTAATGTCAATCTGAACATCCTCGGCTTCCGGGAGAACTGCCACAGATGCAGCAGAAGTATGTACTCTGCCGTTTGTTTCGGTAGCAGGAACTCTTTGTACTCTATGAACGCCGCTTTCAAATTTAAATTCTCCGTATACCCCCTGGCCGCTTATTGAAAAAACCGCTTCTTTAATTCCGCCCAAACCGGTATCATTTAAATCAATCAATTCAATTTTCCATCCCCTAATTTCCGCATACCTTGAATACATTCTAAAAAGATCGCCTGCAAACAAAGC
Organism: Ignavibacteriaceae bacterium; assembly: GCA_046704255.1. Lineage (GTDB taxonomy): Bacteria > Bacteroidota > Ignavibacteria > Ignavibacteriales > Ignavibacteriaceae > FEN-1297. Next base: position 6,641 of record JBJKSH010000173.1, on the reverse strand, counting down.
AGCTTCTTCTCCGCCTGTGCCTGCACGAATTTCCATTATAATATCTTTATTGTCATTAGGATCCCTTGGAAGCAGGAGATATTTAATTTCATCCTCAAGATTTTCTTTCTCGGATTCAAGATCATTAAGCTCGTTTTCTGCCAATTCCGTTAATTCGGCATCAAGGTCCGAATCAATTATCTCTTTATTGTCTTCAATGTTTTTTAGTACCGTGTTGTACTTATCATAAGCCAGAATAATATTTTCCAGTTCGCTTCGCTCACGGCTTAACGCAACGATTTTTTCTCTGTCATTTAAGAACTCAGGATCGGAAAGCTGCTGGTTTATCCTGTCGAATTTTTCTTTTATTTTTTGTAATCTTTCTATCAGTTCCATTTAATATTATCTCTTATAATAAATACAAATATAGCAAAGGCAGTGCTTAAAATCTAAGTTGAAAAAGTTATACGGAGGAAAGAGGAGGTAGATGGAGTATGGAATATGTAATATGGTAAACGGAATATTATGCAGGTCGTTATGTGCCGTGCTAAATGTTTTTACCGGATGTAAGTTTAATCAAAATATTTTATTATATTTAACCAAAATTATAAAGTAGTATTTAACCCGGGAAAGAAGAAAATAGGTCACTTTATGCAAAACCGACCTATGGATTTCTATTAAGTAAAATCTAAGAGAAAATCTCTTAGATTTGAACTTTGTGAGTTAGGTATTGAGAATTAATGTTCAATACACAATGCCCAATTTTCAATGTACGATAAGCAGCCTGGCAAAATTGCAAATATCTTTGGCTGGAATAATGGAGTTAATTTATGGCAAAGAATTACTGGCTTGTAAAATCTGAACCTTCCGCATTTTCTATTGAAGATTTAAAGAAAAGCAAAAACAAAACTACTTACTGGGATGGAGTGAGAAACTACCAGGCAAGAAACTTTTTACGCGATGAAATGAAAAAAGGAGACGGGGTTTTATTTTACTACAGCAATACGGAACCAAACGCTGTTGTTGGAGTTTGCGAAGTTATAAAAGAAGGATACCCTGATCATACACAATTCGATCCGGATAACAAACATTACTTTCCTTCGGCCGAACCGTCGAATCCAGTATGGTTTATGGTGGATATAAAATTCATAAGAGAATTTAAAAAGCCTGTTACTCTAAGCGAAGTAAAATCAAATCCTAAATTGAAAAATATGAAGCTTATACAAAAGGGAAACCGGCTTTCCGTTATGCCTGTTGCTAAAGAGGAATGGGACGAAATTTTAAAGATGGGAAAGTAGACAAGAAATGGAATATGGAAAGTGGAAGATGGAAAATGGAATATGGAAAATGTAAGATGGAATATGAGAAATGTAAAATGGAATATGGGAAATGTAAGATCGAATATGGATAGGCAATTACCAACGACTAACACTCATTCCGATAGATATTAGGAAATAAGCAATTTATAATGAATATTTTATAATTCTCATCTGCAATCGGATATTTAGTATCGAGCATCCAGGTTTTGCTTTTCAATTCTGGTAAATAATCTACTGACAAATTACTTTTAAATTTACTTTATTTCTTGCTTATCCTGTTCTAACTTCTTTGACCTGTTGGAAAAAGATAATGCTATAACAGAACCGGCAAGCAACCACGTCAATATATAGTCCAACGCAACGCCAAAACTATATCCTGCGGGAAACAATAACCAGTTCCACTCAATCATTGGGCCAATCAGTGAAGCAAAAACTACAATAAGAATTATAAACCCGAGTCGGGCTAAAAATCCTTTGCCTTTAACAGTAGAAAAATTCAGAAGAACCGCTGCTACAAGAGCCATTAAAAAATCTATTATAAATCCCCATGCAAACTCCCAGGGATTGACCATATCAATTCCGTTCGGTTCGTAAATCATAAACGGAATTACAGGCCCGGCAGCATATTTTTTTGCCAGGTTATTCATCGCTTCCTTACTAATAGCAGTAGGGACGCCGGGATACCTATAAATCCCCTGTTCCGGCACAGAAGATTTTATTCTGCTGGCCAAAGAATCTGCAATTGGTAAATTTCTAAACGAGTTTGCATGCCAGGGTAAAAACGCCCATGAAATAAACATCCATACATACACAACAATTGCAGCAAATAAAGAAGAAAGTAATATTCGTTTCATTTAACCTCCTGCAGAATAATTATTGTTAAAGAGATTCTTCTTCATCCGGATTGCTACCAGCTTCATCCAGTAACGATTGAGGAATACTTTTATATGTTTTTGCACCGAGACGTTTAATTCTTTCCACTCGGGATACCAGGTTGCCTGAGCCTTCATGCAGCTTTTTCATTGCATTCAGGTAGCCGTCTTTAGCAGCATCTATTTTATTACCGACATTTGAAAGGTCATCAATAAAACCTACAAACTTATCATACAACGCACCGCTTTGCCTGGCTATCTCAAGTGCATTTTTATTTTGATTTTCCTGCCTCCAAATACTGGCAATTGTTCGCAGGGTAGCAAGTAATGTAGATGGACTAACTATTACAATATTTTTTTCAAATGCTTCGTTGAACAATCCCGGCTCGTATTGAACCGCAAGACTGAATGCAGGTTCAATCGGGAGGAACATTAAAACAAAATCAAGGCTTTGAATCTGATACAGGCTTTGATAATTCTTAGAACTTAAACCTTTAATATGATTTTTTATGGAATACATGTGATCCCTTAGAGCGATGCTGCGTTCTTCATCATCTTCCGCAGAAGAATATTTTTCATAAGCGACAAGCGACACTTTAGAATCAATAACAATAGTCTTGTTTTCGGGTAGGTTTACGAGAACATCCGGCTGAAATCTTTTACCGCTTTCCGCAGTTATACTTTCCTGTACAAGGTATTCGCGCCCTTTAACAAGCCCGGATTTTTCAAGTATGCTTTCAAGAATGAACTCACCCCAGTTGCCTTGTGTCTTGCTTTGTCCTTTTAGTGCATTCGTCAGGTTGGTTGCATCTTTACTCATTTGCTGGTTAAGTTCATGCAGAGTTTTTATCTGCTGAATTAAGCCCGCTCTTTCTTTAGAATCCGAGACATAAACATCTTCCACTTTTTTCTCAAAGTCTTTTATCTTTTCACTTAGCGGCTTTAATATCTGATCAAGGTTTTCTTTGTTCTGAATTGTAAACTTGCTGCTTTTTTCTTCCAGAATTTTATTTGCCAGGTTCTCAAACTCCTTGGTAAATTTTTCCTGCAGTTGTTCTATCTCGGATTTCTGTTCGGTTAACTTATTCTGAAGATTTCCGTAGTCTGATTTTATCGATGAAAGCGAGGAATTTAACTGAATAACTTTATTCCTTTCCCCGGTTAATTCAAGATTTGCCTGTTTTAAGCTTTCGTCTAAAATTTTATTTTTCTCGGATGCTTTGGCATTTTCCAAAGAGAGAGAAGAAATTTGATTTTTAAGGTTGTCAACTTCAACGGGAGATAATCCCTTTTTATTTTCGTATCTCAGCTTCGCAATAAAATAAGCGGTAACTGCGCCGATTAAAAGTCCGATAATTAGGAAAACTATGTTCATAAAAAGATATTAAAAAAGGTTTTTACTAAAAGGATAAATTCTAAATTATAAGTTCACTCTTTTTTTAATTTAATTCAACAAAAATTTAAGATTTCAATAACCTATTATTAATTCAATAGAACACGGACAACACCGACAACACGGATTTTCACGAATTTATTTTTCGATCATTTGTAAATATCTTTCTTTTAAATTCTGCTCTTCTACCAAAATTAAATAATAAACCGACTTCTAATTTTGTTGCTCTTAAATAATTGATTAACTGTGCTTCATGCTCTTCACAGAGTGATTCGGCTGCTTTTAATTCTATAACAACCGAATTATTCACAATTAAATCTGCAAAGTAATCACCTACTTCATAACCTTTATAATATACCTTGATATTTTTCTGCTTCTCTACTTCCAATCCCATTTTCTTTAATTCAATATACATTGAATTTTCATAAACCTTTTCTAAAAATCCGAACCCAAGTAAATCATTAACCCGATAAAAAGCTTTAATAATTTTAGAAGTTAAATCTTCGAGCAGCATAATATCCTCCTTTTAAATTGTCTGTGGTAGTCAGCGTCGTCCGTGTTGTCCGTGTTCTATTGTCTAGCTGTAATAAGTGCCTACACTTTAGTCTAATTCAGTTTAACTTTTCCTTCCATCGCCTCTAAAATAACATCATCTTTAATTAATTCGGCTACTTTATTTATATCTTCAAACAGCAGCCGGTCATCATCTAGAGGCTTAATAGCTTTTCTTATTTCATTATAGACAATCGAGGTTCCTATCCCGGGTTGATTTGGTTTTAAGAATTCAAGTGCCTGTGCAGCCGTCATTAATTCAATAGCCAAAACATTTTCCAGGTTGTGCATTATGCAGAAACATTTTTGTGCGGCAATTGAGCCCATTGAGTTGTGGTCTTCCTGGTTTGCTGAAGTGGGAATAGAGTCCACACTTGCCGGATGCGAAAGGACTTTATTTTCCGAAACAAGACTTGCCGCCGTATATTGCGCAATCATCAAACCCGAGTTTAGGCCTCCGTTGTTGGCAAGAAATCTCGGCAAGCCGCTTAAAGCACCGTTAACCATTCTTTCGGTTCTCCGCTCGGATACATTTGCTAGTTCTGATAAAGCAATAGACATAAAATCCATTGCAAGCGCCATAGACTGACCGTGAAAGTTACCGCCTTCAATATGCTCTTCCGTATCCGGGAAAATTATCGGGTTATCGTTAACCGAGTTTTTTTCGATTTTAACACGAGATATAACATAATCACTTGCATCTCTAGATGCGCCGTGTATTTGAGGTACACATCTTATAGAATAAGCATCCTGTACCCTTGCATCGCCGGTTAAATGTGATTTCCTGATATTGCTGTTTTTAATTAACGCCAGAACATTTTTTGCGGTTGTAATTTGACCGGGAAAGGGACGCAAACGGTGCAACTTAGGATCGAAAGCCTTGTCGGTAGCTCTTAAGGCTTCATGAGTTAGCGAAGCAGAAATATCTGCTATCTTATTCAACTTTTTAGCACGGATGGAAATGAATGCCGCAAACGAAGTCATCATTTGTGTGCCGTTAATTAACGCCAGTCCTTCCTTCGCCTGAAGTGAAACAGGTTTAAGTCCGAATTTTTTTAAACCCGAAGATGCATGAATTATTTTAGTACTTGATGCTTCGTCGGCAATAACATCTTTAACTAATTGCACCCTGCCCTTACCTATCATTGCAAGCACAAGATGAGCAAGCTGCACAAGGTCGCCGCTGGAGCCGACTGAACCTTGAGACGGGACAACGGGAATAATGTTATGCTTCATCATATTAATCAGAAGCTCAAGTGTTTCAAGCCTTACTCCCGAATAGCCGCGTGCAAGTGCGTTTAACCTAAGAAGCATCATTATCTTAACTATCATCGGCGGCAGGTTTTCTCCGCATCCTGCTGCGTGGCTTAATATCAAATTTTCCTGCAGCTTTTCAATATTCTCTTTGGAAATTCTAACGTTGGAAAATTCTCCGAACCCGGTAGTTACACCGTATATAGATTCTTCCTTATCTACCCATTTCTCAACAAGGGCGCGGGATTTTTTAATTTTTTGTATTGATTCTTTAGATAAAACAATCTCCGGGTTTTCATGAAGGAAAAATTCAATTTGTTCCAGTGTAAGGGATTTGCCGTCGATGGTAATAATATTTTTATTCATAAATTAATCTTTTAATTTTTTCCGAATTTTCTTTTCTTGCTCTGTAAGTAATGTGCATTGTTTGCTCTTCATATTTTGTAGAAAGAACTTCCGCAAGTGAATGTATTTTAGCCGCCTTTTTAGAATCCGCAAGATTTAATTCTATATTTTCTTCAACAAAAGAACCTTCAATTATCCGTAGGAGTGTTTGTATAAGAGATGAGATGTTTATTCCCCTTTGTGCGGAAATAATAACACTGTTTTCAAATTTGTTTGAAATTAAATTTATCTTGTTAGAGTCGTTAATCAAATCGATTTTGTTAAATACTTTAATGATGTCTTTCCCGTCGCATTCCAGATCTTTTAATGTTTGTTCAACTACGCCAATATGATCTTCATAAAACGGATGGGACATATCTATAACGTGAAGAATAATATCAGCATCCCTTACTTCTTTTAATGTACTTTTAAAAGATGCTACAAGATGCGGAGGAAGTTTTCTTATAAAACCTACGGTATCGCTTAACAAAATTTTTTTACTTTTATCTATTTCGAGTGCTCTTGTTGTGGAATCCAGGGTAGCGAACAATTTATCTTCCGCCAATACACCGGCTTTGGTTAACAAATTAAATAAAGTAGATTTGCCTGCATTGGTATAACCAACAAGAGAAATTCTTGTAAAATTTTTTCTTCCGCTGCTTTGGGTTTTTCTCTGGGATTCTATTTTTGTTAACTTTTCTTTAAGAAGCATTATCCGGTTTCTAATAATACGGCGGTCTGTTTCAATCTGGGTTTCACCGGGTCCTTTTGTGCCGATGCCTCCGTATTGCTTTGAAAGGTGCGTCCACGCTCTTGTTAAGCGCGGAAGCATATACTGAAGCTGTGCAAGTTCTACCTGAGTTTTTGCTTCTTTTGTTTTTGCACGGG
>JBJKSH010000172.1:0-3198 GCA_046704255.1 Ignavibacteriaceae bacterium | reverse complement strand
AACCGGTACTTTGCTGCCGGATTCTGCCGCCATAATAAACAGCGGCTTAAGCCCGTATGCAATTGAAACTTATGGTAACGGAAGCTACCGGCACATGAGTACAACATTGCACGACTGGGCATTTTCTGCAGGAATTAACTATGATATCATCCCGAATATCTGGGCATTTTATGCCAATATCAGCCGGGCTTATGAAATGCCATCACTGGATAATCTTTTGCAGGATCAGCCTGCACAAGTTGCCATTTTCAAAGATGAAACTACACTCCAATATGAAGGCGGCTTTAAATACTACAGCGACCTGGTTTCTTTCAACGCAGACCTCTTCTGGGCCAACCTGAAAAACATCAACAGCCAGGGCGCAGTAAATACTCCCGGAGGAGGGGTTGAGTGGGTTACGAATTATTCACCCGAACAAAGGGCTTACGGCATTGAAGCTGATGTTACATATACACCGGTAAACGGACTGTTCCTCCGAGGAAACTGGACTCTATTGAGATCCGTATTCGGAAATGGCGCCGGTCCGGACATTGGCTCATTGCTTAACGGTATTCCAACTTCTATCGGCGATCTGATGGGTACATATACTCTTGAACGGTATGGTGTTCCTTCTCTTATAATACTCAAGCAAATTGTTACAGCTCTTAATACGCTTAGAGGTTTAACACTTGAAGCAGACTGGCATTACGTCGGCAACCGGGTTGGCGGTACTCTGGTTAGTAATTTCACATCCGGCGGTATTCCGGTAATAGTCGCCGGAACAGCTCTTCCCGCTTATAACTATATGAACGTGAGCCTGGCTTACTACATACCTTCCCAGGCAATAACCTTTACTTTGGGAGTTACTAATTTATTTCAGAGCTTGGGACTTGAGGAAGGTAATCCGAGGTCAAGCTCGGTCGGAAGTTACTTCCTTGCAAGACCTATTTTGCCTAGAAGATTGACGCTTTCAGCAAGATATACTTTCTAGAAGTCATCAATTTATAAAGAAACCGGTGCCGGTAAAATTTCTATTTACCGGTGCCGGTTTAAGTTTTTAAAAGGATTAAAAAATGAAAATGTCTTATGTACTCTTATTGTTTTTAATCTTGCCGAAACCGGCAGTAAATGCACAGGATTCGTCTTTCATATTAAAGACACACTCGTTGAATAATTACTTCCCAGGCTATATCGGAAACGGTAATTTTAGTCTTTCAACTACAAAGCTGGCAACAAATCCTTCGGCATCATATATGGCATGGGTTTATGACCACGGTAAAAATGATATCCCCCGAATCGCAAGGCTTCCTGCCTGGAATACAATAGATTTTTTTGACGGAACTAACTGGTTGAATGAAACTTCCGCCGACAACAATCATTTAATGTCTTTTGATCAAAAAATAAATATGTATGAAGGCGTTCTTGAAACTTCTTATAAATGGAAAGACGGTAATAAATCGACCAATATAAAAGTCCAATCATTCATTTCAAGAAATAATCCGAATGCCGCAGCAGTTAAGTTTACTTTTACACCTCAATTCCCCGGTAAAATAAAACTGCGCGTTTCACTTTCCGGGTGGAATGCACCCAAAAGGCAGCCGCTTGCAAAATTAAAAAAGGTTGCATCCGTACCCGAAGGCAAATGGCCGCCTTTTTGGTATCCGGGTTTTATGGTAATTGAAAATGCTAAAGCAATAACCGCAAAAGATACAACTCTGCTGCTTGTTTCAAAAGCCGTCGGCAGGGAAACTTATGTTGCCGAAGCTGCTGATTTTAGCTTAAGCCATAATGCCGGTAGTTTTAAGATAATTCGGGTTAAAGATAAAAACAGTACTGCTTTTGTAATTGAATTTAATGCGAAGAAAAAGCATAGGTATACTTTGTATAAATATATTGCGGTTGTTTCTTCCCCGCAAGCAAAGAAAGAGAAATCGGATTATATTAAAAAATCAACTGAAGTTCTTAAATCGATTAAGTCTATAGGATATGATAAATTACTAAATGAGAGTAAAAAACAATGGGCCGGTTTGTGGAAGACGGATATTATTCTCAAAGGAAATTTCAAACTTCAAAAAATTATTCACTCCGACATGTTTTATCTTATGTGCAGTGCCCGCAAAGGTACAGGCTTCAGTATTCCGCCTATGGGACTGGCAACCTCGGGATATTTCGGACATATATTTTGGGATGCGGATACTTATATGTTCCCGTCTCTTCTTTTTATGCATCCCGGAATGGCGAAATCTATTGTAATGTTTAGATATAGTGCACTTGATAATGCCGAAAAGAATGCTGTAAAAAACAAACTTAAAGGTGCAATGTATCCGTGGGAGTCGGACGAATTAGGTATTGAATCCACACCGTTTTTTGCATATCAAAACGCTCTTGGTGAAAATCATATTGTAGGAGATGTAGCCCGTGCTCAATGGCAGTATTTTCTTGCAACCGGAGATACCGCATGGCTTCGCAATTACGGCTCCAAAGTAATTTTTGCAACTGCCGATTTTTGGGTAAGCAGAGTAAACTTCAATAAAAGAAAAAACAGGTATGAGATTGGTAATGTTGTTTCTGTTAGCGAAGGATTAACCGATTTAAGTAATGAAACATATACTAATTCTATTGCAAAAATAAATCTTGAACTTGCCGTGAAAGCAGCACGTACTCTGCATACTAAAATAAATCCGAAGTGGGTAACGATAAGCAGAAAGATGTATATTCCGTATAATGCAAAAAAAGAATATCACCCGGTTTACGGAAATGCAAAAGCAAGTGCAGGCGCAACCGCACTTTGGTCCAGCGTTACTCCCTTATTAACATATCCGCTTCAAATGAAGATGAATGAAGAAACCAAACGAAATGATTTTATGCATGCAGTCGAGAGCTTGAAGAAAAACGGTTCCGGTGCAAATATGGGTACAAATTTTCTTCCGATTATTGCCGCTGAGCTTGGCCGCGATAGTTTATTCAATTGGCTTATCAAAACAACTTTATACGGATATTTGCGACCTCCGCTTAATGTTCTTGCCGAAACTCATACAAATAATAATGTAAATTTTCTTACCGGGGCAGGAGCATTTCTCCAGCAGGTAATTTTCGGTTACACCGGTTTAAGATTAACCGGAGAAGGATTGGTAAAAAAATATACCCCGATGCTTCCTTATAAAGTAATTGAATTGGTTTTAAAAAACTTTACAATTCGCGGTATAAAGTATAATATTA
>JBJKSH010000171.1:0-17493 GCA_046704255.1 Ignavibacteriaceae bacterium | reverse complement strand
GTGAAGTTTTGGAATTTATTCCATTATATCATCATTCCGATATTCCGGATAAAGATATTTGCAATTACATTGGGAAACTTTGTGTGCGCCGGTGTTAACTTTAGCCAAGCAATTTCTATGTGAGGATTTATAATCAATTCACAAAGTTACTCTCCCGAAAGTTATCACTTTGTGAAAAGTACTTACAAAGTAACACTAAATTTCAAAGAGATTTTCTTTTTGGTTTGATGCCAGGGAATCCCCAAAAAATTTTACATAGGTTGAATGTTTAAAAATTTAACGATGTAACTTTTCATTAAGAATGTTTATTTATATCTTGGATTTATGCTGATGATTCCCGGGTTTATCTAAAATAAATCTTAATAAGCAAGTTGTTACAAAACCAAGATAAGCACCCGCAATAACATCACTTAAAAAATGATAATCGGTTCCGATTAAAGCTGCTCCCAGCAGAGTTAAAAATATATAAACTGGTTTACGATATTGAGGAAAGTAAATTAAAACCGCAGCACCAAAAGCTGCAAATACAGTCATGTGTCCGGATGGGAAACTTCCAATTGTGAAATTATGGAACCAATGAAATTCAATTCTTCTGTGTGAAAGCAGCCAATCTCTGGGGCCGGTTCTTCCGAAAACAAATCTAAAAAATGTTTTAAGAATATATGCAGCCGGCAACGCTGCACCGGCAATTAGTAAAAATTGTGTATTTGCATTATTTAAATTTTTATGTTTTCTATAAAAATAAATTGTCCACATCACTATCGTTCCAATACCAACCAGGTAAGGTAATAAATCAGGTATATGTTCGGTAGCTTTCTGCAAAGGATGAATTGAACGAAGGAGGTTCATTACATTAAAGGCAATAGCTCTATCCAAAAAATAAAAACTTACAAGAATAAGAAAAAATGTTAAAAGTGTAAGTTTAATACCCGGGCAGCCGGACGAATTTCTTTTTATCATTAATATTTATTTTTAGTAATTTTAAAATTATTTTTTGACGAATAAGCAATAGTATATTTCATACCCGGGACATTTAAAGCCGGCAGATTCCTTAATTACTTACAGTATTCTACTTGAAAATGCCGGTTAAATAAAAATATGAATGATGACGCTTCTTAGCCGGGAGGCCACTTCATTTGCCTCCCGCCAAGCAAATGCATGTGAAGATGATAAACTTCCTGTCCGCCGTTTTTACCGCAATTTAATACAAGCCTGAACCCGTCCTGCTCTATCTTTGTTTCTTTGGCCAGCTTATTTGCGGCATCAAAAAGTTTACCTAATAGCTGTGCATGTTCGTTACCGTCCAAATCGGTTACCTTTGGAATTTCAATTTTTGGTATTATCAAAATATGAACAGGCGCCTGCGGATTAATATCTTTAAATGCGATTACGTCCTCTGTTTCGTAAACAATGTCTGCCGGAATTTCTCTGTTTATAATTTTTGAAAATATTGTATCACCCATAGCTACTCTTCCTTTTCTATACCGTACTTTTTAATTTTGTTATATAAATGGCTGCGCTGAATTTCAAGTACTTCCGCTGTTTTACTTATGTTCCAATCATTTGCATTAAGCTGTTTAATGATAAATGCTTTTTCGGCTTTTTCTTTAAATTCCTGGAAGGAATTGCTCGTGTCAATTATATCTCCCATAGATGATTTACCGGGACTATATAAAAATTCAATATCTTTTTTATTAATTTTCCGGTTGTCAATAAGAATTATAATTCTTTCAACGGCATTCTTAAGTTCCCTAATATTTCCGCTCCATGGCAGGCTTTGAAGATACTTAATTGCATCATCTTCAAATATTATACGGTGTTTTTTATATCGTTCCGAAATTTCTTTTGAGAAATGATCAACAAGAATCGGAATATCATCCGTTCTTTCTCTAAGCGGAGGAATTTTAATAGGAATTACGTTAAGCCTGTGGAATAAATCTTCTCTAAAATTTTCTTTTTCAATTTCATCCTGAAGATTTTTATTGGTGGCTGCAATTATTCTAACGTCAATTTCAATTTTCTTCTGCCCGCCGACACGTTCGATTTTATTATCCTCAATAGCACGCAAGACCTTTGCCTGGGCCTGAAGACTCATGTCCCCGATTTCGTCGAGAAAAATTGTACCTTTATTTGCAAGTTCAAATTTACCTATCCTTTGTTGAATGGCACCGGTAAAAGAACCTTTTTCATGACCGAATAATTCGGATTCTATAAGCTCATTAGGAATTGCGGCGCAATTAACCTCAACAAAAGGCTTATCTTTTCTTTCACTATTTTTATGAATTGCTCTAGCCACAAGTTCTTTACCGGTACCGTTTTCCCCGGAAATCAAAACGCGGGTTTCAATAGGTGCAACTCTGTTTATTATTGCAAGAATATTAGTAATTGCCTTACTCTTACCTAATATTTCACCTTCTTCAGCAAGCGATTTTTTTATCTCGGTATTTTCCGCAATTAAATTTGATTGCCCAACGGCATTCCTAACACTAATTAAAAGCTTCTCGCGGTCTATAGGTTTTTCTATAAAATCGAATGCTCCAAGCCTGGTTGCTTTTATGGCATTTTCAATACTGCCGTGTGCGGATATGATAATTACCGATACGGGTGAATTACTTTCTTTTATTCTTTTTAATACTTCAAAGCCGTTCATTCCCGGCATTTGAATATCCAGCAAAAGGCAAGAAAATGATCCGGCTAAAATTTTTTCAAGTCCGTCTGCAGCATTTGTAGAATAATCCGTTTCATAATTTTCATAATCAAGGATCATTTTAATGCTTTCGCATATTTCTTTTTCATCATCTATTATTAAAATGGAATTCATCTTTTATCCCTAGGGAAAATGGTATCTGAAATATAAAAGTGTACGAATAATCAATACTTGAGAGGGGAGAACATCCTTATCAATTTTAAGAACTTCCCCAAAAATATTTCCGAGATAATTAGTTTCAATATCCCTGAAATCAATACGATTTTGAATTTCAAAATTTTGCTCAAATACTTCCACAAAATAACCAATAAGATCTCCGAAATCAAAGAAATTTGATTCATAGCCAATATAAGCGCTTCCGAAAAAGTGAGCTAGTTTGTCCTTGTCTCCGTAATTATTTTTAGGTGTATCGAAGAAAAGTCGTTTTGGAAGATTTTTATTTTTTTGTAAGAATACAGATTCTTTATCGCATGTTAAATGGTATGGAATTATCAATCCTAAAAGCGGTATTCTTATATTAACAATGTTGTAAGGAATAACGGCAAAAGTTAAATCTAACAAAGATTCGGAATAATTAAAGTTGGTATAGCGCAATGCCCTTAAATATATGGTATCCGTAAGCGCCAGGTCGTTGTTCGTGTTGTGCAATTCCTTAAAGTAATCCGATGCAATAAAACGTGATAAGTAATTTACTGCCTTTGACAATTTACTTTGCTGTGCAAAAGTGAATGAAGTGAAAAGTAAAAAATATGCAGGAAAAAGAAAGTACTTGGATGTTTTAAGCATTACACAAAAAAGTTAATTTTTACTGAAGTAAAATAAGCAGGTATTTTATAAAACGTAAGGCATTGAATTTTATTATTGCAACCGCTGTTTATAAATGAAGAATTCACAACAATCGAAATGCGAAATAAGAAACCATGAAGATACTGTTCATCCTTAATCTTTTCTTAACTGGTTAACCCGGTTTATTCCGTTTAGCGCTGCTACACGGTATGCTTCCGCCATCGTCGGATAATTGAATGTAGTATTAATGAAAAACATTAATGTATTGCCTTCACCTTTTTGAGACATAATAGCCTGCCCGATGTGAATTATTTCAGAAGCACCGTGACCGAAACAATGTACTCCGAGAATCTTCAAAGTTTCCCTGTGAAAAAGAATTTTTAACATGCCTGTCATTTGTCCGGTAATTTGCGCTCTTGCCAGATGTTTAAAAAAAGCATGCCCGACTTCATAAGGGATTTTTTCATTGGTGAGCTGTTCTTCGGTATAACCAACAGAACTTATTTCGGGTATAGTATAAATTCCGGTGGGAATAAATTCAACAAGCCGGTGATCGCATTTTCCGAATGCGATATGTGTGGCAGCAAATCTTCCTTGATCGTAGGATGCGCTTGCAAGATTGGGAAAGCCTATAATATCACCAACTGCATAAATATGCGCCAGCGGGGTTTGGTTAAATTCATTAACAACAATAGAGCCTTGTGTGTTTGTCTTGATGCCAAGGTTTTCTATTCCTAAATTATCGGAATTTCCTGTTCTGCCCTGGGCCCATAAAAGATAGTCCGTTCTTATTTCTTTATTAGATCTTAGATAAACCGTAACACCTTTTTCATCGCCGGCAACCTTTTCATACTCTTCATTGTGCCTTAATACAACCCCGTGTTCCCGCAGGTGATAGCTAAGAGCATGAATTATTTCATCATCTAAAAATGCCAGCAGTTTATCACGCGTGTTAATCAAATTAACTTTTACCTGCATGCCTCTGAAAATGGAAGCATACTCGCAGCCGACAACACCCGCGCCGTAAATAGTTATTGAACGAGGATTATCTTTTAAATTTAAAATCGTATCACTGTCTAAAATTCTGGGATGAGAAAAATCAACGTCCGGCGGGTGGTAAGGCCTAGAACCTGTGGCAATTACAAAATAATCTGCGGTATATTCTTCTTCGGCGCCGTTAGACAGCTTAACAAAAATTTTATGCGGATCTAAAAACACTGCTCTTCCGTCAATTATATCGACCAAATTTCTTTCGTAAAAACTTTTTCTTAACTCGTATTGTTGCTGAATTACAACTTCTGCTTTAGCAAGCAATTTTTGAAAATTTGCTTCCGCCAGGCTGTTGCTTTCGTAAAGAATTTGGCTTGCATGCCGGAGTGCTTTACTTGGTATTGTGCTTTTATGTGTACAACTTCCGCCGACTGAAGAGAAATAATCGCACATAGCAACGTGCAGGCCTTCTTTTGTACATTTCATTGCAGCGCCTTCACCGCCAGGCCCGCTGCCTATTATTATTACATCATAATGATTTTTCAAAATACGCCTTTTGTGTTTTGAAGCTAAAAATTTTTCTTTATAAAATTAATTTTGAATAATGCAACTTCCAAAAATTTAACTAAACTTAATATTAATAAAATAATAATTTTTGAGATTGCTCACTTAATTAAAATCCTGGCCATCTTCTGAATACCGTTGTGAATTGTTTTTTTGTCGAATGCCGTATATCC
The DNA here is from genome assembly GCA_046704255.1 of Ignavibacteriaceae bacterium. Taxonomy (GTDB): domain Bacteria; phylum Bacteroidota; class Ignavibacteria; order Ignavibacteriales; family Ignavibacteriaceae; genus FEN-1297. The sequence goes on along the minus strand of JBJKSH010000171.1, from coordinate 12,273 downwards.
TAAAATAAGTCCCGCCTGCATTTTAAATTTCATTGAATAACCGGAAAGCGAATTAATATAAATATTATTTTTGATTAATTCTTCGGATACCTTTTTCTCGTTGATATTCGTATTAAGCCAGCCTATTAAATGCATCCCGGCATCATCTTTTTTAACATTAACTACGGAATTTAGTTCATTATTAATTTCCGAAATTAAAAATTCCTGTCTTTCTTTATAAAGCATTCTCATTCTTCTTAAATGCTTTGTAAAATAACCTTCCTCAATAAAAATCGAAACTATTATTTGTTCGATAATAGAGGTTTGCCTATCGGTTATGGTTTTAGCGGCAATAAATTGTTCCATTAATTCTTGAGACGGAAGCACCAGGTAGCCTAGTCTTAGCCCTGGGAATAAAACTTTGCTGAAAGTTCCAAGATAAATAACATTGCTTGATGCATCGAGTCCCTGCAAAGACTGTAGAGGATTTCCACTATATCGAAATTCGCTGTCGTAATCATCTTCAATAATCCATGTACCGTTGGCTTTAGCCCATTCCAACAATTTTAATCGCACGGATATGCTCATTGTGTAACCAAGCGGGTACTGATGCGAAGGAGTAGTATAAACCAACGCAGGTGAAGGATAATTTTTAACAGCAAAGTCCAGGTCTATTCCTTCTTTTGTTAGCGGCACAGGATAAAGTTTTGCACCTGTTGACAGGAAAGAAATTCTTGCACCAGAATAACCGGGGTCTTCAATCCATACTTTATTTTTTTTGTTAAGGAAAACCCGACCTATTAAATCCAATCCCTGCTGAGAACCGTTTACAATTAAAATTTGCTCAAATGTGCAATTAACAGCCCGGTAAGTTTTAAGGTAATCTGCTATAGCGATTCTTAATTGTTTAAACCCCGCAGTGTCTCCGTAACTAAGAAACTTCGGATGTAAATTTCTCCATACACGGTTTGATATTTTTGTCCATGCATCGAAAGGAAATTCGGATAAAGCAGGTACACCGTTTCTAAAAGGCTTTACATCTTCAAGCATGGAATTTTTCTTAGAAAAATTTAATGCATCACTGCCTATATTAAAATTTATTAAGTTAAAATTCTTGTTATGACCCTTATAAGATATTCCGGCTTTTGGTATTAACATTTTTTCCGGTAAGTTTTCCGTAATAAAAGAACCTGCACCTATTTCACCTTGAATGTAGCCTTCAATCATTAACTGTTCATACGCAAGGTTAACCGTATTCCTGGAAAGCCCAAGGCTTGCTGCAAGGGCTCTGGTGCCGGGCAGCTTTTTACCTCCGCCGAATCTTTTCTCAAGAATTGCAATTCTTAACTGTTCATACAATTGTTGATAAAGCGGCTTTTTCAAACCCGGGAGAAGTTTAATTCCGACTAACGGTATTTCTTCTAATTGTTTTGGCATACGGTGTAATTTATTTTTTAGTGGTACTATAAAGATAATGCATAATGGTTCTTTTATAAAGACCTTTCTTATTTTAAATTTAAAGTATTGTTTTATATCATAATTAAAATTTATTGATAAAGAATCAGTAGGGTAAAATGAACAGAAAAAAGCTTCTCTTGCCGACAAGCAGAACAAAAGTTAGGGCATTACCTCAAAGAGGCTGTTATAACTTACAAAGCATTTATGAAATTTTGGATGAAGGATTTATTTGCCATATCGGCTTTAAATCGGATGAACAGCCTTTCGTTATTCCTGTAGTTTACGGGCGAAAAGATAATAAAATTTATTTTCATGGAGGAAAGGGAAGAAGACTATTCAAAACAATTAAACGCGGTATTGAAATATGCATTACCGTTACCCTTGTAGACGGTCTTGTACTCGCAAAATCCGCATTTCATCATTCTATAAATTACAGATCGGTTTTAATATTCGGAAAGGCAGAGGAATTGTACGATAAAAAAGATAAACTGGATGGCCTGGAAATAATTATGGAACATTTATTACCGGGTAGATGGAATGATGTTAGAATTCCAAATGAAACGGAAATAAATGCCACAACCGTGTTGGCAGTAAATCTTAATGAGACATCTGCAAAAATTAGAACCGGGCCGCCGGTAGATGAATATAATGATCTTGAACTTAATATATGGTCGGGTGTTATTCCATTAAAACTAAAGGCTGAGTGTCAAATTCCCTTTGATACATACGGCAAAAATATAAATACACCCGGTTATATAAATTCTTACATTAAAAAGCATAATTGAATTTAATTTATTTTGACGGGAGTAATTTATTAACCGTTTTATTTGTTATTCTTTATTCTTAACCTTGTAGGCAAGATAAGATCCGCCGACCAATAAAACAGCGGTGCCAAAGAAAATTCCCACTGAAGATACGATAATAGAAAACATATCCATATTTTTACCCTGTCAATTTTTCAAATTAAAATTTTTAACGGGTTAAATACTTAAAGCTTACACGAAAAATCCGGGTTATAAATAATTTTAAGATTTAAGGGTTAAATTGAAAATAAAATTTTTACCGGCAACAAGTTTTAAGCAACGCTAAATAAATAAAAATGAATATGTTTTCAATCTTATTTTCGGCAAGAGGCATATAATACCGATAAATGTTAAGTATTTTCGACCTATTAAAAATCTGATAAAATATTTCAAAGAAATAACATGCTTATTTTTATTATCGTATAAAATGACAAAGAACTTTATATATTTATTCCGCATGGTAAATAATTTGTCCGTCATAAACAGTCATTAAAATTTTTACATCTTTAATTTCTGACGGAGCGATTTTAAGAATATTTTTATCAAGTACTACCATATCGGCAAGCTTACCGGGTTCAATAGAACCTTTAATGTTTTCTTCGAAAGCTGCATAAGCATTGTTTATTGTATAACATTTAATTGCATCTTCAACTGAAATTTTTTGTTCCGGTATCCAGCCGTTCGGGTATTTCTCATCGAGTGTTCTTCTTGTAACTGCAGCATAAATTCCCGTTAAGGGATTCAGCGGCGCAACAGTCCAATCGCTTCCAAAGCAAACTGTTACTCCCGCATCTAAAAAAGATTTAAATGGATAAGCTTCTTTAAGTCTTTTACTGCCAATCCTTTTTTCCATCCATACGCCGTCGTCTATCGCATGGTAGGGCTGTGCTGAAACAATAACACCAAGCTTTGCAAACCTAGGCAGGTCTATTGTTTTTACATGTTGTGCATGTTCAATTCTAAATCTTCTATCCCATTTAGGATTTTTATTTTCTATTTTTTCATACAGATCAAGCATAAAGGAATTTGCTCTGTCCCCAATAGCATGAGTAGAAATTTGCAGCTTATTTTTATCTGCATCCATCGCCCATTTCTCAAGTCTGCCGTCGGTTACTATATCCATAGGTAAGCCGGAAGTGGTTGTATCCTGCTTATATTTATTAAAGAACCATGCGGTACTTGAGCCAAGAGAGCCATCCGAAAATGCTTTTAACGACCCCAATTTAATTTTATCACTGCCGAAATTAAATTGAATGCCTTCATCAATCAGGTTTTTATAACCGGCAATAGGCAGCCTTGTATAAATACGGCATGTTAATTTACCTTCCTTTTCCAGCCGCTGATAAATAATCAGGTTATCCCTTAAAGTAATGTCCTGAACACTTGTAACACCGAATCTTTTTGCTTCGCCTAGAGCAGCTAATGCAGCCTTGTAGTTTTCTTCTTCTGTGTTATCCGGTATAATTGAATAAATTAGTGACATGGCATTATCCTTAAGAATACCGGTGGGTTCACCTGTTAGGGGATCTTTTACAATTGTGCCGCCTTCGGGAGATTTGGTGTTTGCTGTTATGCCGGCAAGTTTAAGTGCGTAGGAATTCGCGAGTGCCATGTGTCCGTCAAACCGTTCTATAAAGACAGGGTTATCTTTTGTGAAATTATCAATCATTTCTTTTGCAGGAAGATTTTTAACTTCCCATGCTTCGTGGTCCCAGTTACCGCCGGTAATCCATTTGCCTTTGTGTTTTTCTACATAATTTTTTAAGATATATTTAAACTCCGCAATTGATTTTGCCGGCCTTAAATCCAGTCCAAGAAGATAATACCCGCCGCTTATAAAATGAGCATGCCCATCTATAAATCCGGGAAGCATAAGTTTTCCTTTTAAATCTATAATTTTAGTATCGGGACCCGAAAGTTTTTTTACCTGTTCGGTACTGCCTGTAAAAAATATTTTATTCCCTTTAATCAAAACGGCCTCAGCATACTGCTGATTTTTATTAACGGTATAAATAGTCCCGTTTATAAATGCTGTAGATTGTTGTTGTGCCGCTAAATTATTGTTTAAAAATGTCATCATAATACCTATAAGAAAGATTTTAGAATACATAAAAATTACCCTCCCGCATTTAGTTTGCCTGCCCATTTATGAAATTAATTATTGCTTCATTAAAATAAATAATTACGCTAATTAATGTCATATACTTTTTTCAATTATAATATATATTTTTTCCGACTGAATTTTAAAAGTATACCGATCATGCAAAATTAATCTTATATTTCATGGTAATTCCATACAGTATTGCCCCGGGTAAAATTATTTGTCATTCTGTTATGGAATCCCAAATAAAAAATCTTTAAGTTGGCATATTAAAAATTCAACAATCAATAAAAATTAAAAGAATGAACCTAGACGTACTTGTATTTGCGGCACATCCGGATGATGCCGAGTTGTCTATGGGGGGAACAATTGCAAAGCTTACATCAAATCAATTTAAAGTAGGTATAATCGATTTTACCCGCGGCGAGCTTGGCACCAGGGGTACGGCTGAAATAAGGCAAAAGGAGGCGTTCCAGTCTGCTATTGTATTAAAAGCTGCTGTACGCGAAAACCTTCATATCTCGGACGGCGGAATTTATTTTACTAAAGAAAATCTTATGAAGGTTATAATGACCATTAGAAAATACAGGCCAAAGATTATTTTTGCTCCTTACTTTAATGATAGGCATCCTGATCATATTGATGCCAGCAATCTTGTTAAACGAGCAATGTTTTCCACGGGTCTTATAAAAATAAAAACTTTCGACAAGGAAGTTGCACAGGATTATTACCGGCCTAAAAAGCTTTTTTATTATATGCAGACTTACACATTCGAGCCCACTTTTATTGTGGATATTACCGATAACTTTGATGTAAAGATGAAAGCTATTAAAACTTATGAGACACAATTTCACAATCCGAAAAGTGTTGAACCAGAAACATTTATAAGCAAACCGGAATTTATTAATTATGTTGAATCCCGTGCACAATTTTACGGCTTCCAAATAGGGAAGCATTATGGCGAACCTTTTTTCTGTGAAGAAAAAATGGAATATGATTTTAATAATTTCTTAAAATAATAATTTAATTAAAGGATAATATGAAAAAATATCTCGTATTTGTTTTATTGTTATTACTGGCAGCTTGTTCTAAAAAACCCGATGTAGTTACTTTAAAATCGGGACTTCAATATGCAGATGATACTGTTGGAACAGGGCCTCAGGCAAAAGACGGAGAACTTGTCGGAGTTGATTTCTCTGCATGGGTTGTAAAAGATTCAAAAGATCTTTTTAAGGATTGGTCTAATGATAAATCCAAGCAAAAGAGCTTAATTGGCACCAATAAATTTAGAAAAGCTCCTGTTAAATTTATTTTGGCACCTAATTCGTTTATTAAAGGAAGCGAAGAAGGGATAGCGGGTATGAAAGTCGGAGGTACACGAACTATAATTATACCTTCCAAACTTGCATACGGAAAGAGAGGCATTGGCCCTATTCCTCCCAATTCCGATCTTAAAGTTCAGATAAAACTTGTAAGTGCCAAAGAACCTGTAAATGCAAAAGAGTGGTCAATCGATTCAACCAAAATTAAAACAACAAAAGACGGGTTGAAATATGAGATAATTAAGGAAGGCACCGGCCCAAAAGCAAAACCCGGTGATATCGTTACCGTTAATTACTCAGGTTTCTTATTGAACGGGAAAAAATTCGATAGTTCGGTTGACAGAGATGAGCCGTTTAAATTTAAATTGGGTACACACAGCGTAATTAAAGGATGGGAAGAAGGAATTCAGCTTTTAAATAAAGGCGCTAAAGCTTGTTTAATAATTCCTCCTTCGTTAGGGTACGGTAATAATCAAATGGGAATTATTACGCCTAATTCAACTTTGGTGTTTGATGTTGAACTGCTGGATATTCAGCAACCGAATAAATAAATATAATTTGTAGAGGCTGACCAAAAAGTGATATCTTTTAAAAAATGGAACAAAAATGACAACGATTGAACGGGTTTCCATTGAATTTAAAATTGAAAATTACTTTTCGGACAGCCTCTATTTTATATAGGATTTAATTATTGATATTGCTTGTGAATAATACCCTCTGCCAAAGAGATTTAAATGATTTAATACATGATAAAGTTTATAAATATTCTCTCTGTATTCATATCCGGCAGAAAGAGGAAAAGTTTCATTGTAAGCAGAATAAAAATCAAGACTAAAACCGCCGAATAATTTTGTCATACCTAAATCAGCTTCACGGTGTCCGTAATATACGGCAGGATCTATAAGACATACATCTCCATTTTCGTCTGCCATATAATTTCCGCTCCAAAGATCACCATGAAGCAGCGAAGGCTTTTCTTGACTTCCTTCAAGTATATTTTCCATTTTATTTTCCAGAGAAGATATCCCATTTCTTAATTCTTCGGTTGCGTAACCGTTTTTTTCTGCCAGCCTAAACTGGAATAGAATTCTATTTTCAAAGTAAAATGCGGCCCAGTTTCTTTTGTTTTGATTGTTAGGAATATTTTTCTGGATGTTTGATCCGATATAATTATCTTCGTAAAAGCCAAAATTATCGGAAGAATACTTGTGCATACTTGCAAACCTTCGGCCGAAATCTTCAAAGAAGTTTTTTCGCTTGCTTTCGTTATTTAATAATTCAAGCAGTAGAAACGAATCATCCTTTAATATTACTTTTGGAACTCTAATCGATCCGGCTTTTTCAAGTTCTTTTAAACCGTTTGCTTCCTTAAGGAAAAAATCGGGCGGTGCACTTAAGTTAATCTTTAAAAAATAATTTCTGCCGGATTGCATTTTCACTTTATATGATTCACTAATGCATCCGCCTCCTATTGAATTTACCAGGGCAATTGAATCACCGGAAAAAGATTCAATATACTTTTTTATATGATCGTTTAATATCATTAACTATCTTTTTTAATAATCCTTCGCAAGCATCTTCAAGAATATCAAGGACAAGGTCAAAACCCTCGGTTCCCTTATAATACGGATCGGGTACTTCGTTAACATTGTATTTGGAACAGAACGAAATCATTTTAAATAATTTTCTCCTGTATTTATGTTCATCATCCAGGTTGTAAATATCTTTATAGTTTTTATCATCCATTGTAACTATGTAGTCAAACTTATCAAAGTCGGCCCTGGCATTAAATCCTCTCGCGAGATGGTTTATTTTCAAACCTCTTAATAAGGCTCTTTCCTGCATCCTAGGGTCTGCTTCTTCGCCGGTATGATAATCAATTGTACCGGCAGAATCAACAGTAATTATTCCTTCCAGGTTATTTCTTTTAATTAATGAATTCATTATAGTCTCCGCTGCTGGCGATCTGCAAATATTTCCCATACAGACAAAGAGAATTTTTTTATTTAACATAAGCCGTATATTCCTATTTTTCGTATTTTTGTAATTATTTCTTAAAAGTCAAAATCAAAAATAAAAATTTACTTTTAAATCTTTACCAAATTAAATCACTATGATAAAAAAGATACTATTAACGGCAGCAACAATTATAACCATTTCACAACTTATCAAAGCACAATACATTTATCCGAAAAGGGAATTAAGAGGTGCATGGATTGCAACAGTTGCAAACATTGACTGGCCTTTATCCAATTCTGAAACATCCGGAAGACAAATAAGCGAACTCGTAAATATTTTTGATAAGTTAGCATCAGCGGGAATTAATACTGTTTATTTTCAAGTAAGAACTGAATGCGATGCATTATACAAATCAAAGTATGAACCCTGGTCGTATTGGTTAACAGGAAAGCAGGGTGCAGCGCCAAATCCGTTTTATGATCCGCTGGCCTTTGCCATTTCGGAAGCGCACAGCCATGGAATGGAACTGCATGCATGGTTCAATCCTTACAGGGCAGTTAAAACCGTCGGTGAATATGCTATTGCAAAAAATCATGTTACGGTATTGCATCCCGATTGGATTTTAGATTTTAAAACTTATAAAATGCTGAATCCCGGTATTCCTGCTGTTAGGCATTACATTGCTAAAATTATTGCGGATGTTGTACGGCGTTACGATGTTGACGGCATTCATTTTGATGATTATTTTTATCCTTATGCACCACATATTACGAACCAGGATGAAGCAACATTTAAAAAATACAATGACGGGATAAAAGATATAAATGATTGGAGAAGACATAATATTAATGAAATGGTTGCCGAGGTTTATGATACTATCCAGGCAATTAATCCACGCGTAAAATTCGGAATAAGTCCCTTCGGCATTGTATTAAACAAATATGCGGGTACCAACGGGTTTGAATCTTATAAGAAAATTTATTGCGATCCTTTAACATGGCTGGATGATAAAACTGTTGATTATGTTCTGCCCCAACTTTATTGGTCAATTGGTAATAAAGCTGCGGACTTTGCAAAGCTGCTCCCGTGGTGGGCTATGGTAGTTAAGGGAAGGCAGTTATTTGCCGGATGCTTTTCAACCGAAATGGCCGGTCCTAATTATAAAGGCTCACCTTCCGAATTGGAGGATCAAATTAGATTAAGCAGGCAGATACTTAATGTAGGAGGCGTTGTATTTTTTAGTGCCAAGTCTATCGTATATAATTATTCGCACTTTGCAGATTCGTTAAAACTATATTTTAAATATCCTTCACTTATTCCTGTTATGAAGTGGAAAGATTCCATTCCGCCAAATCCGCCTGCCGGATTAAAAGCAGAAAGAGATTCCGCCGGTGTAACTTTAACCTGGAATAGACCGCCGCATGCATCAGACGGCGATACTGCATACAAGTTTGTTGTTTATAGATTTTCTCCTTCCGAGCAAGTAGACTTAAACGATGCAACACATATTATTAAAATTACCTGTAATGCCAAAGATAGTTACATTGACAGTACAGCAGTGGGGAGAAATATAGATTACACTTATGTTGTTACCGCATTGGATAGAATGAATAACGAAAGTAAAGGCGCAAGTGTAACATTAAACCTAAGATGATAGCGGTGTTCTTAATTCTAAATTCGAATGTTCTTAATTCTTAATTAAAAAATGAAGAGCTTAGAACAATAGAATATTGAATTTAGCAAAGATGCCTCCGCACGGCAACCACTCCGTAAAATGTGGAATAATTTCAAAACGTTTGTTTTTGATTTAGATATCATAATTTTGCCACAGACTCCAAACAAATGAGGTTTTACCGATACTATCCCTCCGAGGGATAGTATCGGTTTTTTACAAGAATTATTTTCGCTTTAGAATTGAAGTATTCAACTCCAAATCAGTTCTAAAATGGTATCATTCTTTAAATAATACTATAATTTATCCACCGTTCATTACCGGACACTGTCGTCCGGTAACGAACAGCATGCTTATAATTTTTTTCTTCACATCAAATAAGTAAACAATATCTTATAACCGCTTATCAATATTCTTACCGTAAAAAACATTGAATTTTTATCATTTTAACAGAGAGTATTAAATTCGTCAGCAAAAGCTTAATTTTACAGTAAAAATGGCCATAATTAGGCACACTAATTGTTTTGTAACTCAAGAATTTCAAAATAAAATTATTCATACAAACACAATATTCTAAAATTAAAAAAGTGGTGAAGCCTTGGATAGAAAAATAGAAAAAAAACCGCTCTACAAAAGAAGAAAATTTTGGTTATCCTCCGGCGGTGGTACTTTATTTTTTATTCTTATCATTTTAATACTAACCGATACGGGTTCAAAACTTAATGTTGATTCCGATAAAATCACAATTTCAACTGTTACCGAAGGTGAGTTCCAGGAATTTATCCCGGTTACAGGAACTGTTCTGCCTAAAACAACATATTATCTGGATGCAATCCTCGGTGGAACGGTAGAACAAAAATATGTTGAGGAAGGCACCATGCTTAAAAAGGGAGATAAAATTTTAAAGTTGTCAAATCCAAATCTTCAACTTAGTGCTCTGCAAAATGAAGCTGATACTTACCAGCAAATAAACCAGGCAAGAAACACACGCTTACAAATTCAACAAAACAGCATTGCATTACAAACACAGCTGGTAGACGCAGTTTACGGCTATAAAAATTCGAAGCTCCTTTATGATAGAGAAAAAATAATGTGGGAAAAGAAACTAATCTCTCAGCAGGAGTTTGAACAGCAGCGGGATAAATTCTACCATGATAAAGAACAATTGTATTTAACACAACAGAATTATGCACAGGATTCAATTTTAAAAATTTCTCAATTAGCGCAGATCAGTTCTGCAATTAACAGGCTTCAAAAGAACCTGGAACTGATTAGAGAAAATATAGATAACTTAACGGTAAAAGCTCCAATAACCGGGCAGTTAACTTCCCTCGATGCAGAAATCGGTCAGTCGAAATCTCCCGGTTCGCAGTTAGGTATTATTGATGCAATGGATGGTTTTAAAGTTAGAGCTGACATTGATGAGTTTTATATAGCAAGAGTTATAAAAGGATTGCATGCAACAGTTGATGTAGACGGGACTGTATATAATCTGATTGTTATAAAAGTTTTTCCTGAAGTTAAAGACGGAAAATTTCAGGTTGATATGAATTTTATCGGTGCTGTACCCAATAGTATAAGAAGAGGTCAAACACTTCAAATAAGATTGCAGCTTAGCGAAAGAACCAGGGCATTGTTGCTGCCGCGCGGCGGATTTTACCAAAAGACTGGCGGGCAATGGGTATTCGTTCTTAATAAGGCAGGTACGGAAGCAGTAAAAAGAAACATTAGTCTCGGCAGGCAAAACCCGGATTATTTTGAGGTGCTTAGCGGACTGAAACCCGGAGAAAAAGTTGTAACTTCATCGTACGATAATTTCGGCGATGTGGATAAATTGGAGATTAAATAATGAAATTAATAGGACACAGAGGAAGCGGACAACATAATTTTAATCAGATAATTTTAATCCGCGAATATCTTGCTAATCCGTTCAGTCAGCGTTTTATTCATTTGTTAAAGAAATTAAATACTCATTAAATAAACAAGGAGCAAAAATGTCTGAAAATAATCACTCAATGATAAGGACCAATAACCTAAAGAAAATCTACACTACTGAAGAAGTGGAAACTACCGCATTGGAAAATGTAAACATCGATATAAATGAAAAAGAGTTTGTCGCAATTATGGGACCTTCGGGCTGCGGCAAATCGACTCTACTTAACATTTTCGGTTTGCTCGATAATCCTTCCGGCGGTGAATATTATTTTTTAGATTATGAAGTATCCAAATATACGGAGCGCCAGAGGGCAAACTTAAGGAAGGCCAACATCGGCTTTGTTTTCCAGAGTTTTAATTTAATTGATGAATTAACCGTATATGAAAATGTAGAACTGCCTCTTCTTTATTTGGGAATATCTTCTTCTGAAAGGGAAAAAATGGTTACGGAAGTTTTGGAGAGGATGCAGATAATGCACCGTAAGGATCACTTTCCGCAGCAGTTGTCCGGCGGGCAGCAGCAGCGTGTTGCGGTCTCTAGGGCGGTTGTTGCAAAACCAAAATTAATCTTGGCTGATGAGCCGACAGGTAATTTGGATTCTGCCAACGGCGAAGAAGTTATGAATATAATGACTCAATTAAATGAAGAAGGTACAACAATATTAATGGTAACTCACTCACCTCATGACTCCGAATTTGCGCACCGCATCATCCATTTGTTTGACGGTCATGTGGTAACTGAAAATTACAAAGAAAAATTTCACGTATAGCCCATCCCAACCCTTCCCAAAGGGAAGGGCTTAGAAAGTCTTCCCCTTTGGGGAAGATTTAGATGGGACCTAATTAGGAGGCAATAATGATCAAACTACACAACATCGAAAAATTTTACAACAACAAAGTCATTAAGACTTATGTACTGCGTAACATCAACCTTGAGATTGAAGAAGGTGAGTTCGTCTCTGTTATGGGGCCATCAGGAGCAGGCAAAACGACTTTGCTAAATATTATAGGGATGCTTGATACACCATCGGAAGGTGAATATTA
>JBJKSH010000170.1:0-5290 GCA_046704255.1 Ignavibacteriaceae bacterium | reverse complement strand
GGGATTAAAATTAACTTTTGCCATTAATGATTAATAAAAAGAAACCTGAGATAGAGGAATAAATGAAATTAACTGTTAAAATAAATGTGTTAATAATTTTTACGGCAGTTCTTTTTTTATTGCCGGTACGTAACAAAGTTAAAGCGCAGTATAATAACAAATGGATGACTGCCGGTTCGTTCCAGGATTGGTATTCGGAAATAGGCTGCGAGGTTGAAGAAGGCTTTGTTAAACAGCAGCAGTACGGAGGACAATGGCCAGCTTTGTATCCTAACCAGGATAGTAAAGCTGCAAGAGGTTTATGGATCGGCGCTACTAATTTTAAAGATGAAAACGGCGCCGACTGGCAGTATAAAGTTGTACATGCCGGTCCCCGTGTTACCGGTGCAGGTGAATTCTTTCCGGTTTCATTTAAACTTTATACTAAATTTGATATGCCTCAAGTTTATGTTGATGGCGTACCTTCTTACAACAATCCTACTGAAGTTGATGAAGTTGATCCCAACATGAAGCCGGATATGGAAATTGTTAATGTAGTTAATACTCAACTAGGATTAACAATGACGAGAAAAATAATGCAGTTTAGCCAGGCAGAAAATGATAATTACATTATTTATGATTTTACATTTACAAATACCGGAAATACCAACGGTGATAGTAAAATAGAACTGCCTAACAACACCTTGCACGGAGTATATTTTTACTGGCAGTATAGAAATGCATCCAATGAAGAAACAAGAGTTGAAATTGGCAATGAAACAGGTTGGGGTAAAAATACCATGAATGATGCCCGGGGTGATGGTACGGACAATATTACAAAATACGGTGATCCCCCGAATGAACAATTTAGAGCACAATGGTCTTACCACGGTCATTGGTCTGCTTTTAAGCTGTGCGATAACCTGGGAGGCCCGTTATGGACAACCGCACAGTACGTTCCTGCAGGTGATACGGTTGGCCGCCTTTCTGCAATCCAATTTTACGGTGTTGTAACTTTGCATGCCGATAAATCATCACAGGACTCAACCGACGATATTTCTCAGCCGTCCACAACAAATTATATCGGCTCGGATGATCCGTATGAATCCAATAACAGTTCATTTAACCTTGCACTTATGCAAACCGAATACGGCGTAATGTCCGGAGGGCATTTATCCCCGCGGCATGTATGGAAAGTTCAGCCGGACGGAAAATTTAACTTACCAACCAATGATCCAAACCTAGGAAACTCCGGCGGATTTTCTTTCGGCAACGGCTACGGTCCCTACACTATAGGACCGGGAGAAAGTGTTCACATTGTTATGGCTGAAGGTGCTTCCGGTTTAAGCAGAGATGCAGCTACAAGAATTGGTATTAAGTATAAAAAAGGTCTTATAACTGCCGAGCAGAAAAATGATTCGGTATTGACAGGTCAGGATTCGTTATTCCAAACCTTTAGACGGGCAATAGAAAATTACAAGAGCGGTTATAATTTGCCTCCGTACCCAAGGCCTCCTTCAAGCGTAACAATAAATTCCGGCGGAGATAAAATTAATGTTGCCTGGTCTGTTGCTTCTGCAGATGCTAATATTGATCATTTTGAAATTCGCAGAGCTACCGGCCAGTACGATAGTACGTATCATCTGGTAGCGTCTGTACCGGCTACGGGAGCAGCAAGTTACAGTTATGATGATACCACACCTATTAGAGGAATTTTATATTATTATTATGTTGATGCCGTTGATAAAAGCGGGCAGAAAAGTAATAGGTATTATACCCAGGCTTACAATTATGCTACTTTAAAAAGGCCTGCCGGTACAAGTTTAGACCAGATAAGGGTTGTACCGAACCCGTATAACATTTCGGCTCAGCAGCAATTGGGTTTTGGTGCGCAGCAGCCTAACAGGCTTGCATTTTTTAACATACCCGGGCGGTGTACAATAAGTATATACACGGAAATAGGAGAATTGATTTATACAATTCACCATACCGACGGCAGCGGCGATGCTTACTGGGATTCGGTTACTTCTTCTCAGCAGGTTGTTGTAAGCGGTATATATATTGCCGTTATTAGAAACGACGATACCGGTGAACAAAAAATAGTAAAATTTGTGGTTATTAGATAATATAGAATAATACAAAAACATGAGTATTATAATGAAAAAAAGAATTACATCAGCAGTATTTATCTGCACATTATTATTTTCTTATCCAAATACATTCGCACAGCAGCAGAAATTAGCTCAAACCGGTATGAAATTTTTAAGCCTTTCCGTAGATGCTAAAACGGCAGGTTTTGGAAGCGCTGCTGCTTCCCTGGAACAAGGCGCTGTTTCTATGTTTTATAACCCTGCGGGTATGTCACGGATTAACAACTTTACAAGTATTTCGTTAGGACGTGTTCAATATATTGCCGATATAAATTATAATTTCGGTAGTATTGCTTTTGCACCGTTCCAGGGGGAATATGGAGTTCTAGGTTTTAGCTTTCAAAATGTTGATTACGGACAATTGCAAGGCACGGTTAGAGCGGATAACGACCAAGGGTTTGTAGATGTGGGAACATTCAGTCCATCGGCTTATGCTTTTGGAATTGGTTATGCAAAAGCTCTTTCCGAAAAGTTTGCTGTAGGCGGAAATATTAAATATGTACACCAATCCCTTGGTACAAGTACTGTTGCCGTTAACCCGACCGGCGGCGGTTATATTACAGAAGAAAACAGAACAAATGTTTTGGCATTTGATTTTGGAATTCTTTATAAGACGGGATTTAAAAGCCTAAACTTTGGAATGGATATAAGAAATTTTTCGCGCGAAGTTAGGTATAAAAAAGAAAGTTTCCAGCTACCGTTAATATTTAAGATAGGCCTGTCTATGAATGTTGCGGATTTACTGCCGCAGATAGACCAAAGTATGCATTCGTTTTTAATAACCGCCGAGGCTTCACATCCCAGGGATTATTCCGAGCAGGTTAATTTTGGAGCGGAATATACTTTTATGAAACTGCTTTCTTTAAGAGTTGGTTATGTTACTCCCAGCGATGTTGAAGGTATAAGTGCCGGTGTAGGAATAAAACATGCCTTCTCCGATTTTAATTTTTCTGTGGATTATTCTTATACCGCATACCAGGTATTTAGTAATGTGCATCGTATTTCATTAAGCTTCGCATTATAAATTTTATTGAATTTATTTTTGTGAATAACAAAAAAATATGGGAAATGTATGAAAAGAATTATTTACAATAAGTCTGTCTTTGGTTTAATAATAATTGCAGCAGCATTTATTTATTTTTCTGGCTGCACGGATAAAGGATCACCCAGCTTATGGGCGGGACAGCCGGTAACTCCCGTGGGCAGTACACCGGTTATTAGTTCTATTGAACCCGCAGACGGCGCTCTGGCAGGTGTTACGAATATATTAATTAATGGACAAAATTTCTCCGGGAAAACTTCCGAAAATTTAGTTTATTTTAACGGCTTGCCGGGTAATATAACTTCCTCTTCGTCTACACAAATATCCGTTGTATCTCCTAATATATTCGGCAATTCCGTTGAAGTTAAAATAGCTGTAACAAATGCGGAATTATTCAGCAACATAATATCCTATAAATTGCTTCCGGCGGTAGCTGAGTTCTATGCCTTTGATAATAATACCGCACAATCCTATCCCTATGGTTTAGCAACCGATAAATCCGGAAATGTTTATTCTTCTTTAGTTGAATTTAAAAAGGGTACGGGCATAAGTAAAATTGGAATTGACAGCAGTGTAACACCATGGGCACCAAAAGGCGGAGAAACCTTCTTTAATAATATAAAGTTTGGTCCCGGTAATATACTTTATGCCGCTCGTAAAGTTAAAGCTCTTTTTATTATAGAAGAAGGAGTGAAGTCAGCGGTTCTTGTATCATCGGGAATTGGAAGCATAACAGATTTTGATTTTGATCAGAACGGAAATATTTGGGCAGGCGGTGCGGCAGCAAACGGAAATATATATCTAATTAAACCGGATAAAACCGTAACGCCTATACCTTTTACTGGAGAAATTACATCCATTAAAGTATTTGACGGAAATCTTTATGCGGCTTCTTCAGACGGCGGCCAAACCGCCGTATGGAAAATGCAAATAAACGGAGATGCATTGGGTACCCCGGAAAAATATTATGACTTTTCCGCTAATTTCCCTACTGCGTCTTTAAATGCTATAGCTTTTGCTGCAGACGGGGATCTTTATCTAGGTACTGATTTACCGGAGAGTATAATTGTTGTTCACACAGATAAAACATCCGGACCTTTGTATCTCGGTTTGATTGCCGCAGCGCCGGTGTATGCTTTCGCTTCAGGACCCGGAAATTTTCTATATTATACCAGGAGTGCTGTAGGTTCTGATCCTGCTGCCTCGGATTATATATCTCAAACAATTATAAGAATTAATTTAGGAAAACCGGCAGCTATTCAATATGGCAGAGATTAATTGGTTAGCTTTAATTTATTAGCTAATATTTACATCAATAACTAAAAAGGAGAAAGAAAAATGAGGAGAAAAATGACAGCGGTTTTAGCAGTATTTATGTTGCTTTCCGCTACTGCTATTGCACAAAACTGGTCTTATCAGGGCGCCTGGCCTGATACAAATTACAAGGGCGGTACACACGGAATAGTTGTAGATCCCGACGGTAAAATTTGGACTGCCAGTTATTATCATACAAATTGGGTTTCACCAAGCGGAGATACAATTACTAACTCAAGCCCGATTTATATTTTTAATCCTGATGGTACTCTTAATGGCATACTTGGTATAGTAACCACAGGTACTTTTACAGATACTCTTGGTATAGGTGGCGGCTCTTCCGGAACCCGCGGTATGGTAAGGGACGAAGCCGGGAATATTATTTATACAAACAGCGGTGTTGAAAAATTATTAATTAAAATTGATTACAAAACAAAACAAGGCCTGGCAAGACACGTTATGACAGAAATTGGTTCTTCACCAACCAAACCCGGTGTAGCCGACGACGGTACTGTTTTCGTTGGGCCGGTTGTTAGCGGTGCAACTACTGCTATTGCTATGTATGACAAAGATCTTAATTATGTTGGTAATGCCGTAACAGGAGAACCTTCCGGCATTGCAAGATCAATCGATGTATCCAAGGACGGAAATACGGTATACTATGCTTCTTTTACAGGGCCGCAGTTGATGTTTGTTTATCAGCGCCCGGATCAATTTTCTGATTTCGCATTAAAGGATACAGTTTTAGCGGGAATGTCCGATGAAACTTTAGCATGGGATCCTAAAACAGGTAATCTTTGGGTAT
>JBJKSH010000169.1:0-11126 GCA_046704255.1 Ignavibacteriaceae bacterium | reverse complement strand
TCAATCAGGTTTTCACTGATTTTAAAATTGAAAATTTACTTTTCGGGCAACCTCTTGAAGAAATGGTAACAACAGAAAAAAGGAAAGCCAGCATAATAAAGAATGATTAAGCACAGTTTTATGCTTTTGGCCCAATCATTTTTTCCGGCCTAACTACTTCATCAAACTTCTCAGCGGTTAATAATCCGAGTTCTACGGCAGCTTCTTTTAATGTTTTATTTTCCTTGTGCGCTTTTTTTGCAACCTTTGCCGCATTATCATATCCTATATGAGGATTTAGTGCGGTAACAAGCATTAAAGAATCATTCAAATGCTTCTTAATATTTTTTTCATTTGCTTCAATCCCAGTCACGCAATTGTCGGTAAAGCTTTCGCATGCGTCGGCAATAAGTTTAACCGATTGGAGAACGTTGAATAAAATAACAGGTTAAAAAACATTAAGCTCAAAGTTTCCGCTGGCACCGGCAAGAGTTACGGTAGTATCGTTGCCGATAACCTGTGCACAAACCATTGTCATTGCTTCTGCTTGTGTCGGATTAACTTTACCGGGCATAATTGAACTTCCCGGTTCGTTTTCAGGAAGAAGAATTTCACCGATTCCGCATCTCGGCCCGGAGCCAAGCCAGCGGATGTCGTTCGCTATTTTCATTAATGAAGCAGCAAGTGTTTTTAATACTCCGCTTGTTTCGACCAAGGCATCATGAGCTGCAAGTGATTCAAATTTATTCCTTGCGGAAATAAACGGCTTACCAGTTAGCTCTGCAATTTTTGCTGCGGATTTTATTGCAAAATCCGGATGAGTATTTAAGCCTGTCCCTACGGCAGTACCGCCGAGAGCTAGTTCATATAAACGGGTCAAGCATGCATTAATTCTTTCAAGCCCGTTTGTAAGCTGCTGTGCATACCCGGAGAACTCCTGTCCTAGTGTTAAAGGAGTCGCATCCATAAGATGTGTTCTGCCTATTTTTATAACATCCTTAAACTCTTTGGATTTTTCTCCCAAAGCATCTCTAAGCTTTGTAATCATTGGTATTAATCTTCTGTGAATTTCTTCCACAGCAGCAATATGCATTGCAGTGGGAAAAGTATCGTTGGAAGATTGTGCTTTGTTTACATCATCATTAGGATGGATTGGTTTTTTACTTCCCATCTTACCGCCTGCAAGCTCAATAGCTCTGTTGGAAATAACTTCGTTTGAATTCATATTTGTTTGTGTACCGCTGCCTGTTTGCCAAACAACAAGCGGAAAGTGTTCGTCTAATTTTCCTTCAATAACTTCGTCGGCAGCTTTAACAATTAATTCTGCTTTTTCGGAAGGTAAAATACCGAGTTCCTTGTTGGTTAAAGCAGCAGCTTTTTTCAGAATCCCCAAAGCCCTTATAAGCTCACGGGGAAATCTTTCGCCGCCTATTTTAAAATTCATTAATGATCTGGCTGTCTGTGCGCCGTAATATTTATCTGAAGGGACTTTCATTTCTCCCATACTATCTGTTTCTATCCTGTAATCCATGGCTGTTCTCCATATAATTCGTTTAAAGTCTGACGATGGGAATTCTTTAACCTGGTTTAATTTGATCCCCATCCTTTAAAAATAATTAACTGCAATTTACATTAATTTATTGAGAATTATTAGAAATTCAATTAGGGAACTATTATAATATTTAGTCTCTATATTTTTTTTAGTATATTTTACTAAAGATTTACGCCATATCCTGAACTGTTTTTAATTTTAATTTAATAGGATGGATATATGGTAGCAAAAGGGCCGCTTGAAAAAGCCAGACTCTATATAGAGTCACATTCTATAGATTACAACCGAATTCGTAAAAAACAAAATCCCGGGCCATGTATAACAATATCAAGAGAAACCGGTGCGGGAGCAGATATTGTAAGCGAGTATCTTTCCGAATATCTGCAGCAACTTAACCGTAAAAGCTCCACTCCGTGGACAGTATTCGATAGAAACCTTATTGAAAAAGTAATTGAGGATCATAACTTACCCCAAAAATTGAGCCGGTATTTTGTAGAAGATAAATTATCGGAAATAAAATCTACGGTTAATGAAATTCTTGGGCTTCATCCGCATGCCTGGGTTTTAGTAAGCAAAACAAGCAATACTATTTTACAGCTTGCTCAAATCGGGAATTGCATCATTATAGGCCGGGCAGGAAATATAATAACATGCGGACTAAAAAATGCTTTCCACGTTAGGCTAATTGCACCTACAGAACCGAAGGTTAAGCGAATCATGGAAAAATTCAATTTGACCGGGAAGGCAGCTCTGGAATTTATAAAGAAAGAAGACCTTGCCAGAAAAAATTATTTGAAAAAATATTTTAACAAGAACAGTGAAGATGATTCCTTATATAATCTGGTTATTAATACCGGCCTTACAGGTTACAAAAAAACTGCTGTAATTATAGCCAAGGCATTAATTACCACCTACCCGGATTTGTACATCCCGGCCGAAGAACAACTTCTTTACAACGATATGTAAGCTATGAAAGGAAAAATACATTGTTTGGTAACTGAAAATTTTCGTACATTTGTTAACCAATAAAATAGGGAAAGATTAATGGAATTAACTTTGATTGATAAGAGTAATTACCTAAAAGGATTACTGGTAGTTGCCAAAAAAGATAATCAATTAACGGAACCGGAAAAGAAAATTATTAGAAATATAGCTTTTAAATTGGGGTTTGCCACTGATTTTTATGAAGATACGCTTAAAAGTCTTTTAGCTAATAAATATATTGAAGAAAAGCCGATAAAATTTTCGAATAAGAAAATTGCGGAATCGTTTGTAACCGACGGGCTAAAACTAGCATTTTCAGATCAAATGGTATCCGAAAAAGAAATTGAGTGGCTAAGAGCAACTGCCGAAGAAAATGAAATTGACGGCAGATGGTTTGAGGAAATAATGAAGAATAATAAAGAAACTTCAAACTTAAATTTGAATTCCGAATTTGCTTTGTTTTCAATTATCTAAATTTTTACCTTTCTTAATTTTTCATTTAAAGCGGGTGCATCCCCGCTTTTTTATTTTTTAAATGTGCTCTGTTGAACCGGCCGGATAATTTCATCTTTTGGAGTTTGTTGTTTTATTTTCTTATATCTAATTTTAACTTAATGAAAAAACTTAAGTTAGGCATTAATTCATTTGCTTAATTTGCAGCAAAACAATTTTCCATAAGGACAAAACATGAAAACTATGAAAGCCCTTGTAAAAAAATTTTCGGAACCAGGTCTATGGCTTGATGAAGTACCGGTACCGGAACCAGGCATTAATGATGTGCTTATAAAAATAAAAAAGACTTCAATTTGCGGAACAGATATTCATATATATAATTGGGATGACTGGGCAAAGAAAACAATCCCGGTGCCTATGGTTACCGGGCACGAATATGTAGGAACGGTTGAAGCAATAGGAACCAATGTACATGATGTTAAGATCGGCGAACTGGTTAGTGGCGAGGGCCACATTGTATGCGGGCGCTGCCGTAATTGCCGTGCGGGCAGAAGGCATCTTTGTCCTAATGCAAAAGGAGTGGGCGTAAACAGACCGGGCTGCTTTGCCGAATATTTAAGCATTCCCGTTTCAAATGTTTGGCATTGTGAACCTTCCATACCGGAAGACATTTTTTCAATTTTTGATCCTTTCGGAAATGCAACTCATACTGCTCTTTCGTTTGATGTTCTTGGAGAAGATGTACTTATAACAGGCGCAGGTCCAATCGGTATAATGGCGGCAGCAATAGTAAAACATGCCGGTGCAAGGTATGTCGTTATTTCGGATATGAATCCGTATCGGTTGGAACTTGCAAAAAAAATAGGTGTAACCCGCGCTGTTAATATTAAAAAAGAAAGGCTTTCCGATGTAATGAATGAGCTTGGCATGACCGAAGGTTTTGATGTTGGTTTGGAAATGTCCGGAAGTATCGATGCATTAAAGAACATGATTTCTTTAATGTGCCATGGCGGTAAAATTGCGTTGCTTGGCATACTTCCGAATAACACCGCAATTGATTGGGAAGAAATAATTTTTAACGGACTAACTTTAAAAGGTATTTATGGTCGTGAAATGTTTGAAACTTGGTACAAGATGACTGTTATGATTCAAACAGGATTGGATATTTCTCCTATAATTACTCATAGGTTTAATTTTAAAGATTATAAAGAAGGCTTTGAATTAATGAAGACAGGCAACAGCGGAAAAATTATTTTGGATTGGGACAATGGATAAATAACATAAGTTACTTTTTTTTGTTTTTAAAATGGTTATGCTAATAAAAAGAATGGAACGCGGATAAAGCGGATTCGGCGGATTTTCACGGATTTGAAACTTATCCGTGTAAATCAGTGTTGTCCGTGTAGTCTGTGTTCCGTTTCTTAATTTAAGAAAGAACATTTTATCCAAAAGATAAAGGAATTCATTATGAACGAAAAATTAAAAAATTTTTACTCGCAGCAGTTATACCAAATAGAAGCTGAAGGTTTATATAAAAAAGAAAGAATTATTACCAGCCCGCAAAGTGCCAGGATTGAGGTTAAGGGAGGTGAACAAGTTCTAAATATGTGTGCAAATAATTATTTGGGTTTGGCAAACCACCCCGATATAATTAAAGCTGCAAAAGAAAGTTACGACAAATGGGGTTACGGACTTTCCTCGGTTCGTTTTATTTGCGGTACGCAGGAAATACACAAAGAACTTGAACAAAAGATAACAGGATTTTTGGAAACCGAGGATACAATCCTTTACACATCCTGTTTCGATGCCAACGGAGGATTGTTCGAGACAATTCTTTCCGAAGAGGATGCTGTAATAAGCGATGAGCTAAACCATGCAAGCATTATTGACGGTATACGTTTGTGTAAAGCGCAGCGCTTCCGCTATAAGAACAGCGACATGAATGACCTTGAACAGAGACTAAACGAAACACAGTCAAACAGGTTTCGTTTAATTGCTACAGACGGTGTGTTTTCTATGGACGGCTTTATTGCTAAGCTTAATGACATTTGTGATCTTGCCGAAAAATATAATGCAATGGTTATGGTGGATGATTCTCATGCAGTAGGATTTATGGGTAAGCACGGCAAAGGTACTCACGAATATAACGAAGTAGTGGGAAGAGTGGATATTATTACCGGCACTTTAGGTAAGGCATTAGGCGGTGCTAGCGGCGGATACACAAGCGGAAGAAAAGAAATAATCGATATGCTTCGTCAGCGCTCGCGTCCTTACTTGTTTTCAAACACTGTTGCACCCAGTATAATTTCGGCTTCTCTAAAAGTCATTGAGCTTCTAGAATCATCCACACACTTGAGAGACAAACTTGAAAAGAATACCGAATACTTTCGGGAAGGAATTTCAAAGGCCGGATTAAATATAAAGCCGGGAGTTCATCCTATTGTCCCGATTATGATTGGTGACGCTTCCCTTTCACAAAAGATGGCAGCAAGATTACTTGAAAAAGGAATTTATGTTATAGGATTCTTTTACCCGGTTGTACCCAAAGGAACGGCAAGGATAAGAGTTCAAATTTCAGCAGCACATTCAAAAGAAGATCTTGATTTTGCAATCGAAAAATTCAAAGAAGTTAAAGAAGAGTTTGGAATATAGGACGGAAAATTTTCGATGCTCGCTAATTGATGATAGATAATATAATAACTTTTTCAAACCGAAATTAGAGATCAGGAATCAGAGATTGGGCAGCAGACTGATTTCTGACTCTCTTTCCTTTTTGTACAAGTTTGATGATAAACAGAATAATGAATTCATTTAAATCATTTTATCATTTTTTTCAGCCTGTTTATTTCATCTCTTAATGAAGCAGCTTTTTCAAACTCAAGGTCCTTGGCAGCCTGATGCATTTGCATGGTTAACTGTTCAATCAAATCTTTCTTCTGATCGGTATCCATATATTTTAAAATCGGTTCGGCAACTTTTGTAAATGAGTAAGTTTCTTTTTCTTCTTTCTTTCTTACATCTGCAATAGAAGTTGATGAAAGTATCTCTTCCATACTTTTGTAAATTGTTTTGGGTTCAATATTGTTATCTTTATTATATTTCATTTGAAGGGAACGGCGGCGGTCGGTCTCATCAATAGTTTTACGCATTGAGTCGGTAATTACATCAGCATACATAATTACTTTTCCGTTAACATTACGTGCGGTCCGTCCGGCAGTCTGCATAAGTGATCTTTCGCTGCGCAGAAAACCTTCCTTGTCGGCATCAATAATTGCAACAAGAGAAACCTCGGGTAAATCCAAACCTTCTCTTAAAAGATTCACTCCAACAAGCACATCAAAATCACCAATCCTTAAATCGCGAAGTATTTCAACTCTTTCGAGTGCATCAATATCGCTGTGGATATATCTTACCAGAATTCCGATTTTATCAAGATAATCGGATAGGTCTTCAGCCATTTTTTTTGTAAGAGTAGTTACAAGCACTCTTTCCTTTCTAACTGCTCTTGTTCTTATCTCCCCGATAAGATCATCTATCTGCCCTTTAATCGGCCTTACTTCAATTTCGGGATCCAGTAAACCAGTTGGACGGATAATCTGTTCTACCACAACGCCGCCGCTTTTCTCAAGCTCGTAATCTCCGGGAGTAGCACTGACAAAAATTACCTGGTTAAGCATCTTTTCAAATTCGGCAAACTTCATTGGGCGGTTATCCAGTGCTGAAGGAAGCCTAAACCCGTGCTCCACCAAAGTTTCTTTCCGTGAACGATCGCCGTTATACATTGCTCTAAGTTGAGGAACCGTAACATGCGATTCATCAATTACAAGGAGAAAATCTTTAGGGAAATAATCAAAAAGATTATACGGCCTTGTACCGGGTCCTCTGCCGTCCATGTGCCTCGAATAATTTTCTATGCCGGAACAGTAGCCAATCTCTTTCATCATTTCGATATCAAATTTTGTCCTTTGTTCTAGGCGCTGCGCTTCAAGATATTTTTCTTCGGTTCTAAAATATTTTAGTCTTTCATCAAGTTCCTGTTCAATTGTATAAATGGCTCTCTGCACATGATCTCTGTCTGATACAAAATACTTTGCCGGGTAAATAGCGGCGGATTCAACTTCATTAAGAACTTCGCCGGTAACAGAATCAATTATGGAAATCCTTTCAATATCATCATCCCAGAACTCAACTCTAATTGCTTCTTCATACTGGTAAGCGGGAATTATTTCTACAACATCGCCGCGTGCTCTAAAAACTCCGCGTGTAAATTCAATATCATTTCTTATAAAATGAATATCTATAAGTTTTCTAAGGAGCTTTTTCCTGGGTATTGTTTGTCCTTTTTTTAAAATGATAATCTGGCTGGTAAACTCCTGCGGCGCACCTATTCCGTATATACAGCTTACACTTGCAACAACAATTACATCGTTTCTTCCTTCAATAAGAGAAGTGGTTGCTTTAAGTCTTAGTCTGTCTATTTCTTCATTAACCGAAAAATCTTTTTCGATATAAAGATCGCTGGAAACGACATAAGCTTCCGGCTGGTAATAATCGTAATAGCTTATAAAGAACTCAACGGCATTCTGTGGGAAGAATCCTTTAAATTCGGAATACAACTGAGCAGCTAGAGTTTTATTATGGGAGATAATTAAAGTAGGTTTGTTTATTTCCTGAATAACATTTGAAATTGTAAAAGTTTTTCCGCTTCCTGTTACACCAAGCAGTGTTTGGAACTTTTCACCGCTTTTTACGCCTTTTATTAATTGCTCAATTGCCTGCGGCTGATCGCCCGAAGGCCTGTAATTAGCTGTTAATTTATATTTTCCCATATAACCAACTTTTAGAATATGAATTCTTCATTAAGATAAAAACAATAATTAGCATAATAATTTACCGAAGTTACACAAAATAAACCTCATTCCCCGTTCCCGAGCTGATCGAAAAGTAATTTTTTTTAAAAATGGAATAGAAATTATACTGATTCAACGGATTTTCACTAATTATAAAATTGAAAATTTACTTTTCGGACAACGTCGACAAAGGGAAAGATATAAAAAATGTTTTGCTGCAACATTTTTCATCTTATAAAAGTTTTTTAAATTATAAGTACTTGTTAAATTTTCTATTATTTTCGTTGAATGTGTAACTTCAATTATTTAGTAAAATTTAGCTTCGGTATTCAGGTTAAATGAAGCAGGACGATTTAAGCCAAATTGTTTTTAAAGCCCGATATTTATTCCTAAATTTAATCCGTACCAGGAAGTTGTTAATCTGTTAAGTGTTTTCTGAAAACTATATTCTCTTAATGTAAGCTCCAGGGAAAATGCTTCCGGAATTAGTTCATAATCCATTCCAATATACGGAGAATAAATAATGTCTCTTTCGACAAGTGAGGTTGAAGCTGAGGTACTTGAAAACATAGCACCGACATCAAGTCCGAAAAACGGTTTAAATCGGCTCTGGGGAACAGACGTCAGCAATCGCCCCCCAATCATTATTGGAACAGAGTGCAGATAAGAACTAGCACGCTTCACATGAACCAAACCGCCGTTTATATCGAATGATGATTTATACTCCCATTTCACATATCCTGCAGAAGCAGATATTGCAAAATGCGGATTAATATTAATGGTACCATATGCGGTTCCTCCGTAACCCGTATTAACCAGATTACCAAATAAACCTAACGGTCCCTGAACTCCTCCGTTAACGCCGATACTTACTTGAGCACGGCTTTCCGCAAAGAGGGAAAGTGAAAATATTATAACAAATAATAAATATGATTTTTTCAATTTAATGGTTCTCTAAATATGTTATTCCCAAATTTTCTATATAAAGACAAAGAAATGTAGTAAAAATAATCTTCTAACATTTCTATTTTATGTCACATTTGTAGCTAAATAAAAAGCAATATGCATTTAATCATACCTGCTTTTTATTATTGGTTAAAATTTATTAACCATTTTTAAAGGAAATTTTGTTAATTGATATGGAAAAATTAAAATTTAGATAATAGAACTATCCTTAAAAGTAACCGGGAACCTTCTTTGAATAAAATTAACTTTTAAGGGTATCATTAAAAAGATGTTAAAAAAAATATCAGGGTACCAAAGTTGACCAAAGCCGACATGAAGGAATTTGAGTTACTTGTAAAATCAAACATGAAAAGAGCATACTATACTGCCTTGGGCCTTACGGGCTCTCATGATATGGCAATGGAAATATCGCAGGAAGCATTTTTAAAAGTATATAAAAATTTTTACAAGTACGATAAAAATAAAAATTTCTTTACATGGTACTATAAGATTTTAAAAAATTTATACCTCAACATCGTTAGAAACAACAAAAATAAAGAATCCCGGTTTCTAGAATATAATTATGCCGGTTCGGAACCAAATGATCCGGTTGAACAAATTGAAGAAGCGGAATTAATAACAAAACTGGAAGAGTCTTTGTTAGAACTTGAACCTAATGAAAAGGAGATAATTATATTAAAAGAATTTGAAAATTTAAGTTACAAAGAAATATCCGAAATTTTAGAGGTGCCTCAGGGAACTGTAATGTCACGGCTTTTTTACGCACGCAAAAAATTATCCGTGAAATTAAAAAGGAAGCTGCTATGAAGGAAAGATTTATATATCTGCAGGAAAAATACTTTGAAAACGATTTAACCGATGTAGAAAGAAAAGAATTTGAAAAAATTATAAATGGAAATAGTAAATTAAAAGATGAATTTAATGAGCAAAAAAAAATAAAGGAGGTAATTTATAAAATGAAACTTAAAAATCCGGCAAATGAATTTTGGGACAGCTACTGGCTTGGCATATACAACCGCATAGAACGAGGAATAGCATGGATTGCAATATCTATTGGCGCTGTTATATTTTTTGTTTATGTCAGCATAGAAACCGTTAAATATTTTGTTAACGATACGCAAACACCAGAGCTGGTAAAATTCGGTATCGGAATTTTAATATTCGGAATTCTATTACTATTATATTCGGTGATCAGAGAAAAATTTACTTCTTCAAAAAAAGATCATTACAAGGAGATACAAAGATGATAATAGTTACCTCTTCTACAATTACAGGAAAGGAAATAAAAAAAACGTTCGGACTTGTAAAGGGAAATACTATTAGAGCCCGTCATATTGGTAAGGATATTATAGCATTATTTAAAAATATTGTAGGCGGCGAAATTGAGGAATATACAAAGTTAATGGGAGAATCCAGAGAGCAGGCACTAGACCGGATGATTAACGAAGCAAAAGCCTTGGGAGCTAACGCTGTTGTTAACTGCCGCTTTTCAACAAGTTATATAATGCAGAGCGCTTCCGAAATTCTTGCCTACGGCACCGCTGTTTATGTTGAATGAAAAATTGTTTCACTGCCGGGCAGCCGTAAATAACGGCCCGGCAGAAAATTTAATTTTTTTATACGGCAACGTCTGAATTGATACTAAATTTTGGTTTATAAATTAATGCCGCGGCAACTCCCAATATTACCGTTTGTACCAAACCGTAAACGAACCAATTTAACGTTACGGAATACGTAATAGGATAGACAACATACTGGGCATAAGCAGCAACTAAGGAAATAAAAAGCCCGATGTAAATTCCGTATCTTACTCCTTCCATTAATCCCCTTCCCTCATAGCCTTTAACAAAAAAGAACACGAAGAAAAACGCCCAGACAATATCCAGAACATACATTATCCACAACATAGAACTCAATTCATCCATAGGTCTGAAAACATTTTTCAGGGCTTCGTATTCAGGCATAAGTATTACTTGATTGATCAGGTAGTTTGTTATTTCGAGCAAAACAAATACAATAACAAAAGCGATAAAGAACTTTTTTTTATTCATTTAAGCCTCCGCCTTTATTTAATAATATTTTAATGCTGTATTCGACAGGATTTACGTTGTTAAGCTAAGAATTGAAAATTCAATTATCAATAAATATTTTTATTGATAGACCATCAAATTAAAATTGATAAAGCTTTTTTTGGGGACAGCATTATATTCCTGCCGGAATAATTATAAAATTAAAAATCACCCTTAAACAGATACACTTTTTAATTAATAATTTTCACTCAACATACCGTATACAAAAAATAAAATAATATTTACGAAGAAATCCGATTTCAGTATTTATAT
>JBJKSH010000168.1:0-31888 GCA_046704255.1 Ignavibacteriaceae bacterium | reverse complement strand
ATTCTCAGTATGGATTTACTCCATACAAAGTCCATACACACTCCATACAGTGACAGTGGGATTTTTGAAAAGAGCGGAAACAAAAAAAGCCTCAAAACGAATTGTTTTGAAGCTTTTCTATGCGGGGCCGACGAGACTCGAACTCGCGACCTCCTGCGTGACAGGCAGGCGTTCTAACCAACTGAACTTCAGCCCCAATATTTTTTTACGAACAATACTCTAAAAAAGAATTACGAAAAATATATTAAATCACCGTTAATTTCAACTTAACACAATCTAATTTTAATTTTTTTTGCTTGCTTATTCTCCGAATGAAATTCCCACGGCTTTTGCAGCAATAACTGCCTGATTATCCGGCTGTACTAATTTTTGTTTTGAAATTGCATCTTCAACTTTAACATTTTTTACTTCTGTCCCCTTAAGTGCAACCATTCTTCCGAATTTTTTCTTTGCTGCTAAATCAATTGCAAATGCTCCGAACTTTGTGGATAGAATTCTATCAAAAGGTGTAGGACTACCGCCTCTTTGCAAATGTCCTAGAACAGTAACACGGGTTTCACGTTCAGTATTTTCTTCTATTTTTCTGGCTACAAGTTCTCCAATACCACCTAGCTGATTTGGATCATGACGTTTGATGTCATGACCTTTAACAACCATTTGACCGTCAACCGGTCGTGCGCCTTCGGAAACACAAACAAGACTGAATTTTTTGCCCATCAATTCTCTTTTAAGAATTTTATCATAAACTTTTTCCCATGAAAAAGGTATTTCGGGAATAAGTATAATATCCGCACCACCTGCTAATCCGCCGTTTAGTGCTATCCAGCCGGCATAACGGCCCATAACTTCAACAACTATTACTCTATGGTGTGATGATGCTGTGGTATGTAATCTATCCAAAGCTTCTGCAACAACATAAACAGCGGAGTCATGGCCAAAGGTGAGGTCTGTAGCTTCCAGGTCGTTTTCTATTGTTTTAGGAACACCAATCATGTTCATACCCATTTGGCCAAGTTTATTACAAATATGCATTGTACCGTCACCGCCAATAGCAATAATGGCATCCAAATTCCAGGCGTTATAATTTTTTAATGCAGAATCAGATTTATTAACAATTTCTATATTCCCGTCTTTAAGCACCGGCCAATGGTAAGGATCGCCTTTATTGGAAGAACCTAATATCGTTCCGCCTCTAGCTAAAATTCCAGATACATCATCGTTCTTTAATTCTTTTGCCCTCCCTTCAACTAGTCCTTCAAATCCATCCAATATGCCCAGTACGGACATCCCGTAATCTTGTGCGGGTTTTGTAACGCCTCTTAATACTGCATTAAGACCAGGGCAATCTCCTCCACCGGTAAGTATTCCTATCCTTTTAACTTTAGAATTTATAACCATTTTTTATCCTTTTTAATACCTGATTCATTAATGTTTAATCTTTCAAATAAATTAAACTAATTATACTAATAATATTAAATTTTTTATTTCAAACATTAAAATTACTTAAATAATAAATAATTATAAAATTTTTTAAAGTTCCAAAGATATTTTGAAGTCTGTTGATTTTTCTAATTGAAGGGTGTACTTTAATAAAGTAAGATAATTAGCAAAAGGTAATTAAGATGAAGAATATTAATGTCGCTGTTGTGTTTATTGTTCTGTTTCTTGCTATCAACCAATTATCTTTTTCTCAAACGGATACATCCGGCAATAAAAGCCGGGTTGAAATAATTAAAATATCTGTTAATAAATTACAGCAGAAAATTTTACTTTCCAATAAACAAACCCCGGAGATAGAACAAATATTATCTGGTTATACTGATAAATATTCTATTCAAAAAAATAAAACTCTAATAATAGACAAAGTAGAAGATCTCCTAAATACAAGGCAGAAGGATAAATTTGAAATTATTAAAAATGATTGGTGGGACGGTTTTATTAAACTTCTAAATGCCAGATGATATTTGTAAAACTTAAAAACATTATGCAACTGAAACCGAAAATTCAATTGTAAATTCAGTAAACCCGTTTTTAGTTAAATTTATTGTTCCGCCAAGCTGCTGTGTAAGTGTTGTAACAAGCTGCAGCCCTAAAGAATCGGTATTCCTAAAATTTATATTGGAGGGAAAACCCACACCGTTATCTTTAAGAACTAAAGTGTAATTATGCCTGTTATTTTTATTTAGGCCAATAAATATTTCTCCTTTCCTGTTACCGGGAAATGCATGCTTAAGAGAATTAGAAACAAGTTCGTTTATTATCAGCCCGCATAAAATTGCAGTATCAATTTCAAAAAATATTCCTTTCATATCCGTAATTAAATTTATTCTTTCAAAATCGATGTTATAGGAGCTGAATAAATCTTTTGTTAAAGAATTAATATACCCGGAAAACTCAATTTTGTTTAGATCTTTTGACTGGTAAAGTTTTTCGTGAATCAACGCCATAGAGCGAACCCTGGTTTGACTTTCCCTGAATATTTCGAGTGATTTTCTATCTTCTATGTAACCGGACTGTAGATTTAAAAGGCTGGATATAACCTGTAAATTATTTTTTACTCTGTGATGAATTTCCCTAAGTAAAACTGTTTTTTCCTGAAGTGAAGCTTTTATTTGTTCCTCGGCTCTTTTCTTTTCCGTAATTTCTTTTCGAAGATCTTCATTTACTTTTGAAAGCGCTGCGGTTCTTTCTATAACTCTTCTTTCAAGCTCCTCTTTTGTTCTCTCTAATGCTTCCAGTCCGTACTTTCTCTGGGTACTATCCCGCATTATTGCAATACCGCCGACTATATTTTTCCTGTCATCCAGAATAGGTGAATAATAAGCTTCAAAATATCCTTCTTTGCCCGTCTCGGGAATATAGTACCACCTGTCTTTTGCAATAACATAATTACCCTTTAAAGTTTCATAATAATATTTATCCTCACCTATTTCTTTAAGAAAAGGCAAAACTTCGAATGCGCTTTTTCCGAGTGTTTTGGATTTGTTTATACCGGTCATAGATTCCATTCCCGGGTTCCAAAGTGTAAATTTACATTCGCTGTCAAATGCAACTATTCCATCTATGCTGCTGTTCAATAATCTGTCGGAAAATTCCATTTCCCTTCTAATTGCCTTCTCAACTTTTTTCCTTTCGCCTATTTCTCTATCCAGTATGTAAAATACTGTTAAGAATATAATGCAGCTTACAAGCGTTCCTACAATTATAGTAATAAAAGTATTTTTTACATTTACAACAAGTTGTTGATCTCTATGCTGTAAAAGATTATATTCATCTGCTTCCATTCTTGCATTCAATTCATAAATTTGATCCATCAGTTTTTTGCCGGTTTTAAGTTTTAATCTTTTTGCTGCCGACTCCAGGCTTCCTTGTCTTCTTACTTCAATTGTTTCCTGGAGATTTTCAAAACGCTTTGTAATTAATGCTTTGTATTGAATGAGCAAGGTATTCTGCCCGGGATTACCTTTAACATAATTTTGTAGAGATTCCAGATCGCTTTTTGCATTTTTAAGCCCCTTGTAAAATGCCTCCAGGTAAGATTCGTCTCCGGTTATAATGTAACTGCGCTGCCCTTCCTCAGCGCTAACAACCTGCGATAAAATATCTTCAAGTGTATTTAATACATTATATGAATTTGTTCTTAATTCTGCAGTTTCAAAAACTTCGTTTATATTCCTGTAAGAAGCTACCCCGATTCCTATTATAAGAATTAGAATAAATACTAAACCGGCTTTAACAGTTTTTATTTCGTTAAAAAATGTCATTAAGTAAATGCCGCTCAACAAATATTTTAAAAATTATACAAATACCATAATAAAATTTTAGGAAAAAAACCAACAATAATAAACACACTATGTCCTTTATAACATGAAATAAACAATAATTAATTTTTATTGCTTCAAAGCTTAAAAAGCAATATGTTCCTCTATAAAAATTTTAATATTCCATTATTAAAATAATTAAAGGCAGGTTGTTTAATAGATTTTTATTGTTAACTTACTGAAGTTACACAAATTAAAACTCTTCCCGAGTCCCCCTTCTCCTTACTAAGTTGAGATGGGACAAGGTGGTGAGGTAAAAAGATGATAAATTACAACATTTTTCATCTTAATCAGTTTTTTAATAACATAAGTTTATATAATTTTCTATCATTTTCATTAAATGAGTAACTTCAGATAACTTATCAAAACCGGTTATTAATATAAAAATTTTATAAAGAGTATATTATTAAATTATTAATTATTATTTTTCGTCTTGAAAAACAACTTCATCCAGGGGAAATTTGAGCCGGGTTTTTTTATAATTATTATTTTATAAAAACTTCTGCTCAGCTAACAAATTATTCTTTTATAACAAATCAATTCAATTTGGAGTAAGTATGAAAATATCATATACAAAGTTACTTCTTCTGATATTTGCGTGCTTTTTATACTTTGCCTCTCCGGCAAGAGTATATGCACAGGGTGTTACAACAGCTTCCATAAACGGAACAGTAACCGATGAAAACGGACAAGCCCTACCATCGGCTACCATAATTGCTGTTCATAATCCGTCTGGAACTCAATACGGTACTACTACAAGAAATAGCGGGAAATATAATTTACTAGGTTTAAGAGTTGGTGGTCCCTACACTATTACGGTTTCTTTTGTAGGTTATAAAACTCAAACAAAAGAAGATGTTTACCTTAATCTGGGACAAAGCCTAACACTAGATTTTAAACTTACTACGGCAGCGGTAAAGCTTTCTGAAGTTACTGTTGTTGGAGCAAGGAATTCAATCATTAGCAGTGATAGGACAGGCGCTTCCGAACGGGTTTCCGCCAGACAAATACAGGAAATACCAACAATAAGCAGAAGCTTAACTGATCTTACAAAGCTTTCACCATTGTTTAGCGGGGTTGGTTATTCTGCCGCCGGAAGATCAGGGAGGTATAACAACATTCAATTAAACGGAACACAATTTAATGATTTGTTCGGTCTTGGCTCCGGCGCACCCGGAACCGGACAGGGCGCAAATGCAATTAGTCTTGATGAAATTCAACAATTCCAAATTGTTGTAGCACCTTTCGATGTAAGGTACGGCGGTTTTACCGGCGGCGGAATAAATGCTATTACACGCAGCGGTACCAACAATTGGGAGGCTTCTGTTTACGGTTACGGAAGAACTCAAAATTTTGCCGGCGTAAGCCCGGATGTTAGTAAAACAAAGCTGGCTAATTTTAATAATTATCAGGAAGGAATAAGAGTCGGCGGGCCTATTATAAAAAATAAATTGTTCTTTTTTGTAAACGGAGAATTAGTTCAGTATACCTATCCCTGGCAAAATTTGTCTTTAACTTCCCAGGGTAATCCTAATGCTGCATCTTATGCTAGTCAAATGAAAAGTATTTTAATGAATAAGTATGGATTTAATCCCGGCTCGGATCAAACCTTTAATGCTTCAAATCCTAATGCTAAATTCTTTGCCCGTTTTGACTGGAATATAAATGAGCAAAACAAACTTACTTTTACCTACAGTTATTTAAATGCAAAATCCGATAACGATTTTAGTTCTACAAGACGTGGAAATAATTCATTAAGTTTTGATAGTTATCTGTATTTATACCAAAACCGAACAAGTAACGGCGTTTTACAATTAAACAGTCAAATAGGGAACAACATGTCTAATGATTTAATTTTGGGTTATACTACAATCTTAGATAACAGAGTTCCTTACGGCAATGCATATCCTCTAATACAGGTTAATGAATCCGGTTTTAATATGTATGCCGGCCCGGATAGATATTCATCTGCTAATATGCTTAATCAAGCAGATGTTGAATTAACTGATAACTTCACATATTCTGTTGGAGATAACTTATTTACTTTCGGAACACACAATGAATTCTTTGCATTTAAGAATCTTTTTATGCGGGCATTTTACGGCTACTTTACTTTTAACAGTTTAGCCGACCTTCAGAATGGTGTAAATTATTCTTATGACAGATTATATTCCAGAACCAATGACCCCCTGCAAGCAGCTGCTTTTCATGCCAATCAATATGGTATTTATGCACAGGATGAATGGACCGGAATCCAGAATATGAAAATAACTTTGGGTATTAGGTTTGATGTTCCAACATTCCCTACTTCAATTCCGAACAACGATTCGGTTAGTTATTATTTCCCCGGTTATTCAACAGCTAATAAACCTAAAGCAAACGTATTAATATCTCCAAGATTAGGAATTAACTACGATGTAAACGGAGATCATGTTACCCAAATTAGAGGAGGCATCGGTATTTTCTCCGGCCGCGTACCTTATGTGTGGATGTCTAATAATTACGGCAGCAATGGAACATACTACGCCGAAATTACCGGTTCACATATAAATACACCATTCCAGGCCGCATGGCTTAATGCTTCCACACAGCCAACCGCAGCAGATTTAGGGCTTCCAACCAAGTTACGATCTGAGATTGACATGGTTGATCCTAATTTGAGGATGCCCCAGCTTTTAAGATTTGATGCTGCTGTTGACAGGTTGTTACCGGATAACTTTATCGGTACTTTAGAATTTTTATATGGCAAAACTTTAAATGATATGACCTATCAATTAGTAAATTTACAACCGAAAATCGGTGTAAATAAAAACGAAGCAGACAGGCCAATATTTGGAGGTTATAACAGCGGTAATGGAAACTTTTATCAAATGTTATATCTAAAAAATACAACTTCGGGCTATCAGTATAATTTAGTTGCTCAAATTCAAAGAAATGTTGTAAGGGGTTTAAGTTTAAATGCCGGTTATACATACGGAAGAGCTTTTGATGTAAACAGCGTTGAATCATCCCAGGCAAATTCTCAAATGGCATACAATCCGATAGCTGGTAATCCCAATAATCCCCCGCTGGAAACATCCGATTATGAAGTGCGCAACCGTATCTACGCTTCCGTAACTTATACCCGCGATTTCTTTAAAGATGCACCTACTTCGATTTCATTATTCTATAACGGTCAATCAGGAAGACCATATTCGCTAACAGTTTACGGTGATGTTAACGGTGACGGTTATAACCAAAATGATTTATTCTATATTCCAAAGAATGATGCGGATATCGAACTTGGCTCTATTTCCAACGGCAAGTACGTACCGGATCAACAAATGTATAAAGACCTTAACAGCTTTATTGCAAACAACAGTTATTTAAGCACTCATAGAGGCCAAATATTTCAGAGGAACGCTGCTAACGCTCCATGGAATAATTCGCTTGACATGAGAATAGTCCAATCAATTCCTGCTACGAATCATAGGTTTGAAATAAGCCTGGATATTCTCAATGTGCTAAACCTGTTGAATAATTCCTGGGGTTATTATTATACATTGAATGAACCGACTTACACTATTGTTTCACTCAAAGGGAAAGACCCTGTAACGGGAAGAAATGTTTATAGCTTTTCAAAGCCTGCAAACAATACCCCGTGGAGTGCAGATAATCTTCTTTCCCGCTGGTACATGCAGCTTGGATTAAGGTTTACATTATAAATTATTCTTCATTTAAGATAAAGCCTTTAGAGAAATCAAAAGGCTTTTTTATTTTAAATTTGAGTTTGAGCACTAAGAGTTTAATAATTTTTTTTTTGTGATACCCTGCACCATTTACAATTTAAATTATAATAATTTACTTGATGAAATTTTTCTTATTAAGGTGCCGATATGTTGTGGGCTGTAATATCATTGTTATTTTTACTTTGGCTTGCGGGAGTTATACTTAAAATTTCTGCAGGAGGTATATTGCATATAGTATTAATAATTGCCGTAATACTACTTGTATTTAATTTAATTAGAAATGCAAAAGCAGAAATGCATCAATCATAAATATTTTTAATATACTTTATTGATTACTTCCCCATTTTAAAACGTCCACTATCACTTTTGTAGTTCCGTTTGTAATCATGCCAAGTTTTAGTGCTGCTTCATAAGAAACGTCTATAAGCCTGTCCTTTATAAACGGACCTCTATCGTTAATTCTTAATATTACCTGTTTCCCGTTTTCAATATTTGTAACTCTAACAATAGTATTTAAGGGAAGCATGTTGTTAGCGGCAGTTAAAGCATACATATTATAAACCTCCCCGCTTGCTGTTGTACGTCCGTTAAATTTATAGCCATAATAAGAAGCAATGCCGCTAATTGTTTTTAATGTTTTTGCATTGTTATAACGCAGTAAATCGTTTTCATGTCCGGTTGAAGTAATTGTTTTGCCTTCGTTGGTATTTTCATTTGAGGTAAACCTGGCAACACTGCTGCATGATGCCAAAAGGAATGAAAGAAGTAATATCGGGAAAATTATTTTTACTATTTTTAAAGCACTGAAGCGCATTTAATAACAGCCGTTTCCGTTCTTAGCCTGTTTTCCGCTAACTTATATAAATTTTGTTTAGGAACCAAACTAAGCTCCGACGAGGTTAAACCTCCTTCCGGGCCGAAAATTAAATAATAATTTGTACCGGGTTTATTTTTTTTAAAGTTGCTAAATGTTTCTTCAGCATTTTGATCGAAAATTATTTTTTCACCTTTTAAAGAAATTAATTCACCAAAAGAACCGGCAATTGAAATAGAAGGAAGAAAACTGCGCAGGGACTGCTTCATTGCAGATAGAAGAATTTTTTCCCAGCGTTCTATTTTTACCGCATGAGATATTGTCCTTTCACTTTCGAATACAATAAAATCCGTAACTCCAAGTTCAGTACACTTTTCAATTGCAAATTCTAACCTGTCAGCACTTTTTAATTTAGGAATACAAAATGTAATGCCGGCAAATTCATTTTTGTATTTAAAAATTTTATTTACCCGGAGTTTTATTCTGTCTCTTTCGACTTTATATATTATACCCCTAAATATTTTTCCCCGGCCGTTTGTAAGGAATAATTCATCGTTAAGGCTGTGCCTCATTACTTTTAAAATATGGCCGCATTCCTCGCCGTCAATTTCTACTTCGGCGTTCCCGCAGTTTTGAGGAAGTGCGTAATATAATTCTATGTTAGAAAGATACTCCAAGTCCTAAAATCCATTCTGAACGTCTCTGATCATTTAACGCCCACTCAATACGCAGGCTATTATACGGTAAAACTAAAAATATTAATCCTGTTCCGTAACCCGTATATAAATTTTTTAAGCTTACCGGCTGCCCGTTTAATCTTGTGGTTCCGCTGTCCATAAATAATTCCCAGTAAAAAGCAAATCTATAGTTCAATAATGATTCCGGAATAATTGGGACAAAATTCAAATTAACATTTATGTCTTTTATAATAGGATAATTAAATTCAATCGAACC
This sequence comes from Ignavibacteriaceae bacterium, assembly GCA_046704255.1. Taxonomy (GTDB): domain Bacteria; phylum Bacteroidota; class Ignavibacteria; order Ignavibacteriales; family Ignavibacteriaceae; genus FEN-1297. The sequence goes on along the minus strand of JBJKSH010000168.1, from coordinate 22,571 downwards.
AAGATAATAATCGTTTCCTTCCTTTTCCTGATTATAATATCCGCGAAGCCTTTCTGAATATCCGAGGAAAGAATAATTATAATAAGGAACAAGATTACCGTAGGTAAGCCTTGCGGCAAAACGCCATTTAAAAATCAAGTTGGAAAAAAAAGTAAAATATTCTCTGTAGTCTAATCCGGCAATTTGATAATTTATGCCGTCAATACCCAATCCCTCCAGCTGGTACGTTAAGTCAAGATATGTTCCGGTGCTTGGGAATTGGGCAAGATCTCTTGTATCCAGTAAATAATTTGCGCCTATAGTAAATTGCCTGTCAATTCTTCCGCCGGATGCATTAATTCCTTTAATATAAAAAGGAGTTTCTATGTAGTTAAAACCAATGTTTACATCTACCATGTTAAAAAGATTAAATCTTTTACCGATATCGATAGTACCGCTGACAAATTTTTGGCTAAAATCTGCACCATGAAGCATTGCGGCAGTTCTGCTTTTGTTTTTTACGTTTTGAAAACTAAGATTAGCCTGAAGGTAAATATTTTGTTCCCTAATAATGTACGGGTAATCATAATAGATTAAGAATCCGGGATCGTAGCCAAGCGCAATCTGTCCTCGTATAGTTGCATTTTCACCGTATAAGTTTCTTATATATAAATACATACCATAAGAAATTTTTCTCCAGTCTCTATCCTCCAGGTTAACAAAAGGAATTGGATAAATATACCAGCTTTCACTGACAAAAATTAATAAAATATTTTTATCCGATTGCCTATATACGCTTAAATTTACTTTTGTAAATAACCCAAGACTAAAAACTCTTTCCCTGTTATATTCAATAATTTCCGGAGTTACAGTATCCCCCACCCCGAAGGTTAATTCGCGGGTTATAACATCTTTCCTGGTAACCTTATTTCCATCAACCTTAATTGAATCAATTTTTACTTTGTAATTACCATGATAAAAGAATAAAGTATTACTAGACTGCGAATACAAAAAGGAAGGAAATAAAAGCAGAACAAAGGTGAAAATAATTATTTTTCCTGCAAAGTTAAACAGTATAATCTCCTGTAAAAAAATACAATTTTAAAATAATAACGGCAGACTTTAAAAAAACGGATAAAATCTGCCGCAATAATTTAGGAAACGGTTTCTTCCAAATAATCTGAAACAGGATTGCAGCTGCAAATAAGATTTCTATCGCCGTATGCATTGTTAATCCTGCCGGCTGCCGGCCAGAATTTATTGCTTCTTAGCCAATTGACAGGGTATGCAGCTTTTTCCCTTGAATATTTATGGTTCCATTCTCCGGAAATTAAGCTGTGAATTGGATGAGGTGCGTTCTTTAAAACATTATCTTCTATATCTGCAATGCCGTCTTCAATTTCTTTAATTTCATTATAGATTGAGATCATCGCATCACAGAATCTATCCATTTCTTCTTTCGATTCGCTTTCCGTAGGCTCAACCATTAAAGTACCGTGAACCGGGAATGAAACAGTTGGGGCATGAAAGCCGTAATCCATTAATCTCTTAGCAATATCTTCAACTTCAACTTTTGCACTAGTTTTAAAACTGCGCATATCAAAAATTAATTCGTGACCTACTCTTCCTTTCTTGCCTGTATATAAAACTTTAAAGTACTTTTCCAATTTCGATTTAATATAATTTGCATTTAAGATTGAAATAACGGAAGCACGCTTCAATCCATCGGCTCCCATAAGTTTTATATAAGCATAAGAAATAATCAGCACATCCGCACTGCCCCAGGGAGCGGATGCAACAGATGTAATACCTTTTTCATGTCCTAGTTCAACCAAAGGATGTTCGGGCAGAAAAGGAACAAGATGAGAAGCTGCACAAATTGGCCCCATTCCCGGCCCACCGCCGCCGTGAGGTATGCAAAAAGTTTTATGAAGATTAAGATGACAAATATCCGCACCTATTTTAGCGGGGCTGGTTAAACCTACCTGTGCATTCATGTTTGCGCCGTCCATATAAACCTGTCCTCCGTTTTCATGAATCACTTTACAAATTTCTGTAATGTGTTCTTCAAAAACACCATGAGTAGAAGGATAAGTTATCATTAAAGCTGCAAGTGTATCTTTATTTGTTTCGGCTTTCTTTTTTAAATCTTCAAGTTCAACGTTTCCGTTGGAATCACAATTAACAACAATGACCTTCATCCCTGCCATTACAGCACTTGCGGGATTTGTTCCGTGAGCGGAAAATGGAATTAAAACAACATTCCGATTCCCTTCTCCTCTAATTAAATGATACTGACGTATTACCATCAATCCAGTATATTCTCCCTGTGCACCTGAGTTTGGCTGAAGAGAAACACCGGCAAAACCGGTTATTGCAGCCAGGTCTTTTTCAAGATATTTAAATAATTCGGAATATCCTACTGCCTGATCTTGAGGAGCAAAAGGATGCAGCCCGCTGAATTCCGGCCAGGTAATTCCAAGCATTTCAGTGGTGGCATTCAGTTTCATAGTGCAGGAACCCAGAGGTATCATTGAATGCACAAGAGAAAGATCTTTGTTTTCCAGGCTTTTCATATAACGCAGCATTTCAGTTTCAGAATGATGGCAGTTAAACACGGGATGCTGCAAATATAAACTGTTCCTGGTTAATTCAACCGGAAATTCGGAATTAACTGTTTCATTATATTTATTAATTTCATTGGAATTAATTTCTTTACCAGCGGCGTTGGCAAACACCGAAATTATTTCTTTAATGTCCGGCAGGTCAACGGTTTCATTTAAAGAAATACCTAAAGAATTGTCTTCAAAATATCTAAAATTAATTCCTTTATTAATTGACCCGGTTTTTATTAAATCAATTTTACCGGTATCGTTTTTGCCAAAATCTATTTTTAAAGTATCAAAATAATTTTTATTAACCTGATGATATCCAAGCTGGGTAATAAAATGGTCTGCAATTTTTGCCATTTTATTAATGCGTGATGCAATTTCTTTAAGTTTATAAGGACCGTGGTATATTGCATACATACCAGCCATAATTGCAAGAAGAACTTGAGAAGTACAAATATTACTCGTAGCCTTCTCACGACGTATATGCTGCTCCCTAGTTTGAAGTGCCATTCTATAGGCGGGATTCCCAAAAGCATCAATCGATATGCCGATAATCCTACCCGGGATTTGTCTTTTAAACTCATCTTTAGTTGCAAAATAAGCAGCATGCGGTCCACCATATCCCATAGGTACTCCAAACCTTTGAGAATTTCCAACAGCAGCATCCGCACCAAACTCGCCCGGCGGCACTAACAAAGTCAAACTTAATAAATCTGCCGCTACAACCGTGTAGACATTATTTTTTTTTGCTTCATTAATTAGAGCTTTGTAATCATAAATTTCACCTTTACCGGAAGGATACTGAAGCAGCATGCCGAAAATATTATCGTTAAAATTAATTTTATTATGATCTCCAATAAGCAATTCTATGCCTAGGGGATTTGCCCTTGTTTTAAGTACATCGATTGTTTGAGGAAAACATTCTTCGGAAACAAAAAATACATTTGCTGTGTTCTTTTTTCTTAATGAATGAAACATAGACATTGCTTCCGCTGCCGCTGTTCCTTCATCTAAAAGCGAAGCATTTGCTATTGGCAGTCTTGTTAAGTCGATAATTACAGTTTGAAAATTTAAAAGTGCTTCCAGCCTGCCTTGGGAAATTTCTGCCTGATAAGGGGTGTATTGAGTATACCAGCCGGGGTTTTCCAGAATATTACGTTGAATTACGGATGGCGTAATTGTAGGGTAATACCCCATTCCTATATAAGATTTAAATACTTTATTTTTTTGTGCGGTACTTTTTAAAGATTTTATAAATTGATATTCGGTAACCGGTTCACTTAAATTTAGTTTGTTATTTAGCCTAATGTTTGCCGGTACTGTCTCTTCTATTAATGCATCCAGAGAACCGGCTCCGGAAACTTCAAGCATTTCGTTTATCTCATCTTCATTGGGACCAATATGTCTGTTTACAAATTGATCAGGGTGTTCTAAAATATTCATAAAAATTTTTTTACTCCGATTTAACTTTAAAATTCATTACCGAAAAATAGTTAATCTTTATTACCTAAAAAATGATAAATTAAATAAAAACTTCTGTATCATATTATATTCGTCATAAGATTTCTAGTGGATAATTTTATTGGCAGTATGGTATGCTGCTTTTTTATGGCCTTATACCGTTACTATATTTCGGAGGGATAGTATCGGTTATTGCACAAAATATTGTTAAAATTTCAAAATTATTATTCGCGTTAGGAAGTTGCATATTTCAAAGATATTATAAGATGCTAATCTTTGTTTTGAACCAATCTTTGCAGAGCTGCCTGAGCTGCATTCTGTTCGGCAGATTTTTTATTCTTTCCCTTTCCTCTTCCAAACTCGGTATTATCTATTGAAACTTTAATTGTAAAAATTCTGTTATGCTGCGGTCCTTCTTCTTTCACAACGGTATAAACCGGGTTATCCATGTGGTTGGCCTGGGCAAATTCAAGAAGCTGGCTTTTAAAATTTTCATCAATAAGATAAACACCGGATTTGGAATTAGGCTCAATTAAAATTCTTTCAATAAATTCTTTTGCAGCTTCAAGTCCGTTATCCAGATAAACGGCACCAATCAGTGCTTCCAGAGCATCTGCCAGCACCGTACGCGAACCGTTTTCAAAATTGTTGGATAAATTTTTACTAACCAGCAGAAATGAAGCAAGGTCTATTTGATCTGCTGCGTCTGCAAGAGCAATTCGGTTAACAAGTTTTGCACGAACCTTTGTAAGAAAGCCTTCGTCTTTATCCGGGAAAGATTCAAATAAATATTCCGCAACAGTAAGGCTTAAAACAGAATCACCAAGAAATTCAAGTCTTTCGTTTGAAACATCATAGTCGGAATGCTGTTCTAAAAAAGAACGGTGCATTAAAGCCTGAATGTAATATGATCTGTTTTTTATGTTGAAGCCGATAAGTTTTTCTAATTGTGTAAATTTTTCTGGGGTTAGTAGCCGGGAAATATATTTTGATTTGTCTTTTTCTTCCTTTTGCTTAATTATTTTAATAAGCCAGCTTAGTATTTTACCCAAGATCATTCCTCAAATTTTTTAAACAACAATGACGCATTGTGCCCTCCGAATCCGAATGTATTACTAATTGCATAATTTATTTCTCTTTCAGTAGCATTTAAAGGACTGTAATTAAGATCGCATTCGGGGTCCGGTTGTGTTAAGTTTATTGTGGGAGGAACAATATTGTTTTTTATCGCCAGCACAGTTGCAATAGCTTCTATGGCTCCGGCTGCACCCAGCAGATGACCCGTCATGGATTTTGTGGAACTGACAATCATTTTGTATGCATGATTATTAAAAACAGTTTTAATTGCATTAGTTTCATTTACATCGTTATATGGAGTAGAGGTACCATGCGCATTTATGTAATCCACGTCGTCATAAGAAATTTCCGCATCTTTGATTGCCTCGGACATCGACCTAACTGCACCTTCGCCCCCGGGTGCAGGTGCCGTAATATGGTAAGCATCCCCGGTTAAACCGATACCAGAAATTTCGCAATAAATTTCAGCTCCGCGGTTTAATGCATGTTCGTATTCTTCAAGCAGAACTGTTCCGCCGCCTTCGCCCATAACAAAGCCGTTTCTTTCTTTGTCAAACGGCCTGGAGGCTTCAAGGTATCTATCGTTCCATCTGGATAAAGCTTTCATAGCATTAAATCCGCCGATGGATAGCTCCGTAATTGCAGCTTCCGAACCGCCGCAAATCATTAAATCAGCGCTCCCTCTTTGGATAAGAATAAAAGCATCAGCTATTGCATGTGAAGAAGTTGCACACGCCGAAGTAGTTGCATAATTAGGCCCTTTCAATCCGTGCTTAATTGAAATTTGTCCCGCTGCGATATCGGAAATCATCATTGTTACAAAAAACGGACTAAGCACGTGAGGGTTTTTTGCCTCAAAATATTTGAAGTGCTGCTGCTGATTTGTAACCATACCACCAATGCCGCTTCCGAATATAACGCCGAATTTTTCTTTGGAAATTTTATCCATGTTTAACCCGGAATCGGATATTGCTTCATCGGCAGACACTATAGCAAACTGGGAGAACGGGTCTAATCTTTTAACCGCTTTTTTATCAAAATAAATTTCGGGATCGAAATTTTTTACTTCCGCTGCAAATTTTGTATCATAATCGGAAGCATCAAATTTTGTTATGGGGCCAATACCGTTTTTACCGTTGATTAGGCCATCCCAAAATTCTTTAACACCTATTCCAATAGGAGTAACGGCACCAAGACCGGTTACAACCACTCTCCTCTTTTTCATATTTTCTCCAACGGATTTAAAAAGCTTATGATAGCAAAATGCTTAATAATAAGGGAGTAAACCCGGTAAGACCGGTGAGCCGGGTAAAATGCCTTTCCCGGCTCTAATTTACTATCCTAATTTTTCTTTTAAATAACTAACTGCATCTCCAACAGTACCTATTTTTTCCGCATCTTCGTCGGGGATAGAAATTTGGAATGCACTTTCGAAGCCCATCACTAATTCAACAATATCAAGAGAATCCGCGCCTAAATCATTTGTAAAAGATGCTTCGGGCGTAATTTGGGATTCTTCAACTCCTAATTTGTCGATAATTATTTCTTTAACTTTGGCTTCAACGTCCATATTTATTCTCCTATTTATTATTTTAATTGATAAATAAAGTTTATTAAATAAAAAAAATCTTACATTGCCATTCCGCCGTCTACATGGATAACCTGGCCGGTTATGTATGCAGCATTATCGGAAACTAAAAAGCCGGTTAACTTTGCAACGTCTTCCGGTAAGCCGATTCTTTTTAACGGAATCATATTTTTAATTGCTTCTTTTTGATTATCGTTAAGTTTACCTGTCATATCAGTAGAAATATATCCGGGTGCAACAGCATTCACTGTAATATTTCTTGATGCTAATTCCTTAGCGGTAGATTTTGTAAAGCCGATTATGCCGGCTTTAGATGCAACGTAATTTGCCTGCCCGGGGTTTCCTATAATTGCAACAACAGATGATACGTTAACAATTCTTCCGTACCTCTGGCCAATCATTTGTTTTAAAGAAGCCTTTGTGTAATTATAAACGCTTTTAAGATTAGCAGAAATTACCTTATCAAAATCATCTTCGCTCATACGAATAAGCAAACCATCTTTAGTAATTCCTGCATTGTTTACTAAAATATCTAAACCTCCCAACTTTTCCAAAGCAAAATTAATTGTTTTTTCCGCCTCGGTAAACTTTGATGCATCGGCATTAATTCCGAAAATCTTTACTCCGAATTCTCCGGATTTACTTTCTACTTCTTTTGCAGATTCAACGGAGTTGAAATATGTAAATACCACATCGCAACCGTTAGCCGCTAATTCCAGAACAATTGCTTTTCCAATACCGCGCGATCCACCCGTAACAATTGCTTTTTTCCCTTTTAATTTCATGCAACCTCCCTTGCATTTTGAGAACCCAAATATTCTTTTCTGTATTCTTCCAACTCTGCAAAACCCTCTTCCCCAAAAAGATGTTTCAACTCTGCGGCGCAGGCTTCATAAATTGAAGTACCGTTAACGTGAAGCTTATTGCATGTCTTTAATCTTTCCATATGTTCTTCATCTATGGTAAGTGCACCTTCGTAAATAGTTAGAGGATATAAAATACAATATAAGGGCTTATATTTCCATTCGTGTTCACCTTCGTTTATTGCAAGTTTTTGTAAGGTACACAAGCCGCTTTTATCTAAAAAGACACACTTATTATTATATAATTCGGTTCCAACCGCTACTCCGGATTCAAAATCTTCATCTTCTTCCTCAGGTTCAAACCACTTTTTTACATCAATAGTTTGTGTATCATCCATTAAAGAAACTATTTTATCTTTTAATTCGATAATACGGTCATGTTCTTTTAAATCTGTGTAAACACCGTAGTAACAGCATTCACCGCTGCATTTACAGCTAAAGCCAAATGTAAAAATTCTAGGGTCTATTCCTATTCCTCTAATTATTTTAATATTATCGGTATCCATTACAAATATTCTTCTGCCTCCGAAAATTTATCGATGGTTGTACATTTAAAATCAGGATTTATTCTTTTAACCAAACCTTGAAGAACTTTTCCCGGTCCTATCTCATAAAATTCTTCAATGCCGTCTGCTGCCATATTATTAATTGTTTCTTCCCATCTTACGGGAGAAGTAACTTGTTCAAACAGGTAACTTTTTATTTCCTCTTTGGAAAATACGGGCTTTGCTGTAACATTAGCATAAACAGGAAATCTTGCATCATAAATATTCGTTTTATTTAACTCCTCCAGGAGTAACTTTTTTGCCGGTTCCATTAATGGAGAATGAAATGCACCGCTTACAACTAATTGCTTTACGATTTTGGCGCCTTTTGTTTTGCAAATTTCCATCACCTTTTTAACGCCTTCAACCGAACCGGATACTACTATTTGTCCCGGGGAATTAAAATTTGCACATTGTACAATGCCCGCAGATGATGCTTCGCTGCAGCTTTCAATTACTTCATCCGGTTCCAAACCTATAATAGCAGCCATTGTACCGGGGTTATCAGTTCCGGATTGCTGCATAGCTTTACCCCTTGCTCTTACAAGTTTTACGGCATCATAAAATTGAATTGAACCGGCAGCTACAAGAGCAGAGTATTCACCTAATGAATGTCCCGCAGCTGCATCCGGTTGAAGTGTTCTAATAATACTTGCAAGTGCAACACTGTGAAGAAAAATTGCCGGTTGTGTATATTCGGTTTGCTTTAATTGTTCTGCAGGACCGTTAAATAATATGTACGATAAATTAATTCCCAAAGCTTCGTCTGCAGTTTGAATCATTGCTTTGGCTTCAACCGAATTATCAAAAAGATCTTTAGCCATTCCAACATATTGAGAACCCTGCCCCGGAAACAGAAAAGCTTTTTTACTCATATTACATTTTGATATTTTTTAATTAGAGTTATTAATATTCAATATTCAATCATAAATCATCAATCATAAATCATAAATCTTTAGTCCATCCCCCAGACATAATAAACAGCGCCCCAGGTAAAACCTGCTCCAAAAGCCGAGAGAATTAATTTATCGCCTTTTTTAATTTTGCCGTTACGATAGTATTCTACCAGGCAAGACGGAATGGTAGCCGCAGTTGTATTACCATATTTGTTAATATTGATCATTACTTTTTCTCTGCTTATGCCCATTCTTTCGGCTGTAGCATCAATAATTCTTAAATTAGCCTGATGAGGTACAAGATAAGCAATATCATCGGAAGTCAAATTATTTTTCTTCATTATATCGTAGGAAATGTCTGCCATTCCTTTAACGGCAACTTTAAAAACAGCTTTACCATCCTGGTAAATGACGTGCATCTTTTTATCAACAGTTTCATGAGTAGGCGGATTTGCACTGCCGCCGCCTTTCATATTTAAAACATCTCTGCCGGACCCATCGCATTTTAATAATGAATCCTGTAACCCGTAATTGCTGTCTTCAGTTGGTTCAAGCAAAACTGCTGCGCCGGCATCTCCAAACAATATGCAGTTGTTTCTATCCGTATAATCCGTAATAGAACTCATTTTATCCGCACCAATAACCATAACCTTTTTATACCTGCCTGTTTCAACTAATGAACACCCGGTTTGAAAGGCAAATAGAAACCCGGAACAAGCAGCAGAAAAATCAAAGCCCCATGCGTTTTTAGCACCAATGTTGTCTTGCACAAGGCAAGCCGTTGCGGGAAAAAACATATCCGGAGTTACGGTGGCAACAATAATAACATCTATTTCTTCGGCAGATAAATTTCTAGTTTTAAGCAAATCCTCTGCAGCCTTGGTTGCCAAAATGCTTGTACCGCCGTTTTCAAGTATCCTTCTTTCACTTATACCGGTTCGAGTTCTTATCCACTCGTCGCTTGTATCCACAATTTTTTCGAAATAGGCATTATCATATATTTTATCCGGTACATACATTCCTACTGCGGTAATAACCGCATTGTATTTTTTATCTTTCATTATAAACCCATGTTAAGTTACAGTTGAATATTGTTTAATTGAATTTGCAATTTTAGGAATAAGGTTTTTTTCATACATTTCCACTGCCCGAAACACCATATTGCTTATAGCTTTTGCAGAGCTTGAGCCGTGCCCGATAATACTAATTCCGTTTACACCAAGCAGCGGTACACCCCCGTATTCCTGGTAATCAAAATCTTTTAAAATATTTTTTAAGCTGCTCCTTACAAGACCAATTTTAAGTTTGTTTATTAGCCCATTACCTGCGTATTCTTTAAATTTGAATTTTAAAAAATCCAGCACACTTTCACCAAATTTGATTATTATATTTCCGATAAATCCGTCGCATACAACAACGTGAACCGTACCTTTAAGAATATCTCTTCCTTCAACATTCCCTACAAAATTTAAATTGGTTTTCTTAATCAGTTCCGCAGCAGCTAAAGTTACCTCATTTCCCTTGGATTCTTCTTCACCTACACTTAAAATCCCAACCGTAGGATTTTGAATGCCGTAAATTTCCCTGGTAAAAATAGTACCCATAATTGCGTATTCAAGCAAATGCCTTGGCTTTGAGTCAACGCTGGCACCAACATCAAACAGCGTAGAAATTCCTTTTTGATTAGGCATTGCCTGCCCTATTGTAGGCCTGCCGACTCCCGGAATTCTTCCTATAATTAAAGTAGAGGCAGCCATTACAGCACCGGTATTGCCGGCGCTTACAAATGCATCCGCTTTGTTTTCTTTAACAAAAGCAGCACCTACAACTATAGATGAATTTTTTTTAGATTTAAGAGCCGTGGTAGGCTGTTCCCCCATATCAATAACCTCTTCGGCATGCAAAATATTTTCTTCTTTAAAACTCAATTTGTTAGAGTGTAGAATTTTTTGAATTTCCTGCTTCCTGCCCGCTAGAAAAAGCTCAAAATTCTGCTTTTCTTCAAGTGCATTAACTGCACCAACAACTGCATTTAAAGGGGCAAAGTCGCCCCCCATAGCATCAACAACTATTCTGCATTTGGATGTGTTGAATTTGGAATTGTACATTAAAAGGATTTTTTTAATTTAGCTTTTAGGTATAAACATAGAACGTTCATTATAGTATCCGCAGGAAGGGCAGGCGCGGTGTGCTAATTTCATCTCACCGCAATTTGAACACGTACCCAACGCAGGGAGAGTTGCTTTATAATGTGTCCTTCTTTTATCTCTTCTGCTTTTAGACCACTTACGTTTAGGATTCGGCATTATTCTTTCTCTTTAATTAATTATTGTTAATCTTATTTTTTAGTTCCGTTAAAGGCAGCCACCGGGGGTCTGCACCATTAAACTCGCAGCAGCATTCACCTTGATTTAAATCTTTACCGCATTTTACGCATAAGCCTTTACAATTTTCCTTACAAAGTTTTTTCATTGGAATGGCCAGCAATGCATAATCTCTAACATCACCTGCTAAATCTATTTTATCCGCATCAACAGGCAAATAGGTAATGTTAACAGATCCGTTATCTACCGGTTCGGTACCAAATAAATAAACCATCTTATAATAACTGGCAATAACTGTATTAAAAGTTTTGTTGCACCTGTCGCACTCAAATTTTACATTCAAAGTAATATTTGCGTTCAAAATTATTTGATTATGCAATTTATTAAGCTCAACATCTACCTTGCAGTTTCCCCAAAACGGTTCTTCCAAATCAAGCTCACCAACATTTACATCAAAATTAAAATTATGAACACCATCCGATAGATTAGATATCTTAATCTTCATTGCAATCTCTCATAAAAGAGCAAAAAACAAGCCAAAATATAGACATACTTAGATAGATAGTCAACTTTTGTTTTAAATTCAAAGGTTTTAGAAACGATTTTATTTATATTAATCTCTAAAATAAAAAATATTAATTATTCTTTTAATGCTTGTTGTAGATAACTTAACAAAAATTTTCCGGGATGTTGCTGCCGTTAACAATATTTCTTTTAAAATTGAACCGGGAAAAATTTTCGGATTACTTGGGCCTAACGGTGCAGGTAAAACAACTACAATAAGAACAATTCTAAATATTATTAAGCCGACATCCGGTTCCATTACTTACAACGGTAGAAGTATTAACCGTGACTTTTTCAATAATATTGGTTATTTACCTGAAGACAGAGGACTTTATAAGAAAAGCAAAACCGCAGATGTTATTTCTTACTTTGCCGGGTTAAAAAATCTTGATAAAAAAACGATAGAAGGTTCTATTTCGTTTTGGCTTAAAAGAATGGGTATTGAAAACTACAGAAGCAAAAAAATCGAAGAACTTTCCAAAGGCAACCAGCAAAAAATTCAATTTATTATAGCCGTAATTCACAACCCGCAAATTCTTATTCTAGATGAACCGTTCAGCGGATTTGATCCCATTAACCAGCAGTTGATTAAAGAGATTTTGCTTTCGTTTGTTAATACAGGAAAAATAATTATGCTTTCTACCCATCAAATGGAAACTGCCGAAAAACTATGTTCGGATATATTTTTAATAAACAAAGGTACGGAAGTATGCAGCGGCAGTTTAACTTCCCTTAAGAAAAAATTTGCAGGCAACAATGTTAAAATTGAATTCAGCGGCGACGGCTCTTTTTTAAATAATTTGGATGGAATAATTCACGTAGATATATACAGTAATTATGCCGAGATTCAATTGCAAAACAATCTCGCACCTTCCGAATTTTTACGCAGTGTTGTAAGCCGCATAGATGTTACGCATTTTTCCGTTGTTGAACCCACTTTAAATAAAATTTTTATAGACGTTATAAAGCAAAGCTCAAATTAATTTTTATGAAGAAAGCTTTTATAATTGCAAAATGGGAATATCTGGAAAAGGTTAAGACAAAAACTTTTTTAATTTCGCTTATTATAACTCCGGCAATTATTATTGCTTTCGGATTAGCACCAACTCTTCTTACAGGGCAGCAGGAAACAACTACCAAGGCATTAGGTATTGTTGATACTTCCGGTTTATATTTTAAACCGATTAAAATGCAGCTTAACAACTTCAAATTAAAAAACGGGCAGCCGGATTATATATTAATTAATCTTTCCGGCAAGGGAAAAAATCTTAAAACGATAAGGAAAAGCGCAGACGAATATGCATTGAACGGAAAAATTGAGGGTTATCTTATAATATTGAACGGTGGAACAGATTCCCTTAAGGTTGAGTACAGAAGTAAAAGCTCCGGTAACTTCAAAATACTAAGCGACATGAACAATGCTGTTAATAAAGCGAGAATAGAATTAAAACTTTCGAAGGAAGGATTAAGCACTTCCCTAATGAAGGTAATTACTAAAAATATAAATATTAAATCGGTTAAAATTGAAGAAAACGGAAAAGAATCTAATTCCGGGTTTCTTCTTGTATTTTTTACTTCTTTTATATTTATCATTTTATTAATGATGATGATTATTTCTTCCGGCGGTATGCTTATAAGAAGTTTGGTAGAAGAAAAATCGAACCGGCTGGTAGAAATTATTATATCCAGTTGTACACCTGATGAGCTTTTAACAGGAAAAGTACTTGGTCTTAGTTTATTAGGAATAACCCAGGTTTTAATCTGGACGTCCATCGGTTTTTCCCTTGCCGGAAGCAGAATAATTCCGGCAGGCACCTTTAATAATATTATCCAAATATTTATCTACTTTATTTTAGGGTTTATTTTTTACACTTCAATTTTTGTCGGTTTCGGTTCTATTGTAACAACAGAACAAGAAGCCCAGCAAATTACCAGTTACCTAAGTATGGTTTTAATACTGCCCATTGTAATTGCAATACCTGCAATGGAAAACCCGGATTCAATTTTTGTACACGTACTTTCGTATATTCCTTTTACAATTCCGGCTGTTATGATTTTAAGATTTAATATAGGGCCGGTTTCTTTAATTGAAATATTCATAACTTCACTTATAATGATTCTTTCAACCTATATTTCAATTTATATTTCTTCAAGAATTTTTAGAATCGGAATTTTATCTTATGGTAAAAGGCCGACATTTAAAGAACTAATCTCGTGGATTAAAAACGAATGATTAATTAAATGGACTTAATTTTGAACCTTGCGTCAATGGCGCACCAGTCTCCGGCTGGGAACTTAAACTTGAAGTCATGATTTATATTTCTTCCGCTATAGCCGCAATTATTCCTATGATAATTTATTTAATAGTTATCTGGCGGTTCGACAGGTACGACAGAGAGCCGCTGGGACTGGTATTAAAAAATTATTTATGGGGAGCTTTGGGTGCAATTTTTTTTGCAATTATAGGCAGTGGAATTTTAAGTTCATTTTTAGCCCTATTTATTCACAGCAATTCCAGTCTGGAACATACTGAAACTATTTTTGTAGCTCCCTTTGTTGAAGAAATTACAAAAGGAATATTTCTTTTTATTATGGTAACAAATAAAAAATTCGATAACCTAACGGACGGCATAGTTTACGGTGCTGCCATAGGACTAGGCTTCGGAATGACGGAAAACTTTCTTTATTTTGTCGCATTCGGAAATACACCTGCCGAATGGTTTTCACTTGTAATTATAAGAACTTTATTTTCAGGAGTAATGCATTGTGTGGCTACGGCTTCTTTCGGTGCTTTTCTAGGCTTTGCTAAATTTAAAAATATCTATTATAAAATTACATTCCCGGTAATCGGTATTATGCTTGCAATGTTCATTCATTTTGCGTGGAATTTTAGTGTAAGTTTTAAAGCAACAACCGGGCTGGGATTTTTATTTATGTTTTTTACAGTAATAATTTTTATTATTGTTTTTTCAATTGCAACTATGAACGAAAAAAAAATTATATACAGTGAACTTCTTGAAGAAGCATTGGAAGGATTAATACCACTTGAACATCTTAATATATTAAACTCCCCCAAACGGAACAAACTCGGATGGGTTGATGAAAGCATAAGGAAATTATATATTAGAGCAGCAACAACTTTGGCATTTAGAAAAATGGAGCTTAAAAATTCTTCCGGTTCAAGCAGGGAATTTTACAATAAAGATGTTGCCTATTACAGAACATTCATTCAAAATTTACTTGCACAAACTCAGTTAAATTAAACTTATGAAATTTAACTCTTCAATTTATTTGATTTCTCTTTCGGCAATGTTTAACCCGGGAAACATTAAGCAATTCGGAATTTTTGATTCAATTCATTCACAACAGCTATACTCTGCCCTAGCACTTAATAATGAAGAACTTCTTTCCGGGTTTTATAATTCAAGGGCAGTTCATTTTTGCTTCGATCAGAATGACGAAGCTTATTTACCGAAAGAGTTTTCAAGTCTAAATGAAAATTTGATATTCGTAAACACCGACAATAATCAAAAATATCTTAAAGAAGTCTCGGAAAAATATATAAATAGAACGGATAAAAACCTTTTAATCTTTTCCAACTCAATAGGATTTGAACCGGCTGATATTAAGAGAGTTTTTAGCCTTCTTACTGCAGAAGATGAAACAATTGTTATTGGAAAAACTAAAAATTTAAATGTGGCTTTTATCGGCTTTAATTCCCGTAATGCGGATTTTTTATTTGACCTGGAATTAAGTAATTTGACTCTGGACAAACTTCTTCTTAAAGTAAACACTAAAGATGTTTTTATCCATGTTGTTGGTAATTTTATGTCAATTAAAAAAGAGGAAGATTTTAAAAATCTGTATATAGAACTTTCTAAGAAAGAAAGCCTGTCTTATTGCAGCCATAAAATACATGAGCTTTTTACAAATCTTTTTATAGAATATAAGGAGCTACTTAAATGAGTGCAGTGGGAATTTTCGGAGGCACATTCGACCCGGTTCATTTTGGCCATTTAATTACAGCACAGGCATTAAGAGAATTAAGGAACCTGGAAAAAATTATTTTTATTCCTGCATTCGTTTCTCCGCACAAAACAAAAATTAAAAGCTTGGAGCCGGTTCACAGGTTAAAAATGATTCAACTGTCAATAGAAGATATTCCATATTTCGATTATTCGGATATTGAAATAAAATCCGGAGAAACTTCTTTTACCGTAGATACTTTAAGAAAATTAAGTGAACACTTCAATAATATGGAATTGATAATAGGATATGATAATATCTTTGAATTTAAAACATGGAGAGAGCCGGATGAAATTCTTCAACTTGCCAAACTAATAGTACTAAAAAGGAAAACTTCAATTGAACCTGAAAAAAAAGATAAATATTTTAACACTGCAATTTTTGTCGAAACCCCTGAGATTGATATAAGCTCTAGCGAAATAAGAGAGAGAATTGCAAACAACTTACCCATAAATTTCCTTGTTCCGGCAAAGGTTAAGGAATATATTTATAAATACAATTTGTACAAGGAGAAAAATACTTGAAAATATTAATAACGGGCGGAGCAGGATTTATAGCTTCAAATATAACCGACGCATTACTGGACGAAGGACATAAAGTTTTTGTACTTGATAACCTTTCAACAGGATTTGAAAAAAATGTAAACCCAAAGGCAGAATTTATAAAGGCAGATATTTGCGATAAACAAATTGCGGATTTATTTGACAAGGAAAAATTCGATCTGGTAAATCATCATGCAGCTCAAATGGATGTGCGCCGTTCCGTTGCAGACCCCGCCTTTGACGCCAATACCAACATACTAGGAACAATTAATCTGCTTCAGAATTGCGTAAGAACTGGAGTTAAAAAGTTTATGTTTGCATCTACCGGCGGGGCTGTTTACGGCGAACAAAATTATTTCCCTGCCAATGAAAAACATCCCGCAAATCCGCTTTCTCCTTACGGAATTTCAAAATTATCTGTTGAAAAATATTTGTACTTTTATAAGGTACAGTACAATCTTAATTATACGATATTAAGGTACGCAAACATTTACGGCCCAAGACAAAACCCCTTTGGCGAAGCCGGTGTTGTAGCAATTTTTTCCAGTAGAATGTTAAAAAATGAAAAGACAATTATAAATGGTTCCGGTTTGCAGACACGCGATTATGTTTTTGTTGGTGATGTTGTTAAAGCTAACCTTTTAACTTTAAAGGATGAAGCAAACGATATTTATAATATTGGTACAGGTATTGAAACCAATGTTAACGAACTCTTTATTACGTTAAGAAATATTACCGGCTATACTCATGAAGAAAAGCACGGCCCGGCGGCACCCGGCGAACAAATGCGCAGCGTTATATCTTCCGAAAAAATATTTAATAAATTCGGATGGAAGCCGTCAACCGGTATACAGGATGGATTAAAGAAAACTGTAGATTATTTTAAGAATTTTTAAATGCTGGAAAAATCTTTTATAAACAAAATATTTGATAACGACAAAAGAACTGTTGCAAGATCAATTTCAATAGTAGAATCCGATAATGCAGTATCAACCGAGCTTTTGAAAAAAATTTATTATAAAGCCGGTAATGCATACAAGATCGGAATAACAGGGCCTCCCGGCGCAGGTAAAAGCACTATTACAAATCAACTTACAAAATATTACAGAAGTATCGGAAAGAAAATCGGAATAATTGCCGTAGACCCAACAAGCCCGTTTACCGGCGGTGCACTGCTTGGAGACAGAATAAGAATGAATGACATAGGTAATGATTCCGGGGTGTTTATTAGAAGTATGGCAACCCGCGGAAGCCTTGGCGGCTTAAGTAAAAAAGCAAACGATGCCGCTGATGTTTTAGATGCTGCAGGATATGATTTTATTATAATGGAAACCGTTGGCGTTGGGCAGTCGGAACTTGACATAGCACAAGCGGCAGACACCACAATTGTTGTGCTTGTTCCCGAATCCGGCGATACCGTGCAGGCAATGAAAGCTGGGTTAATGGAAATTGCCGATTTTTTTGTTGTGAATAAAAGTGACCGCCCGGATGCCAAGCTGGCTGTATCTGCAATTCAATCTATTTTGATGATGAAGACGCACAATGAACATTCCTGGATGCCGGGTATAATAAATTCAATTGCAGTAGAAAATAAAGGTATAAACGAAATTGCCGGAGAAATAAACCGGCATAGAACATACCTGGAAAAATCCGGTACTCTGATGAAAAAAAGAGAAAATAGAACTAAATTAAGAATTAAGGAAATTGTTGAAGAAAGCATAAGGAAAAAATTATGGAATGAAAGCGGGAAAGATTATTTAAATTCTTCTCTGGAAAAAGTTACATTGGGTAATCTTTCTCCGTATCACATTGCCGAAGAAATAATAGAAAATTTCAAAAATCAACTTTAATTTTGTTTTACGTCTTTCGTTCTAGGTTTATAGTTTAATAAGCAGCATTCATCCAAAAGATGACGTGCTCTAAATTGGATTGTTTCAGACTAAAAGCTGAGATAAATTTTAAATAATTTTTGAAAGGAAATCCAATGCAAACAGATCAGCATCCGTTCTTGTTAGAGTTTACCGAAAATCAACAAATGATCCGGGATACAGTTCGCGATTTTGCGGATAAAAATATTCGCCCCGTGGTAATGGAATACGATGAGTCTCAAAAATTCCCCATCGAAATAATGAAACAACTTGGAGAGCTCGGATTTTTAGGCGTAATCTTTCCCGAAAAATACGGCGGTGCCGGATTGGGTTATACCGAGTTTGTAATTATAATTGAAGAACTTGCCAAAGTAGATCCCTCAATGGCGCTTTCCGTAGCTGCACACAACGGCCTTTGCACAAATCATATCTTCAGATTCGGCAATGAAGAACAAAGGAAAAAATTTGTTCCCGACCTGGCCTCCGGTAAAAAAATGGGAGCCTGGGGTTTAACCGAATCTGCTTCCGGAAGTGATGCCGCAGGATTAAAATCTTTTGCTGAAAAAAAAGCAGGCTACTACATCTTAAACGGAAGCAAAACTTTTACAACACACGGCTCTGTTGGAGAAACTGCGGTAGTTATGGCAATAACAGATAAGAGCAAAGGTAAAAAAGGAATTTCCGCATTCGTTCTTGAAAAAGGAACGGAAGGTTTTTTTACCGGTAAAAAAGAAAATAAATTAGGTATGCGCGCCAGCGATACGACTCAATTAATTTTTGAAAATTGCAAAGTGCCCAATGAAAATTTATTGGGAAATGAAGGTGAAGGATTTATACAGGCAATGCAGATTCTTGAGGGGGGAAGGATCTCTATTGCGGCATTAAGTATTGGACTGGCACAGGGTGCTTTTAATGCCGTTTTAAAATACGGAAATGAACGAAAGCAATTCGGCAAAACTTTAAATGAATTTGAAGCCACACAATTTAAACTGGCAGATATGCATACAAATATAGAAGCTGCCCGGCTGCTAACTTATCGTGCAGCCTACATGAAAGATAACGGTATTACGGGAAATAAAAAAGAAGCGGCTATGGCAAAATTATTTGCAAGTGAAATTGCAGAAAAAGCATCGAGTGAAGCAGTACAAATCTTCGGCGGATACGGATTTATAAAAGATTATCCGGTTGAAAAATTTTATCGGGATGTAAAGCTGCTTACAATCGGAGAAGGTACTTCGGAAATTCAAAGAGTTGTTATTGCAAGAGAGTTGCTACAGGTTTAATAAGTTACAAAATTAAAATAATACAAAATTGCACGGTTAAAGAAATAAATTGTTATGACAAAAATCGGTAATTCAATTAAAGAAGATCAAACTTATCTTCAGCGGGAAGATTATTATAAAAATTTAATTCGCAAATTAAATGCTGAAAAAGAAAGGATTAAATTAGGCGGCGGCAAAAAGGCTATTGAAAAGCATAAAGCTAAAGGTAAATTAACGGCACGTGAAAGAATAAAACTTCTTGTTGATAATGAATCTGATTTTGTAGAACTAAGCACATTTGCCGCATACAATATGTACAATGAATACGGCGGTGCACCTTCTTCCGGAACAATATACGGTATAGGAAGAATAAATAAAAAGTATAATATTATTGTAGCCAACGATGCAACGGTTAAAGCAGGCGCCTGGTTTCCGATTACAGCTAAAAAAAATTTACGTGCGCAGGAAATTGCAATAGAAAACAAACTTCCGATAATATATTTAGTTGATAGTGCAGGAGTTTTTCTACCGCTGCAAGATGAAATATTTCCGGACAAAGAACACTTTGGACGGGTCTTTAGAAACAACGCTGTTATGTCTTCAATGGGAATCCCTCAAATATCTGCTATTATGGGGCCGTGTGTTGCCGGCGGTGCTTACCTTCCTATTATGAGTGATGAAGCTTTAATAGTTGATGGAGAAGGTTCGGTTTTTCTTGCGGGCGCACATCTTGTTAGAGCGGCTATAGGCGAAGTGATTGATAACGAAAGTTTAGGCGGTGCAAAAGTTCAGTCGAATATTTCCGGTGTAACGGATTACGTTATGAAAAATGATGAAGAATGCCTAAAGCAAATTAGAAGTTTATCATCAAAATTCGGGAATCATTTAACCGCCGGATTTAATAGGATTGAAAGCAAACCGCCTAAATATTCTCCAAAAGAAATTTACGGGCTGCTTCCTGAAGATCAAATTAAACCTTACGACATGTATGAAATTATTGCAAGAATCGTTGATGATTCGGAAATTGATGAATATAAAGCAGGTTACGGAAAAACAATTATAACTGCTTATACAAGAATAGACGGCTGGGCGGTAGGAATAGTTGCAAACCAGCGCAGTGTAAGTAAAACCGAAACCGGAGAAATGCAGGTTGGAGGTGTAATTTATTCAGATAGCTCTGATAAAGCTACACGCTTTATAATGAATTGCAATCAGAGAAAAATTCCTTTATTATTCCTTCAGGATGTTACGGGTTTTATGGTAGGAAGCAGAGCAGAACACGGCGGAATAATAAAAGACGGCGCCAAAATGGTAAATGCTGTTGCAAATTCAGTGGTTCCGAAAATTACTATAATTGTAGGCAACAGCTTTGGAGCCGGTAATTATGCAATGTGCGGCAAAGCCTACGACCCGCGCTTTATTTTTGCTTATCCCAATGCTAAGATAGCAGTTATGGGCGGTGCTCAGGCTAGCAGCGTTTTGCTTGATATTAAATTAAACCAGGCTAAAAAAGGTGGAAAAGAATTTAGTGAAGAAGATAAAAAGAAACTGCTTGATGAAATAAAAAACTCTTACGATGAAAACAGCACACCTCTTTATGCTGCTGCCAGATTGTGGATTGATGAAATTATAGATCCGGCATTAACAAGAGAATTTGTTTCTATGGCAATTGAAGCAGCAAACAATAACCCGGATATTCCAAAGTTTAATGTGGGTGTTATACAAACATAATCCTCCTGCTTCCGGAACATATAGGAATGCTATACAATTTAATAATACTTGGAAAAACTTCTTAATCTCTCAATTGTTCTTACTTCGAATGTCTAATGTTCTGCATTCTTAATTCAATTATAATTCAGAACAATTGAATAATATAACATCCGAAAATAAAATTCAAATATCTTTGGCTAAGCTTTACCCTTAAATGACCAATGACCTAATGACTATAAATGACAACAAATGACCAAACTTCATATTACCCAACATAAGCTCTAATCAGCTTTTCACTGTCGAGTGAATTAACCATAATAACATCTTCATAGCTAGCCGGCTTTTCCGGGTCGCCGAAGAAGTCGCTGTTTGTTCTGTCTTTTTGTGTAATTGATTTTGCCGTTTCGACAGCTAGAACGGAAAGCTTTTCAACTATAATATTATTTCCGTTTTCCGCATCAACTTTGCCTTCAACTAGATACGGCCCCATAGACATTGTCAACTCGGCATATTCCCGGTATGTCCTTGGAAACAGCACTGCTTCGAACGTACCGGTTAAATCTTCAAGCGAAAGAAATTTCATAACTTCGCCCTTACGCGTTTGTATTCTTTTTGACGTCATGTACCAGCCTATCATTCTTACTTTGCGGTTATTATATTTTATCATATCCGACGAGTTGACAGTGCGGTACTTTTTTATGTTAATCGAAAAGAATTCAAGAGGATGCTTTGTTACCATGTACCCGAATGCTTCATACTCGTTAACACAAATTTCTTCAATGCTAAGCTGCCTGCTTTTTTCCGCCTCCCGTTCAAGCCCCGTCTGTTCGTTGGTAAAAAGATTTCCGTTTACATCTTCAGCTAATTTTTTTCTGTTGAAGTAAATATCCAGCAGTCTGAGCATAGCCGGCCTGGTCTTGTTAAAGCAGTCTGTCGCACCGCATTTAACAAGTATAACTGCCTGCGTAAAGCTTAAGTTCGTTCTGTTAAGAAAATTTTTAAGCGAAGTAAACTTTCCTCCTTTGGTCCTTTCTTTAATAATAACATCGGAAGAATTTTTCTCAAAATCTTTTATTGCCATAAACCCGATTCTAATCGTCTTATTTTTCCCGAGGTACTCGTAAATGCTTTCGTTAACCGAAGGCAGAAGGACTTTTATTCCCAGCCGCCTGCATTCGTTTATATAAACTGCGGCAGAATAGTATCCTCCCCCGTTCGTTAACACACCCGCCATGAACTCCGCCGGATAATGAG